>NZ_JBKHKJ010000026.1:0-76674 GCF_046546515.1 Parasediminibacterium schistidii | reverse complement strand
CGTGTTTTAAACGTGGCATAGAAAATGGCATCTACATACTTAAAATCATAAAAATTATCGTTTATGAAGCATTTATTGTTGTTACCCATCATTCTTTTTGCACTGGTTTGCACAATTCTTTACGCTTGGTGGCCTGATGACAGCAAAGTTTTGGCAAAAGAATAATATTAGTTACCGTTTTTTACAAATAATCCCCTAAATGCCTTAATCCCTACTACCTAGAGGAAATGTTATTCTATTGCACCTTCCTATCCTTCCATTGGTATTTGCCCAATATACCAAAGCAGCCGGCAAGGCTGGTGTAAAGTATGTGCGGCACCTGCAGCAAGCTATCTTTCCAATGCAAAGGGATAGAAAAAAAGGCTGCGATATGCACAGCAAAACTTGCTTCAACCCATGTTTTCAATATCATGAGCAGTAGCCAAAAGCCAAGCATAGGGGGAAAAAAAACAGATAAGAAGGGCATTAGCACCAAGCTGATGTTTAATAGCAGCACCATCCATAATACTACTATCACGCTTGCTTCTTTGTATTTATTTGTTTTGCTGGCCCACCTTATCCGTTGGTTCAAAAAGCTATTGAGGGTTTGCATAGGTGCGGTATATACAATAGCTTTTGCACTAAACACATAGCCCATTTTTTTAGGAAATGCTTGTTTTATCTTGTTCATCAGCAGCATATCATCGCCGCTAGCTATGTCGTCTATGCCTTTAAACCCATCCACGGCAATAAATGTTTCTTTTTTGTAGGCTAGGTTGGCACCGTTGCTCATGGAGTGCGTGCCTGTGGATGCTGCTGCTGCCGTAATTCCTTGCAAAGCCATAAAATCGATACACTGGAACGTTTGCAGCACCGAACCATCATTGGTAAACGCAACTGGCCCACCTACAAACACTGGGTTGTTCTCTTGTATATAAGCATCGTAAGTACTTAACCATTCCTTGCCAACCACACAGTCAGCATCGGTGGTCATTATCCAGTTATTTTTTGCAATGCCAATGCCCGTTTCTATTGCTTTCTTCTTGTAGGCATTTAGTTTGCCTACTTGGGGTTGCTTAGCCAATTCTATCAAATGGATATTGGGGAATGTATTGCCCATCTCGCCAACAATCTGTGCCGTTGCATCGGTAGAAAAATCATCTATTACAATTACTTCCCAAAGATTTGCAGGGTAATTTTGGTTAATAATCGATTGTAGCAATAACCCAATATTATCGGCTTCGTTCCTGGCAGGGATAATAATACTAAAAGAAGTATTGGGGATGTGAATTGCTTTTGGTTCAAAGGGGCTAAGTTTTATAAACCAATGCCTGTACATGAGCATAACGGCAGCATATAATAAAAACAAAAAATAAGTAATGCCTATGAAGATGTACATAGTGGCAAAGAAACAACTTAGGCGTTAATTAATCTGATAGATTTGGCAACTTTTGGAAAGTTGCCAAATCGAAAAGGCCAGTTGTATGATAAACTTTTATGTATCCCCGTATCTTGAACTACTTTTTGCTTACTTTCAGCCTATTCACCATTTTTATTGTCCATGAGTAAACAACAACTGAACCGCTTTAGCCTTACCATGATTGTGATAAGCCTAGTAATAGGCATGGGCATTTTTAAAACGCCTGCTACCATTGCCGCTAAAGCTGGCACGCCTGCTATTTTTTTTGCAGCATGGGTAATTGGGGGCATTATTGCCTTGTTTGGGGCATTGACTTATGCCGAAATAGGCTTGCGGCTACCAGCAATAGGCGGCTATTACAAAATTTTTGCCCAATGCTACCATCCATCTATTGGGTTCACGGTAAATGTGCTTATATTAATTAGCAATGCCGCTTCCATATCGGTTGTGGCTTTGATAGGATCTGATTATGTAAGCGACCTTTTGTTTGGCAGGCCGCAAAGCGAGGCGTTTACTATATTGGTAGCTATTGTGCCCATTGCATTGTTTTATGCGGTAAACTTATTGGGGCTACATACCAGCAGCCGCACACAAAACCTGTTGATGGTGGCCAAAATAGGGTTGATTGTGCTGCTTATCTCGGCTTGCTTTACAGGGCTAACTGTAGAGCCGCATGGGTATAATACGAGTGGCAAGATATATGTTTACAATGGCCACAACACAGGCCTGTTATTGATGGTAAGCCTTGTGTCTGTTTTTTTTACCTATGGGGGCTACCAGCAAACCATCAATTTTGGCGGAGAAACATCATCTGCTACCTTGCAAAAGGGCATTGTTACGGGCATACTCATTGTGCTGTTTTTGTACCTTGCTATTAGCTATGCTTATGTAAAAGTGATTGGCTTCGATAAAATGAAGAATGCCACTGCCATAGGTGCATTGCTTTGCGAGACATGGTTTGGAAAAGCGGGCGGCAAAGTGTTTGATGCATGTATGTTTTTAAGCGTATTGGCTTATGTGAATGTGTCGCTGCTAAGCAACCCCCGTGTAATGTACGCCATGAGCAAAGACAATGTGTTTCCGAAGATATTTGCTTACAAGAACCCGAAAACAGATGTAATGATACCGGGCTTGACGGCGTTTGCCCTTACGGCAATTGTGGTTGCCTTTTTTGGCAAGGGCGTTGACGACGTACTTAGTTTTAGTATTTTTTTAGACTGCATAGGTTTTTGCACATCGGCTGCCACATTGCTTATACTAAGAAAATGGAAACAAGGTAATGAAAATGTTACTGGTATTGCAAAGCATATAACCCCAGTGTTATGCGTTGTTTTTGTAATTGCATATTTGTTTATAGCCACGGCAGTAGTTATTGACAAGCCAGCCGCCGCTATTACGGGCATATTGTTGATGTTCCTGTTCCTAGGGATGTATTTTGTATTTTATCATAAGAAGCAAGGCAAATAGGTAAGGAGGGGTAGGTATAGGGTGAGAAGGTTTTCTGCCCGTTTTAGGGGTTATGGGGTTACCACCAAATCCCCATTTTTGTAAAATGGCAGCACGTTGGCAACATCTATGGATATGCAATACTCCAAATCTTTCTCTAATCCAAATTTTTGTAAGCGGTGCCAGTGGGTTAGTTTGCGTATATAAGAAAGCATATCGTGCTGGTGCTGCATATACATTTCCTCGGCCATCAAGCTGCTGTCGCAATGTATTTCAAAATGTTCTTTTACTTTATTTATCACCGCCCCTGCAAACAGGGTATCTTCTAAGTTAAACTTGTCTTTCCAGCCAGAACAACCCAACAAAACATTTTTCTTCTCGGCTATAAGGAAGTTGCAAACAGCAGAAAGATTTGGGAACGAGCCTGTAACAACTTTTGATGCCCCTGCTTGCAAAGCCATGTGCAACAATTTTGTACCATTGGTAGTGGTGAGTACCAATGTCTTGCCTTTAATAAATTCTGGCGGGTATTCTGCCGGGGAATTGCCGTATTGCAAGCCTTCTATTATCTTACCATCACGCTCGCCCGCCGTGATGCCTTTTGTTTGGGCGCCTATGGCAATACATTTTTCCACTGTATCCACTGGGATAATGCGTGCAGCACCATTGTACAAGGCGGTGGCAATAGTAGAAGTAGCCCTAAAAACATCAATAACAACAACAATTGTATCGGCACAATCGTACAAATTCAGCAACCGTGGAGAAAGCACGGTATTTAAAACAGGTTTGCCCATAAGACGGCAAATATAAGGATGTATGTTAATTTGCCGTTTGTGGAAAATATGCCGTAAACTTTAACCAACTGTATATATTTTTTTAGAAAAATGAGTAACTTCGCATAGATAGTGCATGGTTATTGATTAGTGTGCTATTGAAGGGAAACTTATTGCTTTGCAGTGTTTTTGGTATTTGCAAAATATAGAAGTATCCGACAGCAAATGCCAGCTACACACTGCCTTAAGTACCTCCCCTCCTTATTTTAAAGTTTCATTTAAAAAATTGATATATAGTATGTTTCAACGTTTTTCATGCTTATTACTGGTGCTGGTACTGGTAGTATGTACATCTTTTAAAAGGCCAGCTAAAAAAGATGGGTACTATATTGTAATAGACAAAAGCGACTATAACTTAATGGTTTACGATGCCGACAATAACTGGCAGGTAACTTACCCATGCGTTTTTGGGAATAACGATCAAGGGGATAAATTAACCGAGGGGGATCGCCGCACGCCCGAAGGCACTTTTCACATAGTGGTAAAGAAGCCGCATCCCAAATGGGACTCTTATTTGGGTTTGGATTACCCAAGGGAGGAAGACATCCAAAAATTTAACGAGCGCAAAGCAAAGGGCATAATACCTGCGAATGGCAAGCTTGGAGGCGCAATAGGCATCCATGGCACTTGGCCACATGAAGACTTTGCAATAGACCAGTTCCAAAACTGGACACAAGGCTGCATCAGCACCAAGAACGAGTATATGGACGAGTTGTTTAAAATGATACCTATTGGTACGAGGGTAATTATACAGAAATAACTAATTCCTTTTATCCATTCCCCAAGTAAGTTTCTCCCTTAAAGTAGAAAGGAAAGTGTTTTCGCTAAGCTTTATTAAATTGGCATCGAAAGTTTCTTTTCTCACTGCCAGTTGTATGTTCTTGTCCACTATTTCGCGCCGTGCATCCAAGGCGCAAATAAACTGGTCTACCCTGCTTTCTATCTCAAATGAAATAATGCTGGTATCTGCAACTACAATGCTTCGTACATTCAGGTTGTGGGGCGCAACAGGGGTGATGACAAAGTTCCTAGAATCGGGGAAAACTATAGGCCCAGTACAGCTCATACTATAACCAGTGGAGCCTGTGGGCGTAGAAACAATTAAGCCATCTGCCCAAAAGGTATTTAAAAATTCGCCGTTCAAATAAGTATGTATCTTAATCATTGGCGCCGTGTCTCGCTTGTGTATGGCAAATTCGTTCAAGGCAAAAGGGCTGTCGCCAAACAAAGGCACACTTGCATCTAAATGGATAAGGGAGCGTTTATCGGGTATAAAAGTCCGGTTTACAATGGCATCCACTGCAACCGCCAGTTCATCTTTGCTAATGTTTGCCAAAAAGCCTAGCCTCCCAAAATTAATTCCCAGCAACGGTATCCTTTTTTCCCTTACAATGGTAGTAGCATCTAGGATGGTACCATCGCCTCCGAGCGTGATAAAACAATCAATACCGCTATCTAGGTCTTCGTAGCCATCGAACGGCACCACGTTTTCTAGTAAAGCACTTGGCAAATTGTATTGGCTAAGCAGCGACCTGAATACCAAAACATCCACTTTGTGCTTGGCCAGTTCTTCCAATAAAATCAATAAAGGGGCTTCTTGCTCGTGATCTAAACCCCTGCTATATAAAGCAACTCTCATGGATTAAAATTTTTGGTCCAAAAACGTAGAGGTTGTTTTAAGTTTTGTGTTTTAGGTTTTAAGTTATGGCGTTATGAACACAAAACTTAAAACACAAAACTTAAAACACAAAACTTAAAACAACTCACTACTTCGTGTGTAAATATAGCCCTTGCGTTCCCAATTGGTTAAAACTAAGCTCGAACCGGAATACAAAATCGTATATAGATACCACATCCAGCCCAATGCCGTAGGTGTACATCAATTTATTGGCCAATATACTGTTGCCAGCGAATGTATTGTGCGCATAGCCAGCATCGGCATATATTTTTAAATAATACCGAAAAGGAATCTTGTCATAGGTTTTGCTGTGCAAGTGCGTATTAAACTTATATTTCAATACTTCCTGGAGCAAAGTAGCCCTGGCAAGCACGCCCTTGTCGCCATCAACAACATAATACTCCAACCCCCTAAGCGCAAAATCGTTATAGCCAAACAAGCGCTTGTTGAAGAAATAGTTGGTGTTGGGCCTTTTAAAAGTAGCGGCCGCAGAAAATTTTACAAAGGCTTTTTTCCAAACTGGGTGCGCATACAAGCCACTTAACCCCACTTGCCACAAGTTTGTTACTTCGTCAAGCCCTCTTTTATAAATATACCCCTCGTAGGTATATCCTTTTGTAGGGTAAGCAAAATAGTCAAGGTTTTGGTAGCGGAAGCTGTAACTAAAGTCTAAATATTGTATGTCGCCCCTTCTTTGGGGGAAATAATTAGGAGCTGCTTTTACTACCGAGTCGGCCAGCCATTCGTTTGTAAGGGCAACGGTAACAAAATGGGCCCAATGCTGATCGGGCCTATAGGCATACGAAACATCTAGCCGGTTGAACGTGCGTATAAACCGTGCCGATTTTAGGAATATCTGCTTGTCGAAACTAGTAGAGTCGTTTACTTCTTTTTGGGTAGTGTAGCCATATCCTACATTAAGCCCATGTTTTAGGGTTTTTTCAAAAAAAGGAAGATTGTACCGCAATTTCAATTGCCTACTATAACCGGTAATAAGCCAAACGTCCAGACCGTCGTTGTTGCCACTAAGGTTGTATTGCGTGAATTTAAGCCCAAAGTTCACCCTGTCTAGGCTATGGTTTTCATTTTGCCACCATTGGTTAAAATTGCGGTCAGCCAATTTAAAATAAGGCACAGGAAAAAAATACCAACGCTCTTTCACGTCTATTTTCAAAGTGATAATATCGCCCAGTTTACTGGTTACTGTAATAGCAACGTCAATGAATAAAGCTGTGTTGAATACTTGGTTCCGGCTAATTTCTATCTGCTTTGATAATGCCGATGCGGAAATAAGGTCTCCTTTTTTAAGGGTCATTTCCCGAAGGATGATGTATGGTTTTGTGCGTTTGTTGCCTTTTATTATAATGTCGGCAATCAATACGCCATCAGTTTTTGGCAAAGAAGAGTCGGCTATGGGGGCAAATGGCGGCAATATATCGGTAATGTGTGTTTGTGCCATGCCTATTGTAGCATTGCATACCATCAACAACAGACATATTCGTAACCAATAGCACATCTTTTTAATTAGGAATTAAGAATTAGGAATTAGGAATTAAGAATTAAAGACTTATAATTCATAACTCATAATTCCTAACTATAAATTTAGGTATGCCATCAGGTGATTGTAATTTTCCTTTAGCTCATTGGCATATAGTTCTTCACCAAAATAATACCTCACTACATAATCGTACCGTTGGAAGGTAGCAATAATATCGCTTATTTCCAGCTTGTTTATTTTTACAGACACTATTACCAACCCAGTATCTGCTTCTGTATAAGTATTCAGTTGGGTAATATAGGCATCGTTGGTTTCTACTAGCCGGCTAATTTCGCCAAAAGAATAGTTGCGCCTTTCTACTTCCAGCACAATAACTGCACCTGGTTCATCATTGCCCAAGTACTTTGACAATTGCTCCAGCAAAACCTGCGAGGTAATAATGCCTTGGTATTCTTTTGTTTCGTTTACCACTGCCACAAGCGAACTGCTGTTTTCTACCATGGCTTTCAACGCCGTTAAGAAAAATGCTTCTTTTTTTACACTGGTATCTATAAATTGGTGTTGCAAGCTGGCAAGTGTAGCATCTTCATCGGCATCTAGCAAATCGTCTTTTGCAATGATGCCTGTGAAATTTTCTTTCACAACTACAGGTAGTTGCGTTATTTCATAATCATCCATCAATTGCAAAGCAAAAGATACCTTGTCCTGCAACTGAAGGCTGGGGTAATCTGTTTGTATCAATGCTGCAACTAACATAATGTTATGCGATTAAATAATTAATTTATAACCTAATATAATCCTTTTACTAAATAGTATCCCTACTATTCAGATACGCATTTACTTATCCTCTGTGTTATTGGGGCATAAAAAATTCCCATTCTCAACAACTATTCTTAAACCTTGAACTTTACTAGGAAATTATACAATATTTCATTAAACTCACTCGGTACTTCCATCATGGGCGCATGGCCGCATTTGTCTATAAAATATAATTCGCTATTGGGTATCAACTTGTTGAACTCCCGCCCTACAAAGGGGGGGGTTATGGTATCGTTATTGCCCCATATCAGCAAAGTGGGCTGCTTTATCTGGTTCAGTTCCTCATTGAGGTTGCTGCGGATGGCACTTTTGGCCAAGGCAATAATCTTAATCACTTTAAGGCGGTTGTTGGTAATTTCAAAAACCTCGTCTACTAACGCTTGATCTGCTAAGTTGGGGTCGTAAAAAGTAAGCTGTGCTTTCTTTTTAATGTATTCGTAATCGCCTCGCTTGGGGTAGCTGTCTCCCATCCCGTTTTCAAACAAGCCAGAACTTCCCGTAAGGGTTAATGTTTTAATTTTTTCTGGGTGTCTTAAAATATGTGTCAAGGCAATATGCCCACCTAGGGAGTTGCCTAGCAAATGGATATTGTTGTAACCCCTTAAATCAATAAAGCCGTTTACGTGTTTTTCTAGCCCACTTACTGTAGTATGGAAAATATCCAGTTCAAGCAAAGGCAACAAAGGAACTATTACCCTGTACTTTTTCTTGAAAAATTCAATTAAATCCCTGAAATTACTCAAGGCACCAAACAGACCGTGCAGCAATAGCAATGGCTCGCCCTCGCCTTCTTCTATGAATTTATATTTGTCTTGTTGTTTAACCGTATAATCCATGTACTATTTTCTTAAATAAACATTTTGTGTTTATCTGCAATAGGTACAAATAAACGCAAAATAGAGCAATTGAATGCTGCTAAATACTTAGCAGTGCCTTGTAAACTTTTTTTTAACAAATAGGATACTTGCTTTTGGCTATATTTTTTTTGAAGCGGCTTCAAAATACCCTTCCAACGCCGTGAACATATCCCTGAAAACTGGGAAAACTTTTGCTATCCCATTAATAGCTACCGGTGCCCAAGGCTGCACAAAAGCATAACATTTTGAAGCGTGTAAAATGCTATCTGTAAACACATTTAACTGCACGGCATAAAACAAAACCACACTAAATATAGTGGTATATAATGAGAAATACAACAATATGCCGCCTGCCTTGTTCAGCCAGCCCATCAACATCAACTCCACCGTCTTCTGCAAAAGCCCCGCCGCAAGCCGCACAAGTGCAATTACACCCACCATTACCAAAATAAAAGAAAGGAACGGCAGCCAAGCAGCATTGATATGCGTGCCAGTTTTCAGCCATATTGCCACAACGGCAGATAGCTTTATGGCCGCAGCCAATCCGATTAGCATTCCTGCGTAAGAAAATATAGCAACAATAAACCCCCTGTTGAAACCCTTGTATAGGGCAAACAGCAACAAAATAAAGTATGCAATATCAATAAACATATTAATCAGCGCTTCGCTTAAATAATTAAAATACGGGTAGACTAAATTTAACCACAAGGCACACAAAGGATTTACACAAAGGGCACTAAGTAAAATTCGGGATACTTAGGAGTGGCATGTTATGTCTAAATGGCGCATGGCTACTCAGAAACGCTGATATACAACTTATGAATTGTCCAAATTCCTAGTATCTTTTATATACCATCCCTTGTGTGCCTTGTGTTTCTTATTCCTTGTGTACCTTGTGGTAGAATAGCTTGCTGGCGAATTTATACAAAGGCATTGTTTTCTGTCAATAATAATATGGAATAGCCACCAATGGTTTTTGTGCAGAACTTTTTATGCAGGCTGAACAACAGCTTCCTTGCAAGGTTAGCTATTTTTTGCTTGGTGGAAACAGTGGTAAAAGTAGGCTCCGTATATAGTTTATCTATTATTTTAAACCCTTTGTCCATCAGGATACTTTCTATAAACCCTTCGGTAAAATTATGGATATGCCCCACCCTTTTTTTAGATTCTATCAGCATTTCCTCCCTGAACAAAGACCATACGCACATATCGAGTGGGATGTGGAAAATAGTGTATTTGCTTTTAGGGGCAATGCTAGTTAAAAAACTAAAATAATCATCCAAGTGTTCTATCACGTCTATTACCAGCAGCAAGTCGAAAAAAGAGGTGTCGCCAGCCAGTGTTATGTCTTTTTGTTCAAACTGTATCTTGTTTGTTGCTTTTCTGCTGGCAATAGCAATGGCATCGCTTGAAATATCAAAACCAAAAAACTGGGTAGCGGTAGGGTATTTCTGGGCAAGCTGTAGCAATATTTCCCCACTTCCACAGCCTACCTCGCATACGGTATTGAAATGGATAGGATGCTTTTTAAGTAATTCTTCAATTTTGCCTCCTTTAAAAGGGGCATCTTCCTCATGCCAAGTAGGATTGTTTTTCAGGTAAGTGCTATCGTGGTAAATGATGCTCATTTAATCTTTCTTCTTTTTCTTAATGTTGCTGCGCTTTTTTGTGGCTTCTTGGCAATAGTACAACAAGCCCGCCTAATGGCAAGGGTTGCGGCTGCATTTCAAAACTTCACTATTTGTTTATCCTAAAATAGCTATATCTACTGTAACCCTGAGAGGCGATACTAGGCGAACACATCTTTTTTATACCCTTTTTTGGAGGTATTGCCACCCTTTTTTTGGGAGGGCATTTTGCCCCTGATTTTAAACTTTAGACCTTATTTGAACGTAACTCATTGAAATACAGTATTTTATGTTTTTTATAAGTGAGTGATTTGTGAGTGTTTTATGAGTGTTTTATGAGTGAAAAATGAGTGATTTGTGAGTGTTTTGTGAGTGAAAAGTGAGTGATTTGTGAGTGAAAAGTGAGTGTTTTTTTGAGTGGGAAATGTACATATTACAACTTTTTTATTTTGATGTTAAAAATATTGCCACGAGGCTAAGGACGTATGCTAGGACATCCGGTTCGTTATGGGGCCGACTATGACAAAGGGAGCCATATAGTGTAAAATTGGGGATAATTTACGGGATATTGAAAAATACAATCCTATATGGGAGAAATATGCCCCCATATACGGGGAATTATACCCCCATATAGGGGGAATTATGCATTATGGTTAAATCTTTTATTAAAAGATGTGTACGCATATTACCTCCTCGGAGGGGGTTAGGGGGTAGGTCTTTTACAATCACTTATTGAAGCTTTTTATAAATACAAAACAATAAAAGCGATGATTTGAAATACACCCAGGTTTGCCAACTTTCAAAAGGTGGGCAACCCTAAAATACCCCTAATTCAAATTCAATGTTTTATCCTTGGGGTATTTAACCGTGTAGGTAAACTTTACTTTTTTGCTTTCGCCCGAAGGGATGGCCAGTTGCCAGTTTAGGACACCAATGTCATTGTTTACCGATCCGCCGCTTACTTCTACCAATTCTACTTCTATTTCCTTGTTGGTACTTAGCGGAAACTGGTCTTTTAATTGCAGGTTAATACCTTCTTTCTTATTGTTTTTGATGGTGATTTCGTAGATAAACCGTTGTAATTTATTGCTGCCAAGAAATTTCACGCTGCTATAATCTACCAGTTTGTCCCTTTTTATCACTACCCTTTTGTCTTTGCCAAGAGTAAGGTTCAGGGTGTCTTGCGTGGCATTGGGGTCAATAAAGGTTTTGCCAGTGTATGTGCCTTCCAGTATCACATTGGCTTCGCCTGGCAATAGGTTCAGTTTTTCCCAGTCGGCTATCTCGGCCAATATATAGGCATCTCTATCTAGTTTAGGCACTGCATAGTGCTTGTAGGTGGCGGCTACTTGGTAGGTTTTCAACACTGCGGTTTGTGCCTTGCCCGTGGTGAGTATATCGTACGGCACATCAATGTCAAAAGTTACATTAAGGGTATTGTCTGATACAGCAACATATTCTTCCAGTGGTTTTTGCATTGCCATTGCAGGCGCATCGTTATCTGCCCTTAAGGCTGTTTCTGAACTTGATTTATAGCTGGCAACAGAGTTGACCATCATCCTTCTTTCCATATAGGCAACAGGATTGGTATAGTTTAAAAACCAAGCATTTAAAACTGGTGCCTGCCCCGATTGGCCTGGCGTGGCAGTGGATAGTGCCAGTTTTACCTGCTTCCAGTCTATGCCTGTTTCTTGGTCTATAACCGCTTTGTAAACCAGTTTCAGGGGGCTTTTTATATCATCCACCCGCAAGTCGTAAATGGGGCTCCAATGCGCATTCTGTGCTATATAGCTGATGCCAAAATTGTATTTGCCCGTTTCGCCCACTAATAGTTGCAAGGTGAGCACCCCACTCGTGGCTACATTTTTTTGCTGCTCTTCCTGAAGCTGGGCATTCAGCTTATTTATAAGCTCCTGCATTTTGTTCTTTTTTTCTTGCAGCTGGGCAACCTCTGTTTGCAGCTCGCTGGCTTTTGTTTTGTAGTAGTCCATTAGTTTTATAAGTTCTGCCACGCTCATGCCTGTTTGTGTCCCTTTTATTTCCCGGTTTAATTTTAAAACACCTAATAATTCGGTATCGTTGGTTATAGACAAATCTGTTTTTGAAATGATGCGCCGAATGGCTTCTATGGAGTCTTCTAGCAAAATTACCCGTGGGCTTTTTACCGAGCTTTTCAGGTAGTTGTTGCTAAACTCATTGCTTAATAAAGTAACGCCATCTGGCATTTTTATCTGTATGCTATTGATGTCTATGGCATTGCTAAGCTGGCCTATCACCAATTCATTGGTTCCTTGTTTCAGCGTGGCGGTAGCAGTGTGCATCATTTCGGCGCCTGAACGGTAAACGGTTACCGATTGCAAGCGGGCAGCAACCGTAGGCTTATCGGCTTGGGCAGTAGCCGCAAGGCTGATAAACATTAAAAAACAAAAAAATAATTTTTTCATATACGTTGTTATTTATTTTCTGATGACTAAAGAATTTCGACGGTTTGAATGATTGCGAAGCTGTCAAAAAAAAATTCATGCAGCTTATTTTAGTAAAATACTTTCTTAATAATAATAGTAGATGGCATGACCTGCATAATTACATAATTTAAAATGCCTATTTGAAGTTAAAAAAGTGTTATTGGCACGATTTTAACGCATTTTGAATGAAAATATAAAAAAAAGTAACTGTTAAAATACTAAAACCCAATTTTAAACGTTCTTATATAGTGCAGGATAGTGGGTTGTACAAATCAAGCCCAATTGAGGTGAGACAAGCATCAGTATATCCCTTAATATAGGGGTATTTAGTTATTTTGACAATATTGAACTACTTTAGCGAAAAATAAAATAGAATTTGCATGAATAGGTTTATTACATTATTAAGTATTCTAATTGCAATTAGCTTATTTGAAGCTTGTGTACCTAAAAAACCGGTTTATCAAGCGCCTCCCGTTTCGGTACAAAGAATGGATCCCCCTGTTTCCAAAGATCCTTATGTGCCATTCACGCGTGAGTTGTTCGATAAGCTCAGCAGCCGCAATATTGATTTAAAAGCAGTGCAGTATTATATTGACCAGCAATTGGTGCTTAGCCGAGGGATTGACAATGATCAAGTGGCTGTAAAAAATGGTGTGATTAAGTTTAGCAATGGCAAATATGTGAATGAAATTGTTATCCCTCAAAACACGCCAGTAGTGCTGGAATCAATAGAAGGCGATGGGCTTAGGGTAAATGCCGACAATGGCACCAACACACTTAAATTCTTGAACTCGAAGCAGTATTCACCTGTCAACTATATCTTTAACCCCGACAAATGGAACAAAGATGGCACCTGCGAAGTAAACTATGACAACAATAAATACACTGTTAGTTGCCCTACATGCAGTACCAACTCGCCAAACGAAGCAAAATTGGTAGTAAAACAAAGTGCCATCGACAATATGGACAAGAATACAAAAATTCTTAAAGGCAGGATAATTGGTAATGGCAATAGTGGCGGCAATGGAAGCAATCCTAATTATTAGATCAAAAAAAATATTTTCTTGAAAAAAGGTAGTAAGCAATAGTTGCTTACTACCTTTTTTATTTAACTTTACTTTTGCATTTGTTCCGCTAAGAACGTTTGCTGCTTGCCTATTAGTTAATTTAAAATCATAAAACAAGTAAAGATGAACTATGACGATGAAAAATTGAAATGGGAGGAAGAAGCAATGGCAGCCAAGCTGAATGCCATTGGTGATTGGTATAAGCAAGCAGACTTTGAAGAAATGAAAAATGTAGTGAACGGATACGCTACTCACTTGCTGCAAATAGGTACCAAAGAAAACCCTGACGAAGCAGAAAAACAAGCCTTCCAAGAAGGGTATGCACTCATAAAACAAGTGGCCATTGGGCTGACGCTGAACTTGGAAATACTGGAAGAAAAACTGGAACGCATGTCTTCCATGTATTACCAACACATAAAAGCCTTGGCAGCCGATGGGGATGCCAAGGCAATAGCCATATACAAGGAACTAAAACCCCATTACTTAGACTTTATGAAAAGTAAATTGGAAAAGGCAGCCAATTAGTCGTAAGTAAAGACTTATGACTTATTACTTACGACTAATTCCCATTCCCAAGCAGTACGCATCATGTCCTCAAGTGTGTATTTTAATTCCCAACCCAGCCCTTCAACAGCCAGTTTATTGTCGGCATAAATAGCAACTACGTCGCCGCTGCGGCGAGGGCCAATTTCATAGTTTAGCTTCACGCCACTAACTGCCTCAAAGGTTTTGATGGCTTCCAGCACGGTAATGCCATTGCCAGAACCTAAGTTAAAAACATCGCACTTTGACACATTTTTTTGGTCAATCAAATATTGCAATGCAAGCGTATGCGCATGGGCAATATCGCATACATGGATATAGTCACGCAGGCAACTGCCATCCCTTGTAGGGTAATCTGAGCCATACACCATCATTTTAGGCAATTTGCCAATGGCTGTCTGGGTAATGGCTGGCACTAGGTTCATTGGCCTTCCAATGGGCAATTCGCCAATAAACGTAGTAGGGTGCGCGCCTACCGGGTTGAAATAACGTAGCAGTATAGAAGCACCATTTGCATTTTTAAAGAAATCTTCAATCACCACCTCGCCCATTTGCTTGGTAGCCCCGTAAGGGCTTTCTGCTTTCTTGGTAGGTGTTTTTTCGTTTACAGGTATGCTGTCGGGATTGCCATATACCGTGCAGGAAGAAGAAAAAACAAAATAAGGGACTTTAAATTCCTCCACGCATTTCAGTAGGTTGATGAGTGAAAACATATTATTTTCGTAGTAAAACAAGGGCTTTTCTACCGATTCGCCCACTGCTTTGTAAGCTGCAAAATGGATAATCCCAGTAATGTCTGTGTTTTCGAGGAAGATGCTTCGGGTGGCATCGTAATCTTTTAAATCAAGGGTATAGTTTTTTACTTTTACACCTGTTATTTTCTCTATCCCACCTATCGAGCCGATAGAAGAACGGGAATTGTTATCGACCGATACTACTTCAAACCCATTTTCTATTAAATCAACTATCGTGTGCGAGCCTATATAACCGCAACCACCTGTAACTAATATTTTTGCCATGATTTTTATTTATCAGGGTGGCAAATTAAGGAAATATGGGATGCAATAGTAAAGTAATCTGCTACTCAGGTATTTTTCGCCACAAAGGCTCAAAGTGGCACGAAGGAAAGCAAGAAGAAGAAAAAAGCACCTGTTTTATGTTATCCAATACCTTTAAACTTCTTTTTTTGTGGTTCTTAGTATTTTTTGCCTTTGTGGCAAAAAAAATAGCCTATTTGGTGAGTAGTAAGATAGATTTTAATCCTTTGCCTCCTTAATAAAATTCCCAGCCTTGTCAAACAGCACGTCTTTTCCTTTTAGCCCAGCCTCGTATATAACTTCTCCACCCGCTTTTGTAATACGGGCTGTTTCCGATATTTTGGCTTTCTTGTAGTGTCCGGCCATATACGCTAAGGCCTCCTTAGGAAATTCACCCTCTTTAATGGCAACTTCTGTTTCCAATAATTTGCCTGTGGCATCAATTAACAAACTCATTTTTTTGCCGTCTTGAACAAACGAAACTTCATAATTGCCATGTTCCAATTCCCATTTTGGTGTAGCAGCTTGGCTGTAATTTTTAGCGAAAGTAGTTTTTACGATAGCAGGTACTTTGTCGTCTTTCAGTTTTTGTGCTTGTAATTGTGTGCTTGCCAACACTAGTGTAGCAAATAATATGCGTTTCATATATCTATTTTGTTTTGTGATTATTTTTCGCCACAAAGGCTCTAAGGCTCAAAGTAGCATGAAGAAAAAAACATATCGAATGTGGTGAGTAACAACTATTTATTTGGCTTAATTGAAAACAATTTTATCCTTAAAGATAGGTTTACCACCCTGCCATCTATGGGTGCCCAAAGCGATTTGAAAACAGGGTTGCTTACCGGGCCTGTATATAAGGCTTCTTCCTTGCTTTGGCGGTAATCCAGCAGGTTCTCGCAATTGGCCACAAGGGTTATACGCTGGCCAAATTTCTTTTCTATCAGCAATGCCATGAACATATAAGCAGGCGTTTTGGTATAATCTTCTTCCCTGTGCTGAGGGCCCGTGTAGGAACCTTCCAAGCCAAAACGCCAGTTGTTTTCTATTTCGTACATGGCTACAAAGGCAAAGCGGTTTTTAGGGGTTATGGTTACAAATTTATTCACAGGCAAATAGTTCCTTTCGGCAATAGTGAAGGTATAACCCGCATACAATTCCCAATCTTCTAGGCTTAATTTTACATAGGTGTCAAACCCTTTGCTTGTTACATTGCTGCCTGCATTGTTGAAAACAACATTGCCATTGGCTAGTTCTGTAGCCACAACAGGATTGTTTATCTGGGTTAAAAAGAATGCTTGGTTAATAAAGATAGAGCTGTGGCCATCGAATTTTTTTTTATAGTTCACTTCTGCATTATAACCAAACGATTTTTCGGCTGCAATGTTTGCTGGCAGTGGCAGTATATTTTCAATATTATAGTCTTTGTTTTGCACGGTCAGGGCATTGGGTGTTTTATAACCTAGGCCAATGCCGAGCCGGGTAGCCCAATGCTCGTTGAAGCGGTGGAACAATGCCAGCCTTGGCAACACAAAATCGCCATATTGCGTATGGTGGTCGGCACGCAGGCCTGCTTCCAAAGTGGTTTCTTTAAACAACTTGCCTGTAAACTGGGCAAAAGCTCCAATGGTGTTGTTATCAAAATTGTTTAGCAACACAGGGTCAGATGGTTTGATGGTAAACTTATCACCAACTGCATTTACGCCCATTACCCAGCTATACTTTTCCTTGGGGATGAATAAGGACAATTCGCTAAAATAGTTAAACTGGTTGCCCTTGAAGAAATGCGTATTGGTAAGTATATTTCGGGTGAAGGAACTGATACTGTTTTTAAATTCCAATTTTTTGCCGCCGCCTAGGTTTTGTTCCACAACAAAATCACCTGTATGGCGGTTGGTTTTGTTTTCTTCAAAATATTGGTGGACAGCATCGGCTGTGCCTTTTATCAACTGCATGTCGCCGCCCCTGCGGGTTTCAAAAGTGCCTGTATAGCCTAGGGCAATAGTGGTATTGGAACTTGGGTAATAAAAAAAACGGGGGTGCACCACTACCGCATCTAGCTTAGGCACATCTGAAAAGCCATCTTTATTTACATCTACAGCATCCTGGTGGGTGATGCCAGCAAATACATTATAACCTACGATTTTGTTCCGTTTTGCTAAATAAGTATTAAAATTGCTTTCTGTAAGGGTAGAATGGTTAAGGGTTACAATACCATCTTGCTCATAAGAAGGCCGCTTGGAAATAAGGTTTACCAACCCGCCTATTGCCCCACCACCATAGAGCGTAGAAGCAGATCCTTTGATGAGTTCTATTTGTTTTAAGTCTAACGGGGGTATCTGCATAATGCCAAAGCCGCCGCTAAACCCATCGAAAAGTGGCATCCCATCTCTTACAAGCTGGGTGTAGCGGCCATCAAGCCCTTGTATGCGCACATTAGAATTGCCTGATACAGCAGACGATTGCTGTATTTGCACCCCGCTTACATCGCCCAATATGCTTGCAATGTTGGCGGGCTTTATGGTATTTTCCTCGTCCATTTCTTCCTTGCCCAGCACTTCTACCTTCAAAGGTGAATTTTCTATCCGTTGGTTGGTACGGGTAGAAGAAACCACGGTTACTTCCTCCAATGCTTTTTCCTCGGGCAAAAGGTAAATGGCAAGTGCTTCTGTTTGTGGGATGGTGATGGTGGTATCGAAAGCCTGGTAGCCTATATAAGAAAAACTTAGCTTGTGGTTGCCGGGTTTTAGTTTGTTGATGCTAATGCTGCTGTTGTCTTTGCTAGAAGGCAATGTTTTTTTGCCTTCGGCAATGGTAGCACCTGTTAATACTTCCCCCGTGGTTTTGTTTTTAAGGGTTGCCTTTAATGTGTATTGGGCTTTTGCCACCCCAATGCAACTAACCAGTAACCAAAAGAAAATCATTTTTTTCATCGTTCCAATATTGTTGAATCGATGCAAACATAAAACCTAATTCTGAAGGGAATTTGAAGAAAGGAGGGGCAAAAAGAGGACAGTTGTATATTTTTTAAAATATTATTTTTTGCCAAGGTTTTTATTAAAATAGTTTCAGTTTTGCCAATTTTGGGTTTTTTTGCCGTTTCCGAATTTTTTTTAAATTCTCACCTTCTTTGTAAACCATTGATTATCAATAACATTGTCGGATTTTTAGTAGATAAAAAAGTATAATTTATGATAATTTTACTATCATTTACTGATAATTTATTGATAGAAAACTGATAATAAACCAATCATTTTATGATAGTAAAGTGATTATTTATTGATAAGGAATTATAATACCCTAATTTTTAATAACTACTATTTTAATATTAGCAAAAAAAGAACTACGATACTGCCGCCTTGAAACTTGCTTTGTATCAGGTACATTTATACCTCAAAGGTAAGGTTTTTATAAATAAGAGTATGTTTCAGGACAAATCAAAAAAAGGCAACTCAGCGAAATTTTTTTTTGCACTCAAATAAACCCCTACAATTTAATTTTAATAATTTAGCTTATACCCTAAACTACCCCCTCATTTTATCTAGCAAAATATTCAATATAATAGCTTCTTGGGTAGATATGCCTGCTACCACATTGTCTAGGTTCATTTGTTGTTCATCCAAAGAAGCCAGCACTTCCAAGCCTTTTGCGCTAATCACTACATCCACCAATCTTTTATCCAATTTACTTTTTGCTTTTTCTACCAATCCTTTTTTAATAAGCCTTATTACCAACCGGCTGGTGTCGCTCATTTTATCAATCATCCGCTCCCTTATCTGCAGGGTGCTTAGGGCCGTTTTGCTGCCTTTTAAAATACGCAGTATATTGTATTGCTGAATAGTAATATCGGCAGGCTCCAGCAGCAGCCTTATTTTTTCTTGCAGCCAACTAGCTGTAAAAATTAGGTTCACAGTGGCTTTTTGATATTCGTTGCGAAAAGCAATTTGCTGTATTTCTTTTTCGATATTCATGGCAAGTATAGTCCACCTATTCCTTAGTAGGCGGCGTTTTTAGGTTTAAAGGTATGTGTTTTTGGGGGTTCACCACATAGGCACATAGTAAACATAGATTTATGTTGAAAAAAGAGAGAACACTTAGTTTTTTACTATATTTCCTATAAGATGCTGTACCCCAAAATTCAATATAAGCACTATGTTTTCTCTCTTTTGTCTTTTTCTTTCTATGTGTCCTATATGCCTATGTGGTAAGAATTAATTATCTATAAATTTAGTCTTCCCATACCGTAAGCCCTTCGCTGCAATTGGCACATATATCAATGTTTTTGCGGCTGGTCATTAGCTCGCTGCGGAATTGTTTGTAATTGCTATTGTTCCAAGTTTCCTTGAAACTTTGTGTTTTCAGGTTGCCAAGCTGGTGCGTGGCATCTTTGTCGAAACAGCAAGGCACTACCAAGCCATCCCATGTAATAACATTGGCGTGCCATAGCTTCCAGCAATGGTTTTGCAAGCCGCTTTTTGATTTCAGTTTACCGTCTTTCCCTTTCTTGTAACGGCTGTATTTTTCAATGGTTGGTATTAACTGGTTGGGGTCGTTTTCAAAATCATATACCTGAGCTGTTTTAAAACGCACTTGATCCACCCCTATTTCGGCACCTAGTTTTTTTATTTCTTCTATCTGGTGTTCATTGGGTTTTACTACTAAAAACTGAAAAAAGATAAAAGGTGTTTTGCTGTTGAGTTCTTTTTTCCATTTTACCACATTCCTTGCACCTTGCAATACCTTGTCTAAATTGCCACCTACCCTGTATTGCTGATATACATCTTGTGTGGTGCCATCAACAGAAATAATCAACCTGTTTAGCCCACTTTCCACTGTTTTCCTTGCTTTTTCATCGGTTAGGTAATGGGCATTGGTGCTGGTAGCTGTGTAAATGCCTTTGTCGCTGGCATATTTCACCATCTCCAAAAAATCGGGGTTAAGGAATGGCTCACCTTGGAAGTAGAAAATAAGGTACAATAATTCTTTATAAATATCGTCTATCGTTTCCCTGAAAAAATCTTTTTTCAACATGCCTGTAGGGCGTGTAAACTCCCTGAGGCCGCTTGGGCACTCGGGGCAACGCAGGTTGCAACTGGTGGTAGGCTCGAAAGAGATGGAGATAGGGTATCCCCACTGTACTGGCTTTTTCAGCAGCTTGCTATATTGGAAGCTTGCCATCACTTTAGTGGCGTTCCACAAGCGGCGGAAAGTCAATTTTTTAATAAGGTTGATGCTATCCTGCAAATTAAAATAAACCATAAACGTAAAATTAAGCTGCCTTGGGCTAATTGCAGCCAATAACAAGCCATACTTTCTTTTATCGAAAATAAATAAGTAACGTTTGCAACATAACTTTCCCCAATCGGGTTCATTCTAAAAGGTTAATTAACCGCAAAGGACACAAAGATTTTGCGCAAAGAAGCACAAAGGCAACCCTTTTTAAGGTAAACGTTTCACTTTAAGGACACAAAGTAGATTTCAAAATGGCAAATAAGATGAAAAAGGTGCATAAAAGTTTTTCGCTTTTTAGTGAAAAAACACCCTAGTGCCACCCTGCCCGCCACTTATCCCAAAAAGCCAGAACAAACACCCCACGGGCAAGAAGATGGGATGCAAAACGAGCACACTTATACAATTTCTATATTATTACTTTTTCCGGGTTTTTTATTAAAATAGTTTCAGTTTTGCCAATTTTCGGTCTTTTTTCCTATTCGCGATTTTTTGAAAAATTGTTCCCAAGCCTTTAAGTCATTGATTATCAACAATAACGGCAAAATTTTATGCGTATTTTGTGCCTATTTTGTGCCTATTTTGTGCTTATTTTTTGAGTGATCCGTGCATACTTTTTGCGTATTTCATGCTCATTTTGTGCGTACTTTTTGCGTATTTTACGGCCATCAATGCAAGGCTAATTTTTTAAGCTAAAACTATCTTAATATTAATAAAAAAAGAATTTTGATGCAAGTACTAGTTGATAGCTTGTAAAATACATTTAACCTGTTTTTTTAGCAAGTGCATTTCTGGCACAAAGATAAGGTTTTTAAAGATTGGAGAATATCGCCACAAAGCGAAAAACTTTTCTCTGTTGTACATTAACCAAAATTATACATGAGTAGTAACATAATTTATACACCCTTCCATGCTTTTTGTATTTAATATGCCACATTTGTACATTATCATTTCAAAATGGCTAAAAGCAAACCCCCTGTTACACGCAACCCAAGGAAACCTGCGGCGGCATCAACATATAGGAAAACCTGGATATATGGGCTGGTTACTGTATTGATGTTGATAACTGGCTTATTTATTACTTATGTAATAACTGTATGGAAGGCCCAAAAAGCAGAAGAAAGGGCAGAAGAAGCCATTTATAGTGCTTTTGGCATAGCCATACCAACGAACTACAGCATCCATGGAATTGATGTAAGCAGCCATCAAAATACCATTGCTTGGCCTTTGGTAAATACAATGCGCATCAACAACATAAGCATGGGTTTTGTATTTATAAAAGCCACCGAGGGGCTAAATGATATTGACAAAAACTTTGCAAAAAATTATAAAAACGCTAAGAAAGCAGGTATGGTTTGCGGGGCATACCATTTTTTCCTTTCTACAAAAAGCGGTGCGAGCCAAGCTGCTAATTATATA
This sequence comes from Parasediminibacterium schistidii, assembly GCF_046546515.1. Taxonomy (NCBI): domain Bacteria; kingdom Pseudomonadati; phylum Bacteroidota; class Chitinophagia; order Chitinophagales; family Chitinophagaceae; genus Parasediminibacterium; species Parasediminibacterium schistidii. The sequence continues at coordinate 54,759 of NZ_JBKHKJ010000026.1, read as the reverse complement.
AAAAATGTACCGCTTAGCAAAGGTGATTTGCCCCCCGTGGTGGACATAGAAGAACTATACGGCGTGCCACCTGCGCTAATGCAGCAAAGGCTGAAAGAATGCTTGTCAATGCTGGAGCAGTTTTACAGAGTAAAGCCCATTGTATATAGTTATGTAGATTTTTACGAGCATTACCTTGGTAACTCGTTCAATAACTACCCGCTATGGATAGCCCACTACGAAGAACCAGAAAAACCACGCATAGGTAGGGACTGGCTTTTTTGGCAGCACAATGAGGCTGGGCATGTAAATGGTATTACCACCCCGGTAGATTGCAATGTGTTTAATGGCGACTCAACGGCTTTTAAAGATTTGCTGCTGCGGTAGCTGATTATTCATTTACCACAAAGGCACAAAGACTCAAAGTGGCACGAAGCTTTAAAGAAAAGAATTTAATCTTTTTTCTTTCTTAGTGCTGCTTTGAGCCTTTCTGCCTTTGTGGCTATTAACAAAATATTGAGGTAACAATAAACTATGCGTAGTATGGGCTTATCATAAAATAAACTACTGGGCCAGTAAGAGCAACATATAGCCATAATGGCCATGTAATCCTTGCGAGTTTTCTATGAGCTGGGAACTCGGCGGTCAAACCTCTGTATGCAGTAAACAATATAAATGGTAGGATAATAGTAGCTAAGAATATATGGGTACTTAAAATGGCATAATATATATACCTGATATTGCCTAGCATTTGCTTTTCATCGGCACTTACAATGCCATCGTGGTTGGCATCGCCAAACTTTGCCTCTGCTGCTAACAAATGGTGGGCAATATAGGAGACTAAAAAAACAATAGACAATACTAAGGCTGTAATCATTAATCTTTTGTGCAATAGGTAATTCTTGCCCAATTTTACAACTCCTAGAGCCGCTATTAGCAAAAATGCAGTACAAGTATTGATAAAAGCATTTAGCGTGGCAAAAAAATGAACGTTAAAACCAAGGTGAACAGACAGTTTAAATTTGCCAAGCAGCACTACTGCTGCAAATACTACCACAGAAAAAATACTGATTAACAATTTTGCCTGGCTATCATTTTTTTTGATTGTTGCGTCTAACATACTTATAGATTTCATATTTAGATTGAAATTTTTTATACTTTAAATCTATCACCCGTTTATTTTTTGCCTTTTTAGCATGTAAACAACAAAAAACACCACTGCTGTTATTACTATTGCCCACATCCATTTTAGGCTTATTATTTCTGCAAACACAGCACTTTTAGCATGTTTGTCTTTTTCCAACATTAGCAGCCCAATATCTCTAGCAAGTTGGCCTACGGCTAACGAATCTAACCCGTTATAATAGCCTCGTACAATATAATCCTTATCTAGCACTACAAAGCGATTGGTATGGACAAAATCAGAATCTATTGGAGTACCACTAAACTGGTCAACTTTAAGTTCTTCGAAAGCAAATTTTGAAATCTTTTTTTGATTGCCGGTAAGCATCCACCAATTATCATGGTTAACGCCAAATCTGTCTGCATAATCTTTCAATACAGGAACGCTGTCCCTGTCTGCATCAATTGAAAAAGAAACAAATTGTACTACAGAAGTATCAATTTTTTGCCTGATATCGCCCCCATTAATAAAAGAACGTTGCAGTTTTGCCATGTTTCGTGTAAGCCTTGGGCAAATACTGCCACATCGGGTAAAGAAGAAGTCGATAACGGTAATTTTGCCTGGTTTGTCGTAGAGGCTAACAGTATCACCTAGCTGGTTTATAAGGGTAATATTTGCCGTTTTGTGCCAAACTGTATCATTAATCCTTTTCCCATCCTTCACGCTTTCTACTACAGAGTCGAGCAAAAAATGGCGTGGCATATTCACTGCGCTTTCACTTGCTGTTTTTAAAACCATATAACACAGAACGGGTATTAAAATGGCAATGCACAACGAAAGAAAAGCTTTCTTATTCATCCAAATAATATTTTAGTGTGCATGAAGCAGAGGGAATTAAAAAACCATCGCCATTAAGCGATGGTTCTAAAATATTCATTTAACGATATACTATACATATTGTTTAAAAAGCTTTATTATTCCACTACTTTCTTTAAGCCTTCACCTTCCTCTTTCTTTTCAACGTTGGCAGGCGTATGTGCTTGCGCTTTTTTATAAGGGTCATAATTGTTCCTCAGGTTCTTGTATGAATTTCCTTCATATAAGAAAGCTGTAATAAACCATACAAATAACAACAGCGGCACACAAATGGTCATTATCAAGTTCTTTAGCTCATGCTTCAAGTGCATGAAATAACCAACTATGTAAAATGCCTTTACCATCATCAAAATAACAATAGTACCCTTAATTGCCAATCGTAAACCCGGCTGTGTTTCTGGATGAACGCTCATCATCCAAAAGCCTAAACCGAGCTCAATAAGGGTTAAAATGGTTAAATAACCAGTTACTTTCCAAATTTCTTTTACGGCCGAACCGTCGTCATGATGTACTTCTGCTGTATATTCCATAATAAATTTATTATACTTAAATCGTTAATAATGAATTAGATAAGATAAAAACAAGTGAATACAAATACCCAAACCAAGTCAACAAAGTGCCAGTACAAACCAGCTTTTTCAATCATCAGGTAATGGCCACGGTCTTCAAATTTGTCCATAAGCGTCATTACCAGCATGGTAATATTTATAATTACGCCGCTTAAAACGTGGAAACCATGAAAACCAGTAATAGTAAAGAAATAATTTGTGAAATTAGTGGAAGACTGAGTGCCATCGGCATTTAGGAAAGGGTTTGCACCCCACCAAGCACCTTCGCTATGCAGATGCCCCCACTCCCATGCTTGGCAACTAAGGAAGGCAATGCCACCAATAATAGTAAGGATAAGGTTTTTAACCACACCTTTTTTATCCATGCTATGCCCTGCATGAACAGCTAACACCATTGTTACAGAACTAACAATCAAGATAAAAGTCATTACACTTACAAATACCAACGGCGCATGTACCCCTTCTGGCGCAAATGGAAAACTCCTGAATACTTCATTAGGGTCTGGCCATCCATTAGACGAAAACCGAATGGTACCATAAGAGATAAGGAATGCTCCAAATGTAAAGGCATCGCTCATCAAGAAATACCACATCATTAGTTTGCCATACTCAACATTAAAAGGGCTTTTTCCACCACCCCACAATTTAGTGGGTACCGCTGTAGTTGTTATTGTACTCATAAGTTGTAAATAAAATTATCGCTACAAAAATATTAGCTAGTACTGAATAAATACGAATTAAAAGATTTTTTTTATAGATTATCTAGGCCAATTGAAAAATATAAAAAGGTAAATCCATAAAATATCCACAAAATGCCAGTAAGTACTTATTATTTCTAATGGCACGCTACTGTAATTTTTGATTTTACTGAAATATGCTTTAATAAAAAGCACCAAAATAGCAATGACACCAGCCAAAACGTGTACAATATGCAACCCCGTAATGATGCCTAAGAATGAAGTAGCCGAATTGCTTTTAACTCCAAATAAAGGTATTCCCCTTGATTCTAGATTATAAAAACCAACAAGTTGTAACGAGATAAATAGTACCCCTAAAAAAGCAGTAATACCAATTAATGTCCTATACTGCTTCATTTCCCTTGCAATAAATGCTTTCAAGCTTAGCTGAACGGTAATGCTGCTAATGATAATGGTAGCAGTACTATACCAAAAAACAAAAGGCAAAGAAAACTCTAACCAGTTGCTTTGGCTTCTTTTTACGATATAAGCGCTCGTTAAGCCCGCAAACATCATAATAATACTACCCATAGCTACCCAAAGGGTAAACTTATGCGGGTGTATCCGTTGTGGTTCCTTATTATTTGTTGCTGCCATCATCTTTACTAAATTTATAAACCCAGAATTTAATGTGCTTTATCTGCCAATAAACTCAAGAACACAATAGGCAAATAAATATAACTACTAAACATCACCCTTCTTGCCGCTTTAACACTCATCTCATTATATAAACGCACGCTTTGAAAAACAATAAACAGGTTGCAAGCAAGCAAAATCCAAAGGCTAACATTGCCAGCCAAATGATAATAATTGGGCAAAATACCCATTGGTATCATCAATACACTATACATAATGCACTGTATGGCTGTAAACTTTGTAGGCCCCTTATCGCTTGGCAACAACTTAAAGCCAACTTTGCTGTAATCTTGATGGGCTACCCATGCAATTGCCCAGAAATGCGGAAACTGCCAAAGGAATTGTATGCCAAAAAGTATCCATCCGCCTGCCCCAAAATCATCATTGCCAGCTACCCAACCAATCAAACAAGGTAAAGCACCAGGAAATGCACCTACCAATACGGCAATAGAGTTTATTTTTTTTAAAGGCGTGTAAATAAACGCATATAAAAAAAGGCTAAAGGCAGAAAGCAATGCAGCAGACATATTAAAATAGTACCACATCATTGCAACACCAAATATTCCTGACAAAGCAGCAAAAATATAAGCCTCTTGCTGGCTCATCCTGCCACTAGCTACTGGCCTAGTGCCAGTCCTTTTCATTTTGGCGTCTGTGTCTTTTTCCACAGCTTGGTTAATAGCGTTTGCACTACCTGTAACCAACATGCCAGCAATGAACAACAATACTACTAAAGACCAATTGTAAGTAACCAAATTAGGGGCAAACAAATAACAAATAACACAAGAAAAAACAACTGTAAAGCTCAACGTGAACTTTATCAACTGAAAATAGTCTTTCACCTTGGCTGCAATTCTGTACGAACTGGATGATTGCACATTTGTGGTGTTGGCCATTATCATTTGTCTAGTGAAAATTTATAAACGAAACCCAAAAACTTACTTTCTTAACAATAATGCCCTGAAACTTCAGGGCATTTATTTAACCTTTTATCTTTTTATTTATTTCTTTTTAATGATGGCTTTCATCAGCACCTACTGGCGTAGTCTGGCTAATAAATTCATGCCCATCTTTTCCATAGTCATAAGCCCAACGATATACTTCTGGTATTTCACCAGGCCAGTTGCCATGCCCAGGGTGTATTGGCGCAGTCCATTCCAAAGTATTTGAACCCCAAGGATTTTGAGAAGTAAGTTTCCTTCCTTTGAAAATAGAATAGAAGAAATTGCAGATAAACAAAAGCTGGGTAGCAAACACAATCATAGCCACGGTGCTAATAAACCTGTTTAAGTCTGTGAATTGTTTAAAACTTTCCCAGATACTATAATCATAATACCTACGAGGCATACCAGCAAGCCCTTCATAGTGCATTGGCCAGAATATAAGATACGCACCGCAGATTGTAATCCAAAAATGGACATAACCCAATGTATTATTCAAGAACTTGCCATACATTTTAGGGAACCAATGGTAAATACCTGCAAACATGCCAAACATACTAGCAACGCCCATTACTATATGGAAGTGAGCAATTACAAAATAAGTATCGTGCAAGTGAATGTCTAAAGCTGAATTGCCCAACCAAATACCCGTTAAACCACCAGAGATAAACAAACTTACAAAGCCTATTGCAAACATCATTGCTGGCGTAAACCTAATATTACCTCTCCATAGTGTTGTTAACCAGTTGAATACTTTAATAGCAGATGGAACCGCAATCAACAAAGTTAGCAATACGAAAATAGAACCCAAGAAAGGATTAAGCCCTGTAACAAACATGTGGTGTGCCCAAACCAAGAAAGCCAAAATTGCAATTGCAAACAAAGACCCAATCATAGCCATATATCCAAATATAGGCTTACGGGAGTTGGTACTCAATATTTCAGAAACCATGCCCATTGCTGGCAACAAAATGATATATACTTCAGGATGACCTAAGAACCAGAATAAATGTTGGTACAAAATAGCACTGCCACCTTCATTAGGCAATGCCCCCACCCCATTTACATATATATCAGACAAGTAAAAACTAGTACCAAAATTCCGGTCGAATATTAATAAGATAAAACCAGAAAAAAGAACTGGGAAAGACAAAACGCCTAATACAGCAGTAAAGAACAAAGCCCAGATAGTTAATGGCAATCTTGTCATGCTCATGCCTTTGGTACGCATGTTCAACACAGTGGCAATATAATTCAAACCACCTAGCAACGAAGAAACTACGAATAATGCCATGCTCACAATCCACAAATCCATACCCGTCTTAGAACCTGGAGAAGCATCGCCCAAAGCACTTAACGGCGGGTATGCAGTCCAACCACCACTAAAAGGCCCAGTTTCAACGAAAATAGAAGAAAGCATTACCAAGCCTGCTATAAAGAAGAACCAAAAACTAAGCATATTCATGAACGGAGAAGCCATATCCCTTGCACCAATTTGCAATGGGATAAGAAAATTTGCAAAAGTACCACTCAAACCAGCAGTCAATACAAAGAAAACCAATACAGTACCGTGCGTGGTAACCAAGGCATAATATGCTTCTGCACTAATGTGGCCACCTTTTGCCCATTTACCCAATATATCTTCCAACCATGGGAATGTGGAATCTGGGTAGCCGAGCTGCAGACGGAACAAAACACTCATCAAGCCACCCATTACAGCCCAAAACATACCAGTTATCAAAAACTGTTTAGCAATCATCTTATGATCCATGCTAAAAACATATTTCGATATAAAGCTATCATGATGTTCGTGATGGCCATGGTCGTGTAAATCGTGCACTGCATCATGTGCAGGCGCAATAATGGCTGAATGCCCCTGTAAAACAACTTCGTTACTCATAAAATTATCTTTACCAATTTATTACAATCAACTTACTTCAAAGTTGAAAATCTTAACTAAATAAACCTAAATTTTTACTTCTGCTTTTGCTGGTACTACTACTGGCACTTTAGCAGTTGCTGGTTTAGCAGAATCCATGGCTTGCTTAGCAGAAGGGTCTTTTTCCGGGAATGCTGCAAAATAGTAAGGCTTTTGCTTGGCCTGCCATGCATCAAACTCTGCTTGGGTTACTACTTGTATGATGCCTTTCATGGAATAATGACCATTGCCGCACATTTGGTCGCAACTGATTTCATACTGGAAATTTGGGTTCTTCGTCCTGTCCTGCATTTCCTTAGTAGTATATTTAGGCGTGAACCACATAGTAGTAGGAATACCTGGAACAGCATCCATTTTCATCCTGAAATGGACCAAACCTACGTCATGTATTACATCACGGCTTCCAATAATAAATTTTACAGGCTTTTCTTTTACTACATAAACAGTTTGTTCCGTTACAATATCGTCATGGGTCATTTTATCGTCCCAAACCAAGCCGAGACTGTTGGATGCATTATCAATATTTTTATAATACTTTTTACCTAATTCTTTATCAGCACCCGGATAACGGAATATCCAACCAAATTGTTTACCAGTAACTTCTATAACCTGAGCATCTTTAGGGGCTTCGCCAGTAAAAGAAAACCAGTTACGCAACCCAATTACAACCAACACGGTCAAAACAATAGCAGGAACAACCGTCCATAATAACTCTAGGTTAGTATTGTGCGGGAAGTAAAAAACTTTGTTGTTCTCTTTTTCTTGGTATTTATATGCAAACCAAAATAACAGTGCTTGCGTACCAACAAACACAGCACCAGTAACCCAAAGTGTTAACATTAACATTGAGTCAACCTTTTCGCCTTGCACGCTAGCAGCTCCCTGAACCAGCAATGTTTTTGGATAGTAAAGCTCATTGCAATACCAAACGCCAACCAAACCAGCTACCAAGAAAACTACCATTAGAAAGCCATTAATCTTGTTGCTTTGTTGCTTGCTATTTTTTTCGCCTTTCAATACAGCAACATATTCACTAGCTTTTGCTATCTGGAATATCACCAGGAAAAACAAAACTATAACAGCAATTACTAAATAAGTACTCATAAAAAATAAATATTTTTAAATTAGGTAGCTTCTATTGAAGCATAAAACTAAACTAGGTATGGTGTATGATACTTTCTTTCAAGAAAGGGTGGTACTTAGGTATCAATGGCTTGCTTGCCAGTGCACTGCTAACACCGAGTATCATCAGGCCTATGAAGAAACTCAAAATCCCGAAATCCAACCAGCCAAGCGTGATATGATTTTTGCTGATGCTACCAATTACCATTTGGTAAAAATCTATCCAATGCCCAAAAATAATCAATACTGCCATGAAGGTAACCAATGTATAATTCCTTTTAGCTGCACGCTTCATTAATATTAACAACGGACAAAGGAAATTGATTATCAAGTTGAAGAAAAATATTCCTTTGAATGCACCTTGAACCCGGGTTTTAAAATAAATAGTTTCTTCCGGAATATTTGCATACCAAATAAGCATGTATTGAGAGAACCATAAATACGTCCAAAATATAGAGAATGCAAACATGAATTTTCCAATATCGTGCAAATGCTCTTGTGTTGTATATTCCAAATAGCCTTTATTTTTCAAATAAATAACCCACAATGCCATCAAGCTGATGCCGCTTACAAAAGAACTAGCAAATGTGTACCAGCTATACATGGTACTATACCAATGCGGGTCAATGCTCATCATCCATAACCAAGGTATTGTAGAACCAACCGTCAAGCCAAACCAAGCCAAAAACATAGAAGCACGCACTGTATTTTGGAAAATGAATTTTGTACCACTCACATTATCAAATGCTTCCTTATCAGCCTCATTGCTAAGCAAACGCATCCTGTAACCCAACAAACTCCATAACCCAATAGCCAAAGTAGTCCAAATAGCAAAAAACTTGACATTCAAGAAGCCAGATTTTCCGCTTAATATGGTATCTTTTAATACCGCTTCGCTATCCAACCAATGGTAAACTTCATGTTTACCTGTAAAGACAACAAAAAGCAATACTACCAATGTGATAGAACCAAAAATAGGCACCATGGTAGAAATAGCTTCTGGCACACGCCTGAAAGTTTGCTGCCAGCCGCCCATTGCCAAAGTAGTAACACAAAGAAAAAACATACAGGCATTGCATATCAATGTCCAAAATATGGTATTGTACATGATAGTACCTATAAATACGGCTTGCTCGTGTTCATCTTTGCTCATGCCACTTTTTACAAATCCGAGTATCAATGCTAACAATCCAATCCCTATCAAAGAATAAGACCACGTTTTTAGCTTACTAGGAATTTCAAACTGTAATTTTACTGATGCCATTGTATGTCTTTTGAATCTGTATTGGCTATGCCAATATTAATTTAAGGAATTATTTTGATGCAGTTGCCATTGCAGCAGCAGGCTCAGCAGCTTTTACCTGCTTTGTCTTAATATATTTAATCACCATCCACCTTTGCTTGCGGCTCAATTGCGAAGCATAGCTTCCCATCAGGTTTTTGCCATAAGCCACAGAATAAAACATTTGCCCTTCTGGCATGTTCTGATACTTTACATCGCCAGCCAAATTAGCAGGCTTTGCAGGATAAGGTCCATTGCCATCTTTGTACAAAGGGCCGTTGCCATCCAAATTTTTTCCGTGGCAAATACCACAGTTTATCAGGTACAAGCGTTCTGCCTCTTTTAAATCAGTAATTGACAAACTATCAATCGGGCTTTTTGCTTGCTTTGCAGCTACGTAATTAGCCGTATCGCCTGCCGCATCTTTAGTATAGGGGAAAGGAAATTCTTCGCCTCTTGCGATAGTACCCTTTACAGGCTGGTTGTTGTAGTTAATACCAGCAGCAGCTAAATTACTATGATCAGCATAAGATTCATAAGCCCTGCTATACGCCATGTCGGGCATATAAATAGTTCCTGGGTCACGCTTTACATCGCTGCAACCAATTATAGTTAACAGCGAACCAATAATTCCAAATATGAATATGTATTTCTTCATTTTTACTAAAATTAAGCCGCTACTACTGTTTTGTTTTCGAATGGTAATTCATCAATATCATATCTGCCAACCCACCAATCTGGTTCTGCTATTTGCAAATCTGTTTCTATTGCTCCAGCGTTACTCAAAAAAACTTTTAAATCATCGGTATTTGTTTTGTCTGTACATTCTATCACCATTACAAACAAATCATCGGTAGCCCTCAAATGAAAATGGTGTTTTTTCACGAAAGGGGCCAATTGACATAGGTAACAAAAAGTAAGCACCATTCCCACAGCTGCAAACAATACAGTTAACTCGAAAGTAATAGGTATCCAAGCTGGCAATGCAAAGTGTGGCTTGCCACCAATATTCAAAGGCCAGTCTTTTGTAAAAATCCAGCTAATGCAGCTTAATGCAGTGGTAGTACCTGTGATGCCATAGATAAAACCAGCAGTATGCAAACTTGTTTCCCTCAAGCCCATTGCATGGTCGAGGCCGTGCACAGCAAAAGGCGTATAGATGTCATGGAGTTTGTACCCCGCAGTGCGTACTTTTTTTACAGCCGGGAACAAAGTGTCCTCTGTATCAAAGCATCCAACTACAAATTTCTTTTTTGCCATATTATTAATAATTGAGTTGCAAACCAACGGCAACAGCTCGGATAATAAAATTCATTTCGACCTCACCACAACCTCTCTCCGAAAGAGAGGGGAAAGCCCATACACTAGTGAGCGTATTCGTGTGCAAAATGCTCTGCACTTTGCACTTCCACAGTACCCATTTCTTGTTTGTAATTATCACCAGTAATCTTCAATACATACTTAATTTCTGCTACCGCAATTACAGGGAAATATTTGGCAAAAAGGAAGAAGCAAGTGAAGAACAAGCCAAATGTACCTAAGTAAAAGCCTATCTCGAATGTGCTTGGGCTGTAATAAACGCTCCAAGAAGATGGCAGGTAATCCCTATACAACGAAGTAACAATGATTACAAAACGCTCGAACCACATCCCAATGTTTACAATCACGCTCATAAAGAAGGTTACAAACAAGTTGCGGCGCATTTTCCTGAACCAAAATATTTGCGGGCTCAATACGTTGCAAGTCATCATGCCCCAATAGCTCCAGCCATAAGGGCTGAACAAATAAGCACGGCTATACCAGAATGTATACCCTTCATATTTGTTTTGGCTATACCAACCCATGAATAGTTCCGTTAAGTATGCAATACCAACTATAGAACCAGTTAATACAATTACTTTGTTCATGGCTTCAATGTGGCCAAGGGTAATATAATCTTGCAAGGCAAACACTTTTCTTACAATCAACATCAGCGATTGCACCATTGCAAACCCAGAGAAGATAGCCCCAGCTACGAAGTATGGAGGGAAGATGGTTGTATGCCAACCTGGTATTACAGATGTGGCAAAGTCAAAAGATACAATAGTATGTACAGACAATACAAGCGGAGTAGATAAACCAGCCAATACCAATGACAGGCTTTCGTGGCGCTGCCAGTGCTTAGTACTACCTGTCCAGCCGAAAGCTGCTGTGCCGTATAAACGCTGGCGTAATTTTGTTTTAGCCCTGTCCCTTACTGTTGCAAAGTCAGGCAATAAACCACTATACCAAAATAAAAGGGAAACAGTAAAGTAAGTAGAGATGGCGAACACGTCCCAAAGCAATGGAGAGTTAAAATTCACCCATAATGGGCCACGAGAGTTGGCATAAGGCAATACAAAGAAAGCCATCCAAACCCTACCCATGTGGAATATGGGGAACTGCCCTGCGCACATTACCGCAAAGATGGTCATCGCTTCTGCCGCACGGTTTACACCCGTCCTCCATCCTTGGCGGAAAAGCAACAAGATAGCCGAAATCAAAGTACCTGCGTGACCTATACCTACCCACCATACGAAGTTGGTAATATCCCAGCCCCATCCAATGGTTTTATTTAAGTTCCACTGCCCAATACCATAGGTAACTTCCCTGTAAACAGAATAGACACCAAACATCAACAAGCAAACTGCAATGTAGAAACCGATGTACCATAAACGGGTAGGCTTTGCTTCAATGGGGCGTATAATATCCTCAGTTACCTGATGATAATTCTTATTCCCTTTAACAAGAGGCTCCCTAAGCTGTGATTCGTACTTTAAGTGCATTTGTATATGATTATTTTTCAGTTGAGGATTTAAAACCCGTAATCCTTAGCGTAATATAATTATGAATAACTATTGCATCCTGTATCAGGATAACAACCGTCCTTTATCATTCTTTATGCTTTTGCCCCTTCTTTCTTTGCTTCTTTTCCTTCTTTCGCTTCCCCTTCTTCTATGTTCCTCACCTTTGCCAAATAAGTAACATTTGGCAATACATGCAATTGCTCTAAAGAAAGGAACAAGCGGTTAGGGTTGTCTGCCCTATGTGCCGTAACTGCACTTTTCTTATCGTTTGCATTACCAAAAATAATAGCGTTTGAAGGGCAAGCTTGCTGGCAAGCCACTTTAATATCACTGTCAACCATTGGCCTGCTTTCTTTCTTGGCATCCAATTTAGCAGTTTGCAAGCGTTGCACGCAAAAAGAACATTTTTCAATTACGCCTCTTGAACGCACCGTAACATCAGGGTTTAAAACCATTCTAGTTAAGTCGTCGTTCATATTCAACACCACATCGTTCAATACTTCTTTTTGGTTGTCTGGGAAGCTGTCTGCACCTGTATAATCGGCCCAGTTGAAACGGCGTACTTTATAAGGACAGTTGTTGGCGCAATACCTTGTACCAATACAACGGTTATAAGTCATTTGGTTTAGCCCTTCGCTGCTGTGGTTGGTAGCTGCTACAGGACAAACGTTTTCGCAAGGCGCATTGTCGCAGTGCTGGCACATCAATGGCTGGAACACCACTTTCGGGTTTTCCAAATCTGTACCGCTATAATACCTATCTATACGCAGCCAGTGCATTTCGTGACCACGCAATACTTCTGGCTTGCCTACAACAGCAACGTTGTTTTCTGCATTACAAGCTACCACGCAAGCGCCACAACCAGTACAGGTATTTAAATCCACACTCATGCCCCACTTAATACCCGGGCGGTCGTTCATGGAGTTAGGGTAAATAGTGCCTTGTGCTTGGTAGTTAGCCAACCCACCATAAGGTTTTGCTTCCGCTTCCCTGTCTTCTAATATTTCGTCAGGCTTGTGCTTATACTCAGCCAAGGTAATTTCTTTCATTACCTCTGTACGGTTGCCTTGGCTAGTATTATATATATTGTGCGTTTGCGTAAGTGCTACGGGGTATTTTTCTTTTGTATCAGTTAAAGCAACTTCTGAAACACTAAAACTTACAGTGCCATTCAACAAGGATGCAAAAGGGAAAACATTTGCTCCACGGGTAGTGCCTTCATCATTAACAACAGATTTGCCCAATTCTTTTGCACGGCCATACCCCAAAGCTATACCAACAGTATTGGGGTGTGTGCCAGGTATAATTAATGTTGGCAATTTTACAGAAATACCATTGGCTTTTATTTCTACCACATGCTTAGGTGGTTTTACCTCATAAGCATCAGCTTGGCCATTATTCTTTAAATCAATACCCAATAAAGTAATTGCCATTGCAGGAGAAACGATCAGGTAGTTGTCCCATGTTGCTTTGGTAATGGGGTCTGGCATTTCCTGCAACCAAGGGTTAGCAGCACCTTCGCCAGCACCTATAGCTACTTTTTGGTAAAGGAACAATTCAGTACCCGTTACTTTTTTATATCCACCAATTGCTGAAACAGCAGTAGCCACACTTGAGCTACTAAAACTTGAGGCAGAAGCAGCCACAACAGTAGGGTTTATAACGCCATCTTGCAAAGCCTTGTCCCAACTAGTTTCGCCACCAACTTTTGCTGACCAGTATTGTTTTACAAAGGCAAGGTAATCAACAGTTGAACCCGACCATTTCAACAAGCTATCCTGCCATTGACGGGTTTTGAACAAAGGGTAAATGGTAGGTTGTATAAGGGAATATTGGTTTGTTTTTATTTCTGCATCGCCCCAACTTTCCAAGTAGTGGTTATTAGGCAGTACATATTTGCACAATTGGGTTGTTTCGTCTGCCTTGCCGCTGAATGAAATGGTAACTTTTACTTTCTTAATGCCTTCAACAAATTTCTTGCTGTCGTACCAAGAATAAGCAGGGTTTGCTCCATAAACCAACAATGCACCTACTTTGCCAGCATTTAAGTCATCTACCAAAGTAGCAAAGTCGGCATCTACACCTTGTTTTGTATTGTAAGTGGCAGACCAATCAATTGTTTTGCCACCAGCTTGCAATGCTTCGTTAATAGCATTTACAACTATTTGCACGTTTACATCGTTGCTCCCGCTTACTACAAGGGCTTCACCTCTTTTAGCAAGCAATTCTTTTGCTGCTTTTTCTATGCCCTCTTTTAGTTTGGCATTTTCAATACCTGAAACAGCTTGACCATTGATAGCTGCTAACAAGGCAACAGCAATTGCACCTGTTTCTGATGGGCGGTGCAAGAAACGCTCGTCTGCATTGCTACCTGTAAGGCTCGATACACTTTCAAAGTGTATATGCTTGCTCATTTCAGGTTTGCTTTCATTTATTTTCTTGCCCGTTGAATATTGCTTTGCAAATTCAATAGGGCTAAGCCATGTGCCTAAAAAGTCAGCAGCAAGGCTTACAATTACTTTTGCATTGTCGAATCTGTAAGAAGGTATGGCTGTTTTGCCATAAGTAGCTTGATTGGCCAATAAAATACCGCTATATGAAACAGCATCGTACGTTACATGCTTGCTACCAGGATTTTTTGCCAAGAACTGGACAATAATTTCTTTGGTAGTTGGCGAAACAATAGAACTGGTTAATACTACTATTGAAGCACCACCTAAATCTTTAAGTGACCCTGCAATAGCATTGTCAATATCAGCAAAAGTTACTTCTTTCTGGTCGATGGAAGGGAAACGCAAACGGGCAGTATCGTATAAATCTAAAACCGAAGCCTGAACCCTTGCAGAAGTGCCGCCTTTGGTGATAGGACTAAGTTCGTTACCTTCTATTTTAATTGGTCTGCCATCCCTTACTTTGGCAATAACACTTACTGCATCGCCATCTTGTATGTAAGTAGTAGCATAATAATTAGATATACCCGGAACAATATCCTCAGGCTTATTGGCAAATGGGATTGCTTTTTTTACAGGTATCTCGCAACTGGCAGCTATTGCAGCGGCTGCAGTACTAAAACCTAGGTATTTCAAAAAGTCCCTTCTTGGGGTTTTGCTTTCTAGAAAGCCTTTGTCATCAGCTTCCATTGGAAGTACTTCCTGAAACTCATCGTTCACTGATTGCTTAAAGGCATCAGAATTATTCAATTCACCAAAGCTTTGCCAATGCTGTTTACTCATAATATAATAATTCTTCAATGTGCCATCTGGTTATACAGGAAAACCCTATCCACCCATCAACACATCAGCAGGTTTGCTAATTAATTAATTTTAATAATGACATTTTTGACACTCTGTACCACCAATCATTTCTACAGTAACACCTTTGGTACTATCTAACTTACCGCTTTTGAGGTCGGCATGGTATTTTTCGTAGATGCTGTAGAAGCCATTGTCTTTAAACTGCACTTTGGTTTCCCTATGGCAGTTTACGCACCAGCCCATGCTAAGCTCAGCAAATTGCTTCACTTCTCCCATTTTTTGTATTTCACCATGGCAGGTTTGGCAAGCCACTTGGCCAGCCTTTACGTGCTGTGCGTGGTTGAAGTAAACATGGTCTGGCAGGTTGTGGATGCGCACCCACTCAATTGGCTTGGCTTTTGTAGCGTCCCATGGCTTGCCTTCTTCAAAGCCAGCATATTTGTATAGTTCTTTTATTTGTGCAGTACCATTTACTTCCTCGCCTTCTTCCGTATAAAGTTTCTCGCCCTTGTATTCATTTATAGCCATGTGGCAGTTCATACAAATATTTACAGAAGGTATGGTAGCTTGCTTGCCTTGATACACGCCTATATGGCAATATTGGCAATTGATTTGGTTAATGCCTGCATGTACTTTATGCGAATAATAAATAGGTTGTTTAGGCTGGTAGTTTTTGGTACGCCCAAAACCGATAGCACCTTTAGTAGTATAGAATCCGCCTACAATAAATAGTATTACAACTATCATGGCGATGTAAGACTTGTTTTTCCAAAAAGGGATAGGCTCAGCCGAAATAACACCTTCTTTATCGTCAGCTAATTTCTTAAGATTGCTATTGACTTGTAATAAAACCAATGCTATCACAGCCAATATCAAAGTCAATAAGCCAAACAACAATGAATTATCGCTTTCGCCATTTTTTGCATCGTTAGGGTTTCCACCTGCGCCGGCAACAGAACCGGCAGCAGCTTCGCTAGCTGTTTTTTTCACATACCCCAATATCGCATCAATTTCCTTGTCGGCCAATTGAGGGAATAGGTTCATAGCCGTTTTATTGAACTCGTTGTACAAGTTATTGGCATATGGATCACCTGTTTTCAAAAAAGCTGCACTGTTGTGGATCCAGGCATGCAATTTGGTTTTATCTGGCCAGCGGTCTTCCACGCCAGCCAATGCAGGACCTGTCAGTTTTTTGTTTACTGCGTGACAAGAAGCACAATTCTGGGAAAACAAAGCCTTACCATCCTGAGCCTTAGCTGTATTGATAAACAGAACTGCCAAAAGCAGAATTGATGCTATCAGGATTGATTTGGAGAAACCTTTAAGAAATGCCATATTCACAGTCGGTTGATTCTAATGTGGAAAAAATATCCCTTTGAGGGTGCAAAAATATGACACGCGAATGACAAACCATCAACATTTGAAAAATTTTTTTCAGTTTTTTTCCTTTTGCCATTTATTTTGACTAATGAATTTTTTATTGAATAAACGCCTATATTATGCCGCTTTCAACAGACATGCAAAGGGGTATTATTTTGTAATAATTGACTAATTTCTGCAATAAATCTTTCATTTTTTATTAATATACACTTTAAGTACATAACTAAAAAAGGAAATAAAATAAAAAAAATAAATTTTTGTAAGCTGTTAGTTACAATTTTAATACACAAAATATGATGTAGATATATGCGAGTAAAAAGAAAGGAACCAAAATTTTTCGCTCCTTTTCGATCTTCTTTAAAAATGTGTAGGTACAAAAAAACATAAAATAGCCCCATATTTTCTCTCTTTTTTCTTTTGCTTGCCCATAATAAGTTTAGTATAACTGTTTTTTGGTAGTTTTATTGCGTGATTAAGAAAGATATAGCCCGAACCACTGCCAGGATTATAATGCAGGCACTTACCATTGTGATAGGCTTATGTTTTTTAATGGCTTGCATGGTGCCATGGCTTAGCCCAAAAAATTGCTGGTGGATTGGATTTGCAGGGCTGGCTGCTCCTTACTTAATTGGTTTATTGATATTCGCAATAATTTTTTGGTTATTGGTTAAACCTAGGTGGGCGTTATTGCCAATAACCTTATTAGTATTGGGCTACAAGCAGTTGGATGTAGTGTTTGCTTGGCATTTTAAAACTAGTTTTTCAGATGCTAAAAGCAATGATGCTATCAGGATATTGGATTGGAACGTGCGAGGCTTTAATGGCCTATCGGAAAGCGCAAGCAGCAAAAAAATAATACGTACAGAACTAGCAGAAAGCATCTTGAAACAAAACCCAGACATTATTTGCCTACAGGAGTTCAATCATTCTTACGGCACAGCTGGCCACCCAAACCTTCAGGCAGACAATATTGGGTTATTTACAAAAACGCACCCCTATTACTATTTCTCAAGGGATTATAAAACAGCAAACGGCTATGCCTCTGGCAGCATCATATTTTCGAAATACCCAATTATCGATACGGGCAAATTGAAATACCCAAAGGGTGAGAGCATCATTTTTGCCGACATGGTTATAGGTGGCGACACTTTGCGCATATACACCACCCATTTGCAGTCGTTCAAGTTTAAGAAAGGCGATTATGACAATATTGATAAAATTGCAGACAACGAGGATGATGCCCTGCTTGCATCTAAAAGCGTGTTCAATAAAATGAAACCCGCTTTCAAGCGAAGAGCCGAGCAGGCAGGCCTTGTAAAACAATGGCTGGGCAATAGCCCATATAGAAGCATTATCACAGGCGATTTTAACGACGTGCCCAATAGCTATACTTATTTTACCATAAAGGGAGATAGGCAAGACGCTTTTTTAGAAAAGTATTTTGGGTTTGGGCGAAGCTATATATCCCTTGCCCCTACTTTGAGGATAGATTATATATTGCCAGATACATCCTTCCTGGTACAGCAGTTTGACATGGAAGACGAGGGCCTAAGCGACCATATCATGCTAATAAGCGATGTAAAGTTAAAGTAGGCATATCATTTCGCTACAACAGTATCAATTCGCTCCGTTAAAAAGAAGATAAAGCTATTTGTAATCATTTCAACTGGTATGGGCAATAGTTATATTTGCTACAATGAAAAAAACTTTACCCATTATTGTTGTTTTAATCACGCTCTCGCTTTTAGGTTTGATTGTTCTCCAAGCGTCTTGGCTGAACAACCTGCTGGTTTTGAGGAGGGGGCAGTTGAACAATAAAATTAATGAAGCAGGGGTTGCTGTAGCGGTGGATTTGTTTAAGGGCATGGGCACAGCACCTAGCTTTAAACTGCAGCGGAAAATGAGTTTTGGCAGGTTTAGCAACGACATATCCATGCTGCTGAAACCGCCAACCATAGAAGAAAAATACAAGCTAGAAGACGTGCAGAAAAAACTACAAGCCGCATTTAACAAAGAAGAACTGCACCATATTAATTTTGAATTTGCCATTATCAACAGCTCGGAAGACTTTGAAATGCGTACCCCAAATTTCGAGAAAGCCTATTGGGATACCATTAGCAACAAAAGGCTTTTTGTAGGAATAGGCCCAGAAACCGCAGCCGACCTTGACGGGATTAGCTCGCCAGAGCACTTGATTATTATTGTACCCGATTTTACAAAGCAGGTTTGGGGCTCGCTGAGATGGATAATTGTAGGCGCTGCTGGGTTCATGCTCATCATTATCGCTGCTTTTTTTGTTACGCTCCGCACCCTTCTTAACCAAAAAAAACTAAGCGAGATAAAGAGCGATTTCATTAACAACATGACACATGAGTTCAAAACCCCGCTTGCTACGATTTCACTTGCGGTAGATGCTATAAAAAATGAAAAAGTACAAAACGACAAAGAAAAACTCGCCTATTTCACAGGCATAATAAAAGAAGAAAACAAGCGCATGAACCTGCATGTGGAAACAATATTGCAGGCTGCGCTGCAGGAAAAACAGGAACTGCAATTGAAAATAACAGATGTGCATGCAAATGAAGTAATCAAGCAAACGTTGGACAACTATGTATTGCAGCTGGCCGAGAAAAAAGGCACGGTAGAATACCACTTGAATGCCAAGACAGACTTGATAATGGCAGATAGGCTACATTTCTCCAACCTGTTCTCGAACCTGATAGACAATGCCATCAAATACGGCAATGAAAATTTACATATCAAAATAACCACGCACAGCACCCCCCGTTATTTCATTATTAATGTGCAAGATAATGGCATAGGCATGGCGAAGGAAAGCTTAAAGCGGATTTTTGAAAAATTTTACCGTGCCCACACGGGCAATGTACACAATGTAAAAGGCTTTGGCTTAGGAATGAGCTATGTGAAAATGGTAATTGATGCCCACAAAGGCAATATAAAAGTAGATAGCACGCTTGGGAAAGGAACAACTTTTACCGTGGAAATGCCTAGGGTACAGCCAGTGTAAGTACTTTTTTTACTATTCAAAAACAATCCCTTATTTTTATTTCTTTTTTCCCGCCTGTGTTCTTTTGCATAGGCGGGTTTTTTATTTAAAACCCATTTTAAAAAAATATTGATTGTTTTATA
Organism: Parasediminibacterium schistidii; assembly: GCF_046546515.1. Classification (NCBI taxonomy): domain Bacteria; kingdom Pseudomonadati; phylum Bacteroidota; class Chitinophagia; order Chitinophagales; family Chitinophagaceae; genus Parasediminibacterium; species Parasediminibacterium schistidii. The sequence goes on along the minus strand of NZ_JBKHKJ010000026.1, from coordinate 34,946 downwards.
TTTAAAACTGCCTTACTTTTACGTTATAAATATTATTGTCAATTATGAAAAAATTAGTTCTACCTATCATGGCTGTAACAGCCTTTTTTTCAATTGTTTCGGCACAAACTAGCAGCCGCATTTTTGCTATCACAGGCGATACCAAGGGAAATGTAAACTGGAATGCGGTAAGGGAAGTCAGCAGCAAAGACGGCTCCTTGAAGTCAACTTTTTACACCCCTTCTGCCAATCAAGCCCTACGTTATGTGTCCTCAATCAATAAAAACATCACACCTTCAGCAGAGCCTGCAATTTCTGCAATTGCTGCTACTGCTTATGATTCAAAAAACAATAGGCTGTATTTTACCAACATGCGTGGCAATACGCTAAACTATGTGGACTTGAGCCAGCAAGGCTTCACGGTGGTAAGCAATGCCGATGGTGCTTTTAACACAGGCGACAAGTTTAAAAGCGAAGCCGCAATCATTACCCGCATGACATTTGGAGCAGATGGTGCAGGATATGCCCTAAGCAACGATGGCGAACACCTGATACGCTTTACCACAGGCAGCAGGCCTATTATTTCCAATTTGGGAAGGCTGATTGACGCTAGCGAAAATGGAAATACCTCCGTGCATAACCAATGCACTAGCTGGGGTGGCGACATGGTGGGCGATGCTTTTGGCAACCTATACTTGATTACCATGCACGCTAGTGTTTATAAAATAAACACCCAAACCCTAGTTACAAAATTAGTAGGTACAATTAAGGGCTTACCCGCCGAGTTTACTACCAATGGCGCAGCTGTAAACGAAGATGGCGATTTAATTGTTAGCGGTGCTGCCTATACCGAAAGCTATTTTAAAATAGACTTTGGCACATTGCAAGTTGTTAGCCCAGTAAAAAGCGAAGGAGGGGTGTACAATGCGTCTGACCTTGCTAGTGCAAATTTATTGTACCAAGCCAAAGCAACAACAGTTGCCACTGCTGCAATAGCTGCCACTGAACAAGTAAGTGTCTACCCCAACCCAGCAGTGGGCAGGGCTTTCCAAGTAAAAATTACTAAACCAGCTTCTGAAAAGTATGCCGTGCAGGTTACAGATATTAGCGGAAAAGTAGTTTTGCAGAACAGTACAGCCGTTGGCAACCCGTCTTTAAAGGTAAATTTACCTGCAGGTACACCAGCAGGGGTTTATTTGCTAAAAGTTACCAATACTGCTAAACAAACGGTTTACAACAACAAGCTGGTTGTGGAATAACATACGCTTATAAATACAGAAAAAGAGGCAGCCTATTTTATTTAGGCTGCCTCTTTTTTTTAGCTGCACACCAAATGGCTAACTATCTTTTATATAGAGACGTTTTATGTAGAGACGTTGCATGCAACGTCTCTACATAAAACGTCTCTACTATTGTATCAATTTAAAACAATCCTTTAAAATATCAACTTGCAACTGTGATGCAGTAGCCGCAGGTTCGCCATCAATATGCAATGGGGCAAGTTTTAGGTTCTGAATAGAAAGGCTAGGCGTTTGGAAATACAGTACATTTTTAGTGCTTATTTCGTTTACTAGGCTTTGCAATTTATTGTTCCCCCTAATTTGCCGAAGCACTGCAAAAGGCAATTTTGCCTTGCTCATTTTTTGCACAATTACTACATCAAGCAACCCATCGCCAAGGTTGGCCTCTGGTGCAATGGTTACATTGTTGCCAAACTGGTTGCCATTGGCAATACTTATAAAATAAGATTCTGTAAAAAAAGTAAACCCATCTACTGTTATCTCAAATTGGTATGGCTGGGCTTTAAAAAAATTAATTAGGCTTTGTTGGGTGTAAGCAAGCAGCCCCCGGGAATTGCCCAATGCAAAATCATGAGCTACCTGTGCATCAAAACCCACGCCGCTAAGCATACACGAAAACTTATTGTTGATGGTAAATGCGTCTATATATTTTGGGTTGCCCGTAAACAAGTGGTTAATAGCGTCTTTTGGCTTCTTGGGTATGCCAGCCGCTAAGGCCAGCCCATTGCCAGAGCCAGTTGGCACAATGCCAAAATTAATGTCCACGGTTTTGTAAAGCGCACTTATCACTTGGTTCACCGTGCCATCGCCACCTACTATTGCCAAGTCGGTTATTTGCTCGGTCTCTATTTTGTCTTTCAAAAAGTCGTAATTGCCACTTGCATTGGTATCTATTATTTCAAATGGCACTTTGTGTGCAAGGGTAATATCGTTAATAAGTTGCCTTACACCTTCTTTTTTGCTGGTACCCGAAATGGGGTTTATTAGATAAATAATTTTACCAACTGGCATAAGCAATCTTTTAATTGAAGCGGCAAAAATAAGGCATACTTTGTATGGCGTTTCTTTTTTGCAGCTTTGTATGCAAGGTAGTGCCTCTATAATGGTATCAATTAACAAACACTTAGGCATAAAACATAAAACAGCAGTGGTTAAGCCTGGAATTTGAAAAAAATATAGATGGCTTCCTTTTAACCCGGATTTTGCAGTTGACTTCGTTATGAAAGGCTCAAATGCAATAAAGACAAGTATTTGAGCCGAATTTTTGGTCGAAAACATAGTGTACTATGGCAAGGCCAAAAAATCAAGCAAATGCTTGTGTTTGAAGTATTTGGGGCTTGCAATAGATTTCAACTGCAAAATCTGGGTTTAATGCAATAGTATTGATACTTTTTTATAGCTTTATATTTAAAAGGTTAGTTGTGCTTGCGTACTGTTGTCAAAAAAATAAATGCTTGTGCTCTTTATCCCATTTTAATAAATCCCTTTCACCTGCTGGGGTTCAATCATTAAAATCATGCAACTCTGTCCATCAGTGGCATAAAATAGTTTTAAAATAGTTTTAATGAACAATCGCTCGCTTAAATTCAGTTATGTGCTTTCGCTTACGGCCATCGCTTTGATTTTGATTATGAATTATATAATCGTAAATCACCAAATGATTAAAACCGAGCGTACAGGTAATTTTATCAAGATAGCCATAGAGCAAAAGAGCCTTTCGCAGGAAGTAGCTTTAAATTGCTTCCAGCTACTAAATGGGGAAGGCGATAGGCAAAGCATATTGCTGCAGCTAGAAAGCAATATACGCTTGCTGGAAAATGGGCACAACCGCTTGATGAAAGGCTTTGCAAGCCTTGATGCTGTTAATAATTCGGCCAAACGGCAAATTTATAACCAAATAAACCCCGCTTATCAAAGCCTGCTTGCCAATGCCAAGCAATTGGATGCAAATAACTCAAGGAAGGAGGAATTGCTTTTGACCATCTCCCAGCAAGAGGCCACTTTTTTAAAAGGAATGGAAATGACTGTTAATGAATACAGTAGCGAGGTGGAAGCCGACCTAAAAAAAGTGCAGCAACTAAGGCTTTTATGCACCTTGGGTTTATTGTCAGTTATTGTTTTTGAAGCATTGTTTATACTTAGGCCAATAGGCAAAAGGATTAACAAATATATTGCTGAGATAGAAAACCAGAACCAGCGCCTGCAAAACCAAAATATAGTATTGCAGGTTGCCAATGAAAAAGTAGAACAGATAGAATTGCTGTTTAAAAAACTTTCCATTCACATTCCCGGCGTTATTTACCAGTTCCAGCTTTTTGATGATGGACGTTCTTATTTCCCATACATTTCAGAGAGGGCAACGGAAATTTTTGAGCTATCGGGCGAGGAAATATTCAGCGGCGGAAAAAAAATTTTTTCTTATGTCCACCAAGATGATGTAGAATTATTTAGCAAGGCAAGGCAATACTCGAAAGATACGCTTGCACAACTTGATTGTGAGTTCAGGATTGTGCTGCCAAACAAAGGGCTAAGATGGATACATACGCAGTCAACACCAGAACGCTTGCCCGAAAGTGTATTGTGGCATGGCTATGTACAGGACATTACAGAACGCAAAAAAATTGATGAAACACTTGCCAAAAGCCAGCAACTGCTTAGCCAGGCAGAAACAATTGCAAAAATTGGAAGCTCGGAAGTCGATTTTAAAACAGGGAAATTTTTATGGTCCGATGAGTTTTACCGCATACACGGGTTGAAACCACAGGAGTTTGAACCCACGCCAGAGCTTAGCGAGCCTTTTTTGCACCCAGACGACCGCTATAAAATAAAGCTGTTTGAAGAAGCAGCAGTAAACAAGGTTGACCATCTGGAATTTGATTCAAGGATAATAAGGACTGATGGCGCAATTAGGGATATTAGCTCGTATTGGAAATATACATACGACTCAGATGGTATTCCCCTAAAAATGTATGGGGTTGTACAGGATATTACAGAGAAAAAACAATTAGAAGCAGCTTTAAAACAAAGCGAAGCTCAATTCAGGGGTGCATTCCAATATTCTGCCATTGGTTTTGCATTGGTAAACCCCGATAAAACCTGGAAAGAAGTAAATGAGAGCTTTTGCAGCATGTTGGGCTATACAAAGGAAGAATTATTAAAACTAACTTTTGAAAAAATAACGCACCCAGACGATCTTTCGCTGGACTTGCAGTATTTGCAAGAGCTGGCAGAAGGCAAAAGGGATAGTTACCAAATGGAAAAAAGGTATTTCCATAAAAATGGCAATATTATATGGGTGCTGCTTGCCGTGTCTATGATAAAAGATGAAAATGGGGGGGCTATGCAATTTATTGCCCAAATCCAAAATATAACCGAGCGGAAAGTGGCAGAAAGGGAACTTGCAGAAAGCAAGGCAGCGTACGAGTCGTTGTTCTATCAAAATACTGCGGCGGTGTTTTCATTAGACCTAGAAGGCAACTTTACTAGTGCCAATAAAGTGCTGACTGAAAAAGCAGAATGTAACATAGAAGCTATTTTAAAAATGCATTTTGTAGATTTTGTTTATCCACAAGACCTTGCACAAACAATTGCTAACTTCCAGTTTGCGAAGCAAGGCATTGCCAAGGAATTTGAAATACGCATTGTAACAGCTACAAAAAAAATACTGTCTATTTCATTAATTAGTATGCCTATTGTTGTAAACAACACGATAAAAGGCGTTTATGTAATAGCCAATGATATTACTGCTCAAAAAGAGCAGCAGGAGCAAATAGTAAAAATAAAGGCAAACCAAGACGCGTTGATTAATAGCACAGACGACTTGATGTGGCTAATTGATAATAACTTCAACCTAATTACCTCAAACAAATCTTTCTCAGAAAAAGTATTTACCAGTATGCGCAAGCACCTGCAAGAAGGCGATACGGTATTGCACCCAGAATTTGGGAATAAAGTGAATGAAAAATGGAGAATTATTTATGAACGCGCATTGAAGGGTGAAAAATTTAGTTTCAATGATGGTGAATACAATAGTTTAACCAAGCTGCCCGAATATAACCAGGTAACCCTGAACCCCATGTTTAATAACATGGACGAAGTGTATGGGGTGGCTTGCTATTTGAAAGATATTACCAATTATGTAAACCAGCAAGCCGAGGTAGTAGCTACAAGGAACGAGTTGCTAAACATCATGGACTCTTCCCCAGATGTTATCTGTACCATAAGCAAGGAAGGGCGGTTTTTAAACGTTAGCGCAGCATCAAAAAGAATTTGGGGCTATGCACCTGAAGAGTTGAGTGGCAAGCCATTTATAGATTTTGTTGCCGAGGAAGACCGGGAGAAAACCATCTTAATTGAAAAGGACATTAAAGCAGGCAACCCAGTTACTAATTTTGAAAACTGCTATATACGCAAAAACAAAGAAATAATACCTATAGTATGGGCTTGCAGGTACGATGAGGCAGCCCAAATAATATATTGTGTAGCAAGGGATGCAACGGACAAGCAAAAACAAGAATTGGCCATGGAAAAACTAAATAGTCAATTGACAACAAGGGCACAGGAACTATCAGAGTCTAATTTAGAGCTAGAGCGTTTTGCTTATGTGGCTTCGCACGACTTGCAGGAACCATTGCGCATGGTGAGTAGCTTTTTGCAACTATTACAAAAGCGGTACAATAATAGTTTAGATGCAAAAGCAAACGAGTATATCAATTTTGCAGTTGATGGTGCCAAAAGGATGAAGGAATTGATATTGGACATGCTGGAATATTCGCGTATAAATACCGGCGAGGTGGTTTTTGAGGAGATTAACCTAAATGATGTGTTCCAAGAAATAGCCGTTACGCTTTCCCCAAGCATAAATGGCAACAATGCCACCGTTATTGCTTCCCGGCTTCCTGTAATCCATGGCATAAAATCGCAAATCATGCAATTGCTGCAAAACCTTATTGGCAATGCGTTGAAATACAAAGCCGAGGGCGTGCCGCCACATATAAGCGTAATAGCAACCAACAAAGGCACTGAATGGGAAATAATGGTAAAAGACAATGGCATAGGCATTGCACCACAGTTTTTTGAAAAAATATTTATTATTTTCCAGCGGCTGCACAATAAAAGTGTCTATACTGGCACAGGCATAGGGTTGGCGATTTGCAAAAAAATTGTTGACAAGCATGGTGGCAGGATATGGGTAGAGTCTGAAGTTGGCAAGGGCAGCCAGTTTTATTTTACCATTCCCAGCAAAGAAGCTATTGTGTAGGGGGGTACTTGCGGTTGCCCCTATGGGCCTTTTTTATTACAACTTTAATTTTTAGTTTTTGTTATTATAGTAACTTGCCAATAAAATATAGATAGGGAGGCACTGGCTAAAATGACTGGCTATTGTTATCTAAAAAAATGTTCCTTAAAAAAATAACACATGAAAGGCCTACGCTTTATAAAATTTGACCCGAATGAAAATACAAAAAGCAAGTTTGAGCAAATGCTCGATTTGTTTACCCAATTGCTCACCTATACCAATGGCGATGCTGGCGAAGCACTAAGCTGGATGAACCAACTGGACAAAAAATACCAGTTTTCTAACAATGAATACGGCATTGGCGACTTTATTGAAGACCTAAAACAAAATGGTTACCTAGACGAGAACCCTGTTGATGGGAATATAAAAATAACCAGCAAAACCGAACAATCGATCCGCAAGAAAAGCTTGGAGGAAATATTTGGCAAACTTAAAAAATCACGCCAAGGCAACCACCAAACATTCAAGCCCGGGCAGGGCGATGAAATAAGCCCCGACAGCAGGCCATTCCAGTTTGGCGACATGCTGGAGCAGATAGACTTTACCGAGAGCATACGCAATGCCCAAATAAACCATGGGGTAGAAAGTTTCAGGATGCAGGAAGATGATTTGCAAATAAGGGAAAACGACTTTAAAACACAAACATCAACCGTGCTGATGATTGATATATCGCACTCTATGATTTTATATGGTGAGGACAGGATAACCCCTGCCAAAAAAGTAGCTATGGCACTAAGCGAGCTTATCCAGACAAAATACCCCAAAGACACATTGGATATAGTAGTGTTTGGCAACGATGCCTGGCCGATAGAAGTAAAAGACTTGCCCTATCTGCAAGTAGGTCCCTACCATACCAACACGGTAGCTGGCTTGGAACTGGCCATGGACATACTAAGGAGAAGGAAAAATGCCAACAAGCAAATTTTCATGATTACCGACGGCAAACCAACCTGCCTAAAAATTGGCGGCAAATACTACAAAAACAGTTTTGGGCTTGACAGGAAGGTGGTAAACCGTTGCATTAACCTAGCCGCACAGTGCAAAAAACTAAAAATACCCATTACTACGTTCATGATAGCCAGCGACCCTTACCTGCAAAAATTTGTGCAGGAATTTACAGAGATGAACAATGGCAAAGCATTTTTTGCCAGCCTAGACAAATTAGGGGCATTTATTTTTAAAGACTTTGAGAGTGGTAAAAGGAAAACGGTGTATTAATATTGTAATGGGAGTTATGGGCAAAAAAAACGGCTTTATCACCAGCATCTTATCTGGGAGCGGAAGTACCGGGACAGCATACTAAAAATATACTATAGTTTTGTGGGTAGAACAAAGCTATAGGGTGTATTTCAAAATTTCGTTTTTTTTGTTGTTTTCAATTTGGCAGAATCACAAATTATTTAATCCTGCTTATATATAAGTCAATACATGCTGTTTGCTCAGGGTAAACGCATCAAAATTCTTTTTACTCGAATCTTCGAGTTTGACACCAGTCTTGGCATAAACCACCTTATTTTATCCGGTTTTGGCGTAGCCAAAATTGAAAAAAATGCGCAGCATATTTTTTTCAAAGGATAAAATAGAGTGGCGTTGCCAAAGCTACCCTCGCCTTTGGAGAGGGGCTGGGGGTGAGGTTGAAGCCCGCTGGCTTTGAGGCAAAAGGACTAAAAAGAAGCATTTTAGGATAAAAAAGGTAATTAGGCATGGAATATTTTTGATGCGTTTGCCCTGGCTGTTTGCTGCCCAGCGAGCATCCTATATGGGGGAAATTTTGGATGCCCATGGGGGCATATTTCCCCCATATAGGATTTTTATTTTGGGCTATATACATATCCATGCTTACTTTACATTAAAACAGGAACTAGGGCATCTTGCCCTTTCCTCCTGCAACGGATGGTTGGCTTAGGGAAATGATAATCCACCATTAAAATCTTATCAGTTTCTTATCAATAAACTATCATTTTACTTTAATAAGACTATCATTCCATTATCAATAACCTATCATAAAATTCACATAAATTATCATAAAAAATGAGGCTCAAAAAAACACAAACAACTGAATATCAATGAGTTACAGGCAAAAAAGGAAAACAGCAAAAAAAAATTAACCACCGAAAAACAAAAAACCAAGCAAGTGCTTGTCTTTCAACTAGTGGGGGCTTGCAATAGATTTCAACTACAAAATCCAGGTTAAACCCGGATTTTGCAGTTGACTTCGTTAAGAAAGGCTCAAATGCAATAAAGACAAGTATTTGAGCCGAATTTTTGGTCGAAAACATAGTGTACTATGGCAAGGCAAAAAAATCAAGCAAATGCTTGTGTTTGAAGTATTTGTGGCTTGCAATAGATTTCAACTACAAAATCCGGGTTAAAGCTTCTTCTAAATAAAAAAGGCCAACAAAAAGAGAAGATTTGAAATGCACCCAAGCTAGAACAAATTTTTTCCATAGGGATGTCTATACTTTTCGCTACACGGTAAATGCCGTTTTAAGTACTACTAAACTGTTATATTTGTAACCCTTTATTAAATAAATATAGATGGTGCAGTACAATAGGTTTGTTTTGGATAATGGCTTGCGGGTGTTGGTGCATGAAGATACGAGTACCCCAATGGCAGTAGTGAATGTGATGTACGATGTAGGGGCAAGGGACGAAAACCCTGAAAAAACAGGATTTGCACACTTGTTTGAACACTTAATGTTTGGCGGTAGCACGCATATACCCGACTATGACGAGCCATTGCAACGTGCAGGTGGCGAGAACAATGCCTATACCACAAACGACCTTACCAACTATTATTGCAGCCTTCCTGCCGAGAATATAGAAACAGCCTTTTGGCTGGAAAGCGACCGTATGCTAAGCCTTGCCTTTAGCAAAAAAAGCCTAGAAGTGCAACGGAAAGTAGTGTGCGAGGAGTTTAAAGAGCATTATATCAACAAGCCTTATGGCGATGTTTGGTTCAAGATGCGGCAACTTGCTTTTACCACCCACCCTTATAAATGGATGACTATTGGCCAAGAGCTGAGCCATATAGAAAACGCTACCATTGACGATGTAAAACAATTTTTCTTTAAGCATTACCGCCCTGTGAATGCTATTTTGGCAGTGGCGGGCAATGTAACTACCGAGCAGGTAAAAGCATTGGCAGAAAAATGGTTTGCTCCTATACCCATGGGCGAAAAATATGAACGCAACCTGCCTGCCGAACCCACGCAAACAGAAGCAAGGCAGGCTTCGGTATATTCCGATGTGCCACTAGACTGCCTTGTAAAAACATGGCATATAGATGCCCGGCTAGAGAAAGGGTATTATGTGGCAGATTTAATTACTGAAATATTGGGTGGTGGAGGCTCGAGCCGCTTGTACCAAGCATTGGTGAAGGAAAAACAATTGTTTTCTAACTTAGACTGTTACCATTTTGGCAGCATAGACAAAGGGCTACTAGCTATAGAAGGCAAACTGGTAAAAGGCGTGAATATGGAGGCTGCAAATACTGCCATCAACGAAGAATTAGAAAGGATACAAACTGAGTTGGTGGACGATAATGAATTGCAGAAAGTGAAAAACAAAACAGAAAGCGTTATTGCTTTTGAAGACATGAGCATCATGAGCCGTGCCAGCAGCCTTGCCAATTATGAATTACTAGGTGATGCCAATTTGATGAACACTGAACTAAAGAGGTACCAGGATATTACAACCGCAGATATAATGGAGTACAGCCGCATTATTTTTGACCATAAGAATAGCAACACGCTTTATTACCATAGTAAGAATTAATTTATTTGCTATTGTATGAATAGCTGAGAACAGACCTTAGAAGAATAATCATGTTAAACAGAAAAAAGAGCCCTAAAATAATAGATACAGTAGAGCTAAGCCTACAGTTGAAACCATATACAAAATTTACTTTGGACAATGGCGTGGAGGTTTATAACATCAATGCTGGCGCACAGGAAGTGGTGATGGTAGAAATGGTTTTTTTTGCAGGCAATTGGCACGAGGAAAAAAACATTGTGGCAGCTACTACCAACTTCATGCTGAAAAATGGCACTAAACGAAGGACTGCTTTTGCCATCAATGAACACTTCGAGTTTCATGGGGCTTACCTAAACCGGAGTTGCCAAAATGAAACAGCCACATTTACCCTGCACACGCTTGGCAAGCACTTGCCTAAGCTGTTGCCCGTGATGGCAGAGTTGCTAACAGACAGCATTTTTCCTGAGGAAGAATTGGCTATCTATAAGCAAAACCAAAAGCAAAGGCTGGCCATTAACCTAAAAAAATGCGACTTTGTTGCCAACCGCCTAATAGATACCTACTTATTTGGGCAGCAGCACCCTTATGGCCGCTTTACCTCCGTAGAAGACTATGACGCTTTGCAAAGGAAAGAACTAGCTGCTTTTTACGAGCAGTTTTATACCCATGGAAAATGTATCCTTTTTGTGGCGGGCGTGTTGCCATCAGACATAGAAGAACAATTAAACAATGCTTTTGGCTGCTTGCCCCTCAACCAATCAATTCTGCCAGAACACAGTTTTGAAGCAAAGCCATTTGCCGAGAAAAAGCACGAGGTAATAAACGATGCTAGTGGCGTGCAAGGTGCTATACGCATAGCCAGCCCATTCCCCAACAGGCACCACCCCGACTTTTCCAAGGTACAGGTGCTGAACAATGTTTTTGGCGGCTTTTTTGGGTCACGGTTAATGAGCAATATCAGGGAAGACAAGGGTTATACTTACGGCATACATTCCTATCTCCAAAACTTGATACAGCAAACTGCTTGGTTGGTTAGCACCGAGGCTGGCAGGGATGTTTGTGCCGCTACCATAGCAGAAGTATATAAGGAAATGGCCCGCCTGCGGGACGAACCAATTGATGCGGAAGAATTGCACTTGGTACGCAACTTTATGATGGGCAGCATATTAGGCGACCTAGATGGCCCTTTCCAAATTATTGCCCGGTGGAAGAATTATATTTTAAATGGCCTTGATGGGCAATATTTCTACAATGCACTAAATACCATTAAAACAGTACCTGCAGAAGAGCTACAGGTACTGGCAAAAAAATATTTGAACGAAGAAGATTTTTATGAGCTGGTAGTGATATAAGTGGTAAGTCATAGGGCGGAAGTGCTACTTTTTTTAATTTGGTAACTTTCCAAAAGTTACCAAATCTAACAGTTGCTAAAAACCCTGCAAGGGTTGAACAACAGTAGCCACGGGCGAAACCCGTGGTATTCTTAATGGAGCGCACCCATTACGTTTTATCTGCGGTTAAAAGCAAGTAGCTCATTCGTACAACATTACTTTTGATAACAAGCCATAATGTACAACAGGCTTCAAAGCATATTGCTTTGAAGCCTGTTTTTATTGTATTTGTTTCAATCTGAATAAAATCTGCCTTAGAATATTACCTTATCAGGTTTACCGAACCTGTTTTCGTGGAAGGCGTGCCGTCTTGTGCCACGGTTTGAACTACATAAATGTAAACCCCCATTGGTTGGTCTTTGCCTTTAAAAGTGCCATCCCAGCCTATATCGCCAACAACGTTTGAATGGTAAACCATTTCACCCCATTGGCTAAATACCTTCATGTCGTAGTTTTTGACATAATTGGTATAAATCTTAAAATAACGGTTCTTGCCATTAGGCCCAGGCGTAAAAGCATTTGGCACTAAGACACCAGATTTAGGATAGTTGCCAGTACCTGTACCCGTAGAAATTTCACAGCCAAGCAACCCAATAGCCTTCACTATGATACTCCGTGAAGGATTGGTAGATATGCCGGGGATACTATAAGTTGTGCCTGTTTGGGTAATAGGTGTACCGCCGTCAACCGATACCTGATAGCTTACAGCACCAGGCACCGGAGCCCATTTAAACCGCATAAAGTTAAACGAAACACTGTCTAGCTTCACAACAGCAGTATCTAGTGGCCCCACTATTGTTACCAATTTTGGCGTATCCACATAGCATCCAATATCGTCTATTGCTCGCAGCGTTACTTTATATGTACCCGTGTTGGTATAAGTAAAACTAGGGTTCTTTACAGAATCGATTTTGCTGTTAAACCCAAAATCCCATTTCCAACCCACGATGCTATGACCAGAAACATCGGTGCTTTTGTCCGTGAATTTCACTACTGTATCTATACAATTTCTAATGATTGTTGTAAAATCGGGTTTGATAACGCTCGACAATACATTCACACTAAATGGTGGAAACGCTACAGAATCTGATGCAGCCGTGCAAGGGTCGGTACCCAGTGCCAGCAAATCGCTACTGAATGCAGTAAGCAACACAGGATAACTGCCCGCTGCGGCAAATTGATAAACAGCCGGTTGGTTATTTACATTTTTTATGGTATAGTAATAAATGGAATCGTTGCCCACTTTGCGCACGCTGTCTGGCACAGGGTTTTTCTGTAGCACAGGCGTGTTGGGAGATATGTTTGCGTTGCCATTAAAACTCCAGCGCAAACTATCTGCCCTGAACGTAACCGCCGCAGACAAATTGAGCGGCAAGCCGGCACAGGTACTAATACCTGCAGAGCCAGCAGATGACTGAGGCGGCCCATAAGTGTTTTTAAGCGAAACACTAGCTACAGTGGTAAGGTTGTTCAGGTTGGTGCCTGCATTAAAACCATAACTTTCTCCTTTGTCCATGCCATAAGAAATAGCATTGAACTGTGAGTTGGATGTGAGGGTATATTGGCTACCTGCATCAACTTGGAACTTTGCAAAATAATAATTGCTATTCCCAGGATATGGCTTAAATGCACTATCAATAGTAGTTAAGCTATCGGCTGAAAGATATGCTGCCCCTGGCGTATAACTGCTGGCACCTGTGTCAACCAGTATAATGCTCGTGTCGTTGAACATCTTGTATTTCAGCCCGAATGAAGTCCTTAATGTTGCACCAGCCGTATCGGCCAAGTTCACTTTGTTTATGTCTGAAAATATTTTAAAGCTTTTTACGCCTTCTTTCTTAATGATAACATTGATGTAATTACCGCCACTTGCACCGTTTTTAAACCTTGGCGAAAGCACCGTAACATTGCTAATTGCTTGTTGGATAGGGCTAAGCACTATCATTTCAGGGTCGCCTTTGCCGTTGTTGCCAATGGCAGGCGCACCGCCAGCATTTACATCGGCTGATATGGCTCCTTCTACTATAAACTGGGCTACATTAATTGCTTTGCTGCCCGAAATATCATAATACTGGTTACCAGACATTTGGTAGTAAAGGTTGTTTACAAGTGTCGCAGGGTCTAGAGCAGTGCCGTTCACTTTAACCACCGTTTTAGGATCCTGTACATAAATCCTGAAATAATTAAACTCCATTGTTTTTGTAGGCACAGTCAAGTATTCTTTGCCCCAAGCCACCGTAGGGAACATTTGCTGCATCATATTGTCGGAACCACTATTGTTGCTTGGGTCTGTTGTTTGTGGGTAGGTAGTTGATGTATCTACCAAGCACCTGCCATTGCCGCCAAATACCGCAATTTTTTTATCACAACTTGTTTTAACTGTTGTGCCAGAAAGGTCGCCACTAAATGCATTGCCAGCACCTATGCCCTTGCCAGTACCAGTTAGCACGCTCATGGCATTGAATACCTGCCCACTATCCAAAGTGATGTTGAAAGGTATATTTTTGGGATATTTTACCGACCCAGCGTTGTTATCTTTAAAAATCGTGGCTGTGGATGAATCTGCAATATCTGCCGTAGGGGTGATAGTTATTTGCGTATTGTTGCTTTTAGCAATCACAAAGAAGAAAGAATTAGGAAGGGGTTGGTTGGAAAAACCACCAAATGCCTGCACGGTATAAGCAGAATTCCAAGTATTAGTTGGGAAGTTCATGCAACCTGCTGCTGTATTGTCTTTGGCAGCAGTATAGGTCCAAGCAGATACTGGCACACCATTGGTGCTTTGAATATGCACAGCCCTGCCAGTGATGCCAGTATAATAAAGACGGCTATCGGGCAAGTGAGCAGCATTGTTTTTACCATCACCTTGAGGGAAACCTGTAATTTCTTGCACGGTATGTGCAGGTACCGATACTATCTGCGGAGCAAATGAAGGCACGCCCGGTATATCCACCTGCACCACGGCATCTTGGTCGCCAGCGGCTACATAAACTGACATGGAAGTGCGATTGCCCGAAACGTCTGACATTTCCTGTAAGTACCCATAACCAGTCCAAAAATCTACACCTTGGTTAGAAGCAACATCTGGAGACTGTACCGAAGTACCTGTAACATTTAGGTTGTCAATACCTACAACAGTTGCCCCGCCACCTGATAAGGTAACTGTAAAATTTTGAGTACCGAATACAGTTGGCCTGAAACGGATATAAACCAGGGTGGCTGGCAATGCTCCCCCTGAATATTTAAACGCTACAGAAGGCCCAAAACCACCACCGCTGGTAGTAGATATTTCATAACCTGCTGGCACAGATACATGGATAGAATCTGAAGCGGGTGTTAGCGCACTAGCAGCTACTGTAAAAGATTTTTCGCCAGAAATGGTATTGATAACCACATTGCCAAAATCAATGTTCAGCGGCGTAGCCGTGATAGAAGCTATTGGAGGGGCAGTGGTAAAAACAACATCGCTGCTATACCCTGTGCCAACTGAGTTTTTTGCATAAGCCCTTACATGATAGGTGGTGCTTGGCGTAAGCCCAGTTAAGAAGCTGGTGTATGGGCTAGTGGCACTTGCACCATTTATATAAGTAAAATCACTGGTGAATGGCGTAGCCCCTGCTTTCCAGCAAATGCCTTTTTCTGTTATGTTAGCTGCACCACTATCTGTAATGGAACTAGTAGTATTTGCCTTTGTTGGGCTTGTTGGGTTGATAACTGGTGTTGCAAGAACAGGCAGCGTTGGTGGCAACGCATTGAAAATAATTGCTTTTCCATATATGGTATCTAGGGGCGTGATAGCATAAGCCCTAACTGTATAATTTATGCCAGACGCAAGTCCAGTAAAAGAAACTGTGTAACTAGTGCCGTTAGTAGCATCTACCACTTTTGTATCTGTTACTGTTGGGGTAGCACCAGACTTTAAGCATACGCCCCTTTGGATATAAGCAATAATGCCTGTGCCACTGGTTACGCTTGCCGCAACATTTGCGGCATACTGGGTAATGGAAGCAGTAACAACACTATCAGTTGTAACTGTTGGCGATACTGCTGGCGGCGAGGTGGTAACCCCTGTAAACACGGCATTTTTTACATATACCGTCCTGTTGTTTTTAGGTGGGGTATTGTCGCCATAAATATATAAACGCACTACATAAGTATGCTCGTTCAAAAGGGCAGTGTTCAACCCGTTGAATGAAATAGGTGTAGTGCCAGCCAAGGTTTGCTGCGACGTGCCAAACATTATCCACGAACCTTTGCCGTCAACTTGGTATGCTAGGGCAAAAACGCTTTCGCCGCTGCTGTTCGATTTTTTTGCTGAAAAAGCAAATGAATTTAAGATAGCGTCATTATTTGGAGCAGGGGATATTGGGAAATCAATATTGTACCCTACAGTAGTATCAGTAGGCCAATCGCCAGCCGTGGAAACCAACTGGCACTTAAAACCATCTGTATTGTGGCCGCCATTGGCAACAAACATAGCACCAGGCACCATGGGGCCAATGTTTATATTAGCCTGTTGTACCCCTGCTTTTACACCTGTTTTATTAGCAGTCAAGGCCCATGTTGCAGTAAACTGTGCCAAAATGGTATTTGTTGCAAACAAACCGGCTATCATTAGCACTAATGCAGCTACCGTTTTTCCAGCCAAGCGTTGTGATAATACTTTTTTCATAATATATATAAATAATTATACCAATAATTAAATGATTTGACCTTTTGAGATTTGGCAACTTTTAGAAAGTTACCAAATCAACAAGCCCTTTTAACAACCTATAAATAAGATATTTTAAATTCTACCCTTCTGTTTACTTTTCGTGCTTCTGGGTTGTCTTTTCCATCTGCTGTTGTTTCAGGCACTATAGGGCAGCATTTACCATAACCTTTAATCGTCAGGCGGCTTGCTTCAATCCCTTTCTGCACCATGTATTCCATACAGGCTTTTGCCCTTGCCTCACCTAGCTTCACATTGTATTCCACAGTACCTATTTCATCGGTATAACCACCAATTTCTATGGCTAGGTGCGGCTCCCTTTTCAGCAACCCAGTCAGGCTATCCAGTGTTACAAACATTCCCTTATCCCTCAGCTTAGCCTCGTCAAACCCAAACGGACCAACTTCTGTTCTTTTAGGCTCGGCTTTTACTATTTCCGGCTTAGGGGTGTCTATAATTATTTTCACAAGGCATATACCAATATTGGCAAGCGTGTCCATATCATCCGAAGGTTGTGTTGCTGTTATTTCTGCACTGTTGTACCCATCTTTTGCTGCCTGTATTTTTATGGCTTGGCTCAACCCACTTTCAAAAAGGTACTTGCCCTGGTCGCTGCTTTGCTGCGATGCAAGTACTACTTTACTGGTAGCATTGTCCTTGGCACTTATCACTGCACCCTCAATAGGTAAATTTGTTTGGCAGTCCGTTACTACGCCCGAAACATATTTCCTGTATAGCTTGTCGGCAGAAAACAATTCAAGGCAGCAGGCAGATGACCTGTCTGAGCTTAAAAAGGCATTCTTCAATAATTTGCCAGTTCCAGTATTGTAAAAATAAATATCGTCTTTTACCGAGTTAATGGGAGACCCTAGGTTTTTTGGCTCTACCCAAGCAGCCCCGATATTCCCTTTGCTTTCAAAAAGGTCAAAGCCGCCCATGCCTACCTTGCCATTGGTAGCATATACCAGTGTGCCAGATGGCTGGTGGTAAAAAGGTGCTTCATCGTCTGCTGCCGTGTTGATGCTGCTGCCAAGGTTAGTGGCTTTGCCAGCCTGTGCGCTTGCATCAAGCGGTGCATACCAAAGGTCGAACTTGCCATAGCCACCCGGTTTGTCAGAAGCAAACAAAAGTGTTTTTCCATCTGCCGAAACATTTGGCTGCTGCGAGCTGTAGCCTTCTTCGTTCACGCTTGTGCCTAGTTTTACAGGCTCGTCCCACTTGCCATCTTTTTTATGGCTGGTGTAAATGGCGGCCATATTCTTCCCGTCTTTTTTTACCCAGCGGGTAAAGAAAACCTGGTTGCCATCGGCAGTAAAGGAACTTACCCCTTGTTCAGCATTTTCAGGTAGTGCAATAGTTGTTTTTTCTAAACTGCTACCTGCTGGTAACTGATATATATTATTGACGTATGGGCTTTTCTTTTTATTTTTCAGCAATGCACTGTCTGGCCTTGTGGAAGTAAATACAAAAGTACTGCCATAGCCAGATGGTGCATAGTTGGCCCCTTGTGGGTTGTAGGTACTACCGAGTTTCTGAACGGTATATAAGGCAGCGTCTTTACGCTTTTGGTGCCCTTGTATAAACTTGCAGTTGGCCAGTTCTTTTTTGGCCAGCTCGGTAGTGGCATCGCTTGGAGTATGTTCTTGCAAATAGCTTTCAAACTGCTTTTGAGCCTCGGCATACTTGCCATCGGCACGCAACGAAATGCCATAGTTTAGTTTTGTGTCAGGATAAAGTGTTTTGTCGAAGTTTACAGCCTCGGCATACCTTTTTTCTGCTTTGGCAAAATCATTTATCTTAAAATAACTATCCGCAATGCGGTAAACAACCTGATCATAGCTGCCCGGCTTTGCCTTGGCTGGCTTTGCAGTGCTTGCTTTCGTTACTTGGTAAGGGTCGAAGCCTGCGGCATCTTTCTTGCCTTCTAGGTATTTTTCGTAATAAGTGGCGGCAGAAAAATAATCTTTCTTGGCATAAAAATTATCTGCGTTCTTTTTATAATCGTAGGTAAACTGTGCCTTTGCCATCACGCAACAACTAAGGGCAAGGGCGAACAAGGTTGGTTTATAAAAACGGGAAGCGTATAAGAAAAAAGTTTGCATAATATAGGGGATGTAGGCTCAATAAATAATGGTTAAGTAAAAGCTACCTTGCAGGTTACAACCTCGGGCATACAAAATGCTCGCTCGAATATTTTTTCGATTTATGTCCGGTGTAAGAAAGGGAGAACTCGAAACTGTTGGTACCGCTCACGGCTTTGCCAAGGTCTGAATTGTTGATGTCGTAGCTAAACCCAAACACAAGGCTATTGTAATACAAACCCAGAAACGGCGAAATAGCATCTTTAACCCGGTAGTTTACACCTAGCAATAGTTCAGTTGCTTCGGTTGCTTTTAACTGCGCATAGGCACCGACCATTTTTTCCTCGGCACTGCCTTGCTTCAAATACAACAAATTGGGCGTAAGGCTTAGCACTTCTGACAATGTAAGTTTTACCCCCCCATGTACCGTGTAGCGCAAAGGCAGTTTCTCGCCAGTACTGCTAGAAAGCAAGGGGTCTTTGGGCTGGGTAATATGGAAGGCCGAAAAGCCTAGGTAAATATTTGCTTTTTTAGCAGGGTCTGCGTCAAAATAAACCGCACCTGCGCCAGCATCAAAAACAGTAGCGGATGTTTTGGGAAATGCTTCCATCGTGCCGCCATCGAAGCTGCCATTGGTTAAATTAACTTGGTCGCCAAATTGTAGTTTTGAAGGGTTTATTTTGCGCTGCACAATGCCACCCTGCATCCCCACTGCAATGCGTTGGTAGCCTTGGCTGCCAAACTTGATGCCTGTGTAAGCGAGAGACACATTACCCGTAAGGTAGGTATAGCCGCCATCGCCAGCAGTTTGCTGTAAAATGCTGCCCCCAATGTTTATGTTTTTGTTGGTAACGGCTTCGCCAGCCAAGCCTATGGTAGAAAAACCATTGGCTATGCCGCTCCATTGGTTGCGGTAGATGGCTGAAACACGGTAGTCGCCATCAATAGCCCCTGTTAAAGCAGGGTTCAGCCACGAGGGGTACACGTAGTATTCAGAAAAATGGGGGTCTACCTGTGAGTATGCACGTTGCAACGGCACTAGGCAAACCATCATCAAAAAACAAAAGGCGATTTTTTTCATACAGGCGTTCGTATTTTATGGTAATAGCAATCCAGTAACACATTATTGCTGTGTTGCTCGTAGATTTATTGTTATGGGCTAAAGCAAAAACATTTTCATTTGAGTTGAAGCAACCATCCCAAGCAAACCTTATGCAAGCATATCAATAATGCAGCCGAAAAACATTCCCGGCTAGGGTACAAGATTACGCAGTTTGATTTGGCGAACTATCCTGCACAATGCTGCTTTGAGCGAGGTGCTGGTGAGCGCCAGCCTATTAGCATTACTTGCAACCTTGATGGGGCAAAGCGAAACCTTTTATCACCCATTATAAGGGGCATTGCTACCTTGTTTTGGCTGGCTTTTGGCGCCCTGAATTTAATTTTTAGGTGTTCCTGCATCATAACTCATTGAAATACAGTGCTTTTACGTTTTTTTAGATGCGTGTTTTGTGAGTGTTTTGTGAGTGTTTTGTGAGTGATTTATGAGTGATTTGTGAGTGATTTGTGAGTGATTTCCGAGGAAAAGTGAGTGATTTCTAGGTGTTTTTTGAGTGCGGATGTTGTTCATAATAATGTTTTTTTTGTATGTTAAAAATAAGCCCCACGGGGTAGAGAGCTAAGTTTAGGCTAACCACAAAAAACCTCGGAGGTAGGCTGTTCAGAATAGGCTCTAAACACTTCGTACATTTTTAAGCTATTCATTCGCTTTCTGCATCGTCGTCATTTCGAGGCACGAGAAATCTAATCGCAAATAGCGTTTCTATTGTTTTATAAGGCTAAATCCTTCATAAAAATCAGTCGCTACTACATCCGGTTAGATTTCTCCTATCGTCGAAATGACGGGGATGGGGTGCTTTAAACGCAATAATTCAAATATAAAGAGAACCCAAAACTGTACTCAAATACCCCGTTAATTCTGTACAGCCTACCTCGGAGGTTTTGAATACAGCGATTGAACCAAGAAAAACAAGAGCCATATACTACAAAGTTGGGATTGCTTTGGGACCCGTGCAAAAGGACAATCCTATATGGGGGAAATTTGGGATGCTCATGGGGGCATATTTCCCCCATATAGGATTTTATTTTTGGGCTATATACCTATCTATGCGAATTTTACAGTAAAGGAGCAACTAAGGCATCTTGGCCTTGCCTCTCGCATCGGATGTTAGTTGGCTTAGGAAAATGATAATCCACTACCAAAATCTTTTCAGTTTCTTATCAATAAATTATCATTCCATTATAGTAAAACTATTATTCCATTATCAATAAATTATTATAAAATTTACTTAAATTATCATAAAAAAAGAGGCTAAAAAAAACATAAACAACTGAATATCAATGAGTTATAGAAAAAAATAGAAGTAGCAAAAAAAATAAATCACGGAAAAAGAAGGAAAATAACCCATTTAAAATCTTCGCTTAGGTCTTCAATTTCCCCTGTTTCCTTCTCCACCTCCCTTTGGAGAGGGCTGGGGTGAGGTTGGGTGTAGGGGGCGGTTTAGGTATTGTAAGACAAGAAAATTAGTGATGACTTGAAATGCACCCACAATCAGGGCAAACGCATCAAAATTTATTTTAGGCCTAATCGCCTATTTAACCCGGATTTAATTCAAAAATGCCACTTTTTAGTCCTTTTGCCTCATAGCCGGCGGGCTTCGTCCAGGCAACGCCACTCTATTTTATCCTTTGAAAAAAATATGCTACGCATTTTTTTCAATTTTGGCTGTGCCAAAACCGGATAAAATAAGGCGGCTTATGCCAGGACTGGTGTCAAACTCGAAGATTCGAGCAAAAAGCATTTTGATGCGTTTGCCCTGCACCCACAATAAAACCTTCAATACTAATATAAAGAACTATGTTTACTATACCGCACATATAATATTTAGCCATTGTTGGTAGGGGCAACTATGTTATAACAGGTTAGTGCATCACCCATCTGTGAATCTTTTAACGTCACCATGCAATGAGCCTACAACATTTTAACCTCCTGCTTGCTGATGACGACCAGGACGATTGCCTTATTTTCAAAGACGCATTAGATGGATTAATTTTCCCTTTTGAAGTACACGTTTCCATCGTAAATGATGGGGAGCAACTGATGCGCTTGCTTGCAAAGCAAACAACAGTACTGCCTCATGCCCTTTTCCTAGACCTGAATATGCCCCGCAAAAACGGCATTGAATGTTTACTGGAAATAAAGGCAAACGAAAAATTAAAATCCCTCCCCGTTATTATTTTATCTACTTCTTTCGAGCAAAAACAGGGCGACTTCCTTTTTAAAAGCGGTGCCCAATACTATATCCGAAAGCCGATTGACTTTACGCAATTAAAAAAAGTGCTGCAGCAAGCACTTACATTGATAGCGGAAGAGCATATTCCACCACCTTCAAAAGATAACTTTTTACTTACAGGCACATAATACATCCACCCATGAAAGAAGCCAAAGATGGCGCAAAAATAAAATCAGCCAACCTTTTTCCGGTGGTGGGCATAGGCGCATCTGCAGGTGGGCTTGAGGCCTTTAAAAAATTGCTGAAAGCCATACCCGAAAATTCTGGCATAGCCTACGTGCTGGTGCAGCACTTGGACCCCACGCACGAAAGCATGTTGCCCAGCTTGTTGCAAAAGGCTACCAAACTGCCCGTGCTTGAAATTACGGATGACATTAAAGTGCAGCCAAACCATGTTTACATTTTGCCCAGCAATAAAATGATGGTGGCCAATGACGGTGTATTAGAGCTTAGCCCCCGCACCACCAATAAAGGCGAACTGAACCTGCCTATAGATTTGTTTTTTAATTCGCTAGCAGAAGTGCACCAAAGCCGTGCCATAGGCGTGGTACTTTCTGGTACTGGCAGCGATGGCACCAAGGGCTTGAAAGCCATTAAAGAAAATGGCGGCATCACCTTTGCGCAAGACGAGGAATCTGCTGCTTATGAGGGTATGCCCAATAGTGCCGTGCTGGCAGATGTGGTGGACTTTATACTGCCGCCAGAAAAAATAGTGCAAAAAATACTGGAAGTTACTGCTATGCTTGGCAAAAGCGATAGCGTAACAGAAAGCCTGTCGCAGCAATATGAAGATATGTTCCGGCAAATTATCGCCGTGATACGCCTGAGGAAAGGGACTGATTTTACTTACTACAAGCAAACCACCATCCGCCGAAGGATACTCCGCCGGATGACGCTCAATAAAAACGAAGACCCCGGTGCTTACGTTACCTTCCTAAGGGAAAACAAAGCCGAGCAGGACATACTGTACCAGGATTTGCTGATACCGGTTACTTCTTTTTTTAGGGACCACCATGTATTTGTAAACCTATTGGAATCGGTTTTTCCACAAATAATAAAAAACAAAAATACAACCGACCCCATACGGATATGGGTGGCCGCCTGCAGCACGGGGCAAGAAGCCTATTCCATCGCTATTGCTTTAAAGCAATTTTTGGGAACCGGTGAAGAACGGGTGCAAATATTTGCCACCGACTTAAATCCACAGGCTATTGCAAAGGCCAGGACGGGCATTTATGGAAAAAGCGAGCTAGATGGGCTATCGACGCAGCAATTAAAAGATTTTTTTACGAAAACAGATGGCGGCTACCAGGTAAACAAACAAATAAGGGATATGTGCCTGTTTGCCGCCCACAACTTTTTAAAAGACCCACCTTTTGGCAAGGTGGACTTTATAAGCTGCCGCAACGTGCTGATATACATGGAGCCTTATTTGCAAAAAAAAGCATTGACCACTTTTCACTATGCACTAAACCCCAAAGGTATTTTGCTGCTGGGCAAATCGGAAACCAGCACGGGCGTGCCAGACCTTTTTTCACCTTCTGGCACCCATGAAAAGATATTTACCCGGAAAGACGTGCCGGGCAAGTATATGCTTACTGCAAGCAATAGAAGCGAACAGGACATGCAAAAAACCTACGACAGTGTTAAAGGCGAAAACCTGCGTACCGATTTCCAAAAAACGGCCGATGACATTATACTCAGCAAATACACCCCTGCCGGAGTGGTGGTAAACGATGCCATGGACATAGTGCATTACCGTGGCAAAACGGCCAGCTACCTAGAACAAATGCCCGGCAAACCCAGCCAAAACCTGTTGCAATTGGCAAAAAATGGGTTGGCTTTTGAACTCCGCAACCTTTTGTACAAAGTAAAAAAAGAACAAGCCACTGTTTTAAAAGACAATATACTAATAGTAGAAAACGGCCACCAACGGAACATAAGCATAGAGGCAATGTTATTGCCCGATACCATTGAACCGCATTATTTAATCCTTTTTCATGATAATAGGTCGGCCAATAGCCAGCAGCTGCTGGTTGGCACTAAAAAAAGCATTTCGGGCAAGGCAAAAAAAGATGCCAACAACCTGCGCATAGAGCAACTGGAGAAAGAACTGGCGCAAACCCGGGAAGATATGCGTGGCATAACGGAGGACCAGGAGGCCGTGAACGAAGAACTTCAAACAGCCAATGAGGAGCTGATGAGCGGCAGCGAGGAACTGCAAAGCTTGAACGAAGAACTGGAAAGCAGCAAAGAAGAGCTGCAAAGCACCAACGAGGAACTAACCGTGGTAAACCAGGAAACAATTGGGCTGAATGAACAAATAACAGAGGCAAAGGACTATGCAGAAGCCATTATAGCCACTATACGGCAGCCCATGCTGATACTGGACAAAACCTTGCATGTAAAAACAGCCAACAAAGCCTATTACGAACTGTTTAAGGCAAAAGAGGCAGATGTGGAAGGCAAATTAATTTTTGATATAAGCAACAAGCAATGGGATATACCTAAATTAAAATCGCTGCTGGAAAAAATATTGCCCGACAAGTCGTATTTTAACGATTGTGAAATAACAAAAGCCATCTCACTTAATGAGTCCCGCACATTCTTGATGAATGCAAGGGAAATAATTAAGGAAAAGAAGACAGAAAAATTAATCCTGCTGTCTATTGAGGATGTAACCGAAAAAAACAATGCCTGGAAAAAAATAGCAGAAAGCGAAAAAAAATTCAGGTTGCTTACCAATGCGATGCCCCAGAAAATAACCAATGCTGATGCAGCAGGCAACGTTACTTTCTTTAACCAACAATGGCTGGACGATACAGGATATACATTTGAAGAACTGAAAGACTGGGGATGGGAAAAAGCAATGCACCCAGACGATCGTGAGCTTACAAAAAAAAACTGGATAAATGCTGTTGCCACAGGCAATATGTTTGACATGGAATGCAGGATAAAAAACAAAAATGGGCAGTATAGGTGGCATTTGAGCAGAGCCGTGCCTATTAAAGACGAAAATGGAAAAATAACCATGTGGGTAGGCAGCAATACCGACATACAGGAGCAAAAAGAATATGAAGCAACACTAGAGGCAGCCGTAAAGGAACGAACCAAGGAATTGGAACTAGCCAATAAAGAGTTGGCCATTCAAAACAAGGAAAAGGAAAAAAGGGCGGCAGCCTTAATTGTTGCCAATGATGAGCTTACCTATCAAAATGAAGAGAAGAAAAAGCGGGCAGCCGAATTAACCATTGCAAATGATGAGCTTACTTATCAGAATGCGGAGAAGGAAAAAAGAGCGGCTGAACTAGCTATTGCAAACGATGAGCTTACTTATCAGAATGCTGAAAAAGAAAAAAGGGCAGCTGAACTAGCCATTGCAAACGATGAGCTTACTTATCAAAATGCAGAAAAGGAAAAAAGGGCAGCCGAACTGGCCATTGCCAATGAGGAGCTTACTTATCAAAATGCGGAAAAAGAAAAAAGAGCCGCAGAGCTAGGTATAGTAAATAACGAACTAGTGGCTTTTACCTATGTATCTAGCCACGACCTTCAAGAGCCGCTCCGCAAAATACAAACCTTAGCAAGCCGTATCCTAGACAATGAGCATAAAAACCTATCCCCAACTGGCAAAGATTATTTTGCTAGGATGCAGTCCTCTGCCGGAAGGATGCAGCAACTGCTGCAGGACCTGCTGGCATACGCCCGTGTAAACAATGCTGAAAGGGTGTTTGAAAGCATAGACCTGAATATTATCATGGAAGATGTGATACACGGCTTGAAGGAAATTATTGAGGAAAAACACGCTACCATAGAGGCCTACGATTTGTGCGCTGCAAATATTATCGCCTTCCAATTTCACCAGTTGATGCAAAACTTGATTACCAATGCGCTCAAGTTTTCAAGGCCGGGCATACCGCCGCATATTGTTATCAAAAGCGCCATTGCAAAAGGCCGTGTACTAAACAAGCAAAATGCCGCTTTGGCACCAGGCAGGCTTTCGCCTAACAAAGATTATTGCCATATATCGTTTGCCGACAATGGCATTGGCTTTGCCCCCGAGTATAGCGATAAAATTTTCCAAGTATTCCAACGGCTGCATAGCAAGGACGAATATACAGGCACGGGCATAGGGCTAGCAATAGTGAAAAAAATTGTTGAAAACCACTATGGTGTTATCACTGCCACAGGCGAAGTGAACAAAGGTGCCACATTTGATATTTACACGCCTTATAATGTAGATTAGATAAGCTACTATTGTTTTTTTACCGAGGTAATATCATCAATGATATAAGCATATCTTTTTTTGCCATCGATGGTTTCACCAAGGTAGCTCGCTATTGATTTTAGGTAACGGGTGCCATGCTCATCAATGCGTTCATGTTCAAAATGCACGGGTTTGCCTGTTGCTTCCGCTTCTTTGTATCGTTCTATCCATTTGGCAATTACTTCTTTCGATGCGCCCATTTCAGAGGCATAGCGGTTGGCTATTTCTGCTTCGCTTATGCCCAGGAAATCGGTAACGCATTTGTTTACTTTTACATAAAAAACATCGTCCTCCGTTAGTTCCACTACGCCAATCATCACAGGCGCATTGTCGTAAACATTGCTTAGCAATGCTTCGTTTTCAATAATAATATTTTCCCTTTTTTTCTTGCTGTCTATATCTTGCAATGTACCATAAAGCCTTTTGCATTTGCCATTCGAAAATTCTGCCACGCATTTTATT
Organism: Parasediminibacterium schistidii; assembly: GCF_046546515.1. NCBI lineage: Bacteria > Pseudomonadati > Bacteroidota > Chitinophagia > Chitinophagales > Chitinophagaceae > Parasediminibacterium > Parasediminibacterium schistidii. The sequence goes on along the minus strand of NZ_JBKHKJ010000026.1, from coordinate 8,346 downwards.
TCTACCCATTTCTCGTTGCCTTTAAAGCTAATCACTTGCAATTGCAAATCGAATGCAATCCCATTTTTTATTGCCTTGGCAATGGCATTTTCAAGCAAGTCCCTATTTGCCCCTTCCTTATAAAAGCCAATCATTTCTTTTAAGCTCAATTTGTAAAAAGGAGGTATTTCATATACGCTACTGGCAATGTTTGAGAAAAAATTATTGCCCGTAAGGAGGTTTATTTCCCAATTGCCAATACAGGTAAGGCTATTTAATGTTTCAAGGAACACTTTGGCATAAGCTAGGTCGGCCTCTTTTTGCTGGCGGAATTGTAAATAGGTTTTAATAAACCAAAACACAGCCACAAATAAAAATGAATTACAAGCAAGCAGGGCATAAAGGGTATTGTAAAACTGATTGATGATTGTATTGTTTTCTTGCTCCCTCTCTTTTAGTAATTGCGTTTCTGCTTCTTGTATAGTAGTAATGAGCCTGCTTACTTTGTATGTATAAGCCTGCCCTTTTTTAATATAGTCAATCATGCCTAGCGTTGGCGTGCTGTGCAGCTTGGCTAATTGGAAAACAACATTTAGTAAAATAAGCCTGCTATGCACTAGGCTTTTAAGCGTATCTATCCTTGCTTGCTGTTTTGCATTTTTTTTAGTAAGGCTTTTTAACTTGCCAATATCGGCAAGCAGCTTGCTGTAGTTAGCGGTATCCCATTTTGAAAAAGAAGTGTCCCCTGTAATAACAAAGCCCCTGTTACCGCTCTCAATGTTCCTTAATGCAGAAACTATTTTTTCCGATTGATAAAACACTTCCGCTGTATGCTTTGCCAAAACATCTGTTTCTTTATATTTTTCGCTGGCTTTAAAGGTAAAATAGCCTACCAAAACCGTTGCAGAGAATAAGAATGCAAAAACGATAAATATTTTCCGTTCAAAAGATACGTTCATTCAATATTTATTTATAAACAGCTAATAAAACTAAACCTTCTTTTTTCAATTAATTACTAACCCTTTGCCAATTTTTTTATATGATTGGCTTTATTATTCTTTATATGGCAATTATAGGGGATAAAAGTAATAATTCAATAAAAGCAAAGCGAAAAATTTACTTTGTAAATGCATTTTATAAGGCTGGATACTAAACTTTGTTTATCTAGTACCTATATTTTGGCTTAGTAAGCCCTGATTCTTTACTTGAATGCCCCAAAGGGCAACTACCAAATCCAAAAAATTATTTTATTGAAATAAAAAAATATTTCGTTGGTAATAATATTCCTGTTACTTTTGTCCTGTTAGTTTTGGTTGCGGCTCCGGTTTCTACTGGGGCCAATTTTTTTTCTGACAAATATTAGCCACGCAAATACAAATAAATTTCACTGGTTAAAGATTGCCTCAACTGTTTAAAACTACCACATTCAAATCCTTTACACCGCTTCTAGTAGGCCTCGGTTTTGTTCTTTCCTGTGCTTGAAAAAAGTAGGGGTTACACCTGTTATTTTTTTAAACTGGTTTGATAAATGAGCCACGCTGCTATAATGTAGCTGGTAAGAGATTTCGGTAAGGTTCAGCTCGTTGTACGAAAGCAATTCTTTCACCTTCTCTATCTTATGGAGGATAATATAGTGCGCAATGCTTACGCCAGCCGACCTAGAAAACACATTGGAAAGGTAAGTGTAATCGTACCCTGTTTTTTGGCTGATATAATTGGAGAAGTTGTTGTTAGGGAACTCATCCTCACGTTGCACCATATCCACGATAACGTTTTTTATTTTCTCTGTCAGCTTTGTATTTTTATCGTCCATCAATTCCAGGCCTGTTTGCTCAAGGGCTATTTTCAGCATATCATGTTGCTCCGGAGTTATTTTCCCATCCAGCTCTACTTCGCCAATGCTTACCAATTTGTAATGCAGCCCTATTTTATCCAGTTCTAGCTGTACTACTATCTTGCAGCGCAGGCTTACCATGTGTTTTATATAAAGTTTCATATATGCTTCTTTGCAATAGTTGATGCAAAAAAGCAGCCACACAAAACTGTTATTCACTATTTAACACATAGGCACAAAGCACTGAAAACAAAAAAAGAGAGGGAACATAGACTATTTCGCTGTTTAGTCCCTTAAATTAATTCGGAAGAAAAATTTGAATGAATTGTATTATTTCGGTTCTTTCCCATTCTCGCCTTAAAATCATTTACCTAATATGGTGAAATTGTACCCAAGTTTTAGCAGAAAAGTGGGGCAATTATGCCCCACTTTTGCTTACTCATCCGTTAAAACCTGGGTTTCATCAACAATCAATTTATTGTCCACCGTCTGCACGCCAGGCGTATTCCATGCCACACGGCCAGCTTCTTCTTTTTTAAATAATGATTCTACCACGCCGCTAATTATTGCTTTATTGCCAATAACTTCCACTTTAATGTGGTTGTCGTACATGGATGCATTGCGTTTCAAGGCGTGTTCAATAGCTGCCTTGCAGATATGGTTACTTTGTTCTGATTGATGCGACATTGTATATTTTTTAGGGTGATTATTTGTTTTAAAGACCTCACCCCAACCCCTCTCCGAAGGAGAGGGGCAAGAACGAAACCCTCTTATAATTATATTAAGATAATTATGGCTTATTACTTAGTTCTATTTTTCTTAACCCTTTGTGCTTCTTTGTGTATTCGTATCGTTGTGTCGAAATAATTTTCACTTTGTGAGGAAGCCTTCCTTTATCATTTGCCTGTAAACAACCTCCGAAATTTCGGCACTCATCTTTTTCACGCCGTTTGGGTTGGTTGTTTTTGTAAGGGCAGTCCAAATTATTTTGTCTTCTTTTATAGAGAAAACATTGGTTTCTACCGTGTAGGTCTTGGTAGTGGCATAATAGCCAGGTTGCTGGTAGTAGGCAAAGCTTCTATGGTAATACCCGCTAAAATTACTCAGGTACACGGGGTAGGTTTGTATGTTGCCGGGCGTATATACCCTTTCCTTGTCCACGTCTATCAGCCGCATGGTTACCGCCCCGTCAAAGCCATCTGCCTTTATTTTTTCACGGATAACTTTTTCGTTGCTGGTGCTTATGGAATCGTTCAGGTAACTGTACGACACGATGCCTTTGTGGTTCAGGTACTTAGCCATCTCGTCCTCCGCTTTGTGGCTTTCTGTTATTGTTTTAAAAAAAGCTACTACCAGCACTTTGTTCAACGCATCTATAGACACTGCTTTGTTTGGCTCTTTCCAAGTAGTATCTATTTTAGTAGCTGTGCAAGAAACAATTGCGGCTGCTAGCAGCAAGTAAACAATTATTCTATTTGTGTTTTTCATGGAAGGTATAATTAGCGATGTTTGAGATTTGGTAACTTTTTGAAAGTTACCAAATCAAAAAAAACAACTATAAATAGGTGTGCTATGTTTTAGAAAGCACCACCACCTTATGTGTCTTTTTTGTAATTTTTTTGATGGCTTTGTGGATGCCCTTTTCCATTTTGTCGTTTATAGCCGTGCTATTGTTTGCCAATACTTTTTTCAAGGCAGCAAACAGTTTTAGTTGCAATGCTTTTCTTAGCTTCTTTTCCATAAAATATATTTTCCGTTTTTATATCGAGCTTACTATTATCACGATGCCGCAAAGGTCGAATGAATGGAGCAGCTAGTTGTTATACAATTGAGGGAAATGATTGTATCATTCACACATTTGGTAGAATTATAATGTTTTTTCATCGAGGTTTTTATTAAAATAGTTTCAGCTTTGCCATTTTTGCGGGCTTTTTACACTGTCGCTTTTTTTCAAAAAACGTTGCTACTCATGTAAGCCATTGATTATCAACACTAACTTAAAATTTTTGTGCGTGTTTTGTGCGTATTTTATGCATACTTTTTGAGTGTTTTGTGCTTATTTTCTGCGTATTTTCTGCATATTTTTGAGTGCTTTATGCTTATTTTAAGGCCAAAAATACAAGACCGAATTTTGGGACTACTACTATTTTAATATTAGCAAAAAAAGAACTACGATTTGGATGCCGAGACACTAGTTTTGAAATTAGTTTGTATCAAGTGCAATTCTGCCACAAAGATAAGGTTTTTGTAAATTGGAGGGAGTTGTTGGTAGGAGTAACACAGGGCAAACGCATCAAAATTATTTTATGCCAAATTGCCTATCTAATTCTACAAGATTTCAGTTTAAGGACTTTTGCCTCACAGCCGGCGGGCTTCGTAATTGCACCACCACTCCATTTTATGCTTTGAAAAAAATTTCGTACCGATTTTTTTCAATTCCGTCTTCGACGGAACCCCATAAAATGAGGTGGCTTGTGCAATTACTGGTGTCAATGCGCAAATCTTACCTCTAATAAATTTAGCTGCGTTTGCATTGAGAAGCAACAGTGTAGGGCTACAAGGCTTGTATAGCAGCGTTAGATTTTAGAACCAAAGAAACCACCCCGGCCTACGGCCACCCCTCGAGAGGGGAATTGTGTAGGGCACCCTAGCTAAGAGGAGGGAACACAAAGATTTAAACCCAAATCTTGCAGTAGGGCGTTTTTAGAATAATCTGTCAAAAAAACAGCACTATTTTTCAGAGCCATTTGTTTAAATTTATTACTGATATTCAGTGAGTTAGATATTTATTTTCTAACTGCTATGCAGTTGGAAAATTCCCCAAAAACTGCCAATATGTGTCTATTGCAAAATTTGGGTTAAAAGAAGATTTGAAATGCAACAGCTATAAGCAACAGTATAGGGTTGCGAGGCTAGAGCTACTTAGAGCAGACAGACTTTATCTAAGCGATTATCCTATCGTAAGACTTGCGCCAGATAAAAGTGCACCTGCGGTAGCAGGGACTCCACGGAAAATAGAAAAGGGTTGCCCATCTCACAAAAGATGGACAACCCTTTTTATCGGAAAAATCTATAAGCCTTCAAAATCCTCATAAGTTTTTTATACCTACTGCTTCACAAACCTTCCTTGCCAGCTATTGCTTTCTGATTTCACTTGGAGGGTATAAGTACCATTAGCAAGTATGCTAATAGGCACTGTTGTTTTATTTTCCCCTACTTGCAAGGCAAGGGACATTTGATTTACCACTTGCCCCGTAGCATTCACTATTTGCAATACCGCTTTTTCTTTTTTATCGGTGTTGATTTTCATAGTCAACGCCTCTTTTGCAGGATTGGGGCTCAAAGTAATAGGTTGTAAGTTGTAGGTAGTAGGTAAAATAACCGACACTACTTTGCTATAGGTGAAACTACCATCCTTATCCACCATTTTCAAGCGATAATAGTTGATGCCTATATTGGGATTATTGTCTGTGAATTGATAAGCATTTGCGCTTGAACCGATGGCTGCAACAGTGCCTTTTGCAGTAAATGTTTTGCCATCGCTGCTTTGTTCTACTATAAAATGACTTGTATTTACTTCGGTGGCGGTTTGCCAATTAAGTGCTATTTGCACCCCTTCAGGGGATGGGGGCAGTGCTTTGGCAGAGAAGTTGGTGAGGGTAAGTGGAGTGGTAGTACTGCTGTATTTGGCTACATAATAGGTTTCGTATCTAACATTTGGAAGGGTAAACCCCCCAACAGCGTAGAGGTTTCCGCTGGCATCGGCTGACAAACTGTAAATAATATTGTTAAAAGTGGAAGTGTTGATGCCGCCTACCTCACTCCACACACTACCATTCCATTTCGCTACATATCTATAGACGCTTCCGTTGTAGAAATACCCTGCTGCGTAGAGGTTTCCGCTCGCATCGGTGGTCAAGTTGTTTATATAGCTATTAAAAGTTGAAGTATTGCTGCCACCTACCTCAGACCAATCGCTCCCGTTCCATTTCGCTACATAATACTTGTTGCTTCCATTGGTAAAATCCCCTGCTGCGTATAGGTTTCCGTTGGCATCGGTGGACAAGCTGTTTATCAAATTGTTAAAAGTAGATGTATTGGAACCACCTAATTCATTCCAAGCACTCCCATTCCATTTCGCTACATAATAATTGCCGTTGCTGTTTGTGAAATTCCCAGCTGCATAGAGGTTACCGCTGGCATCGGTGGATAAGCTAAGTATACCTTCGTTAAAGGTAGAAGTATTGGCACCTCCTATCTCACTCCACGAACTCCCATTCCATTTCGCAATATAATACTTGCCACTTCCGTTAGTGAAAAAACCTGCTGCGTAGAGGTTTCCGCTTGCATCGGTAGACAACTTCCATATAATACTGTTAAAAGTGGATGTGTTGATGCCACCTACCTCACTCCAAACATTTCCGTTCCATTTCGCTACATAATATTTTCCATTGCCGTTTGTAAAATAACCTGCTGCGTAGAGGTTTCCGCTTCTATCAGTAGATAAACTCCTAATAGAACTGTTAAAAGTGGATATGTTGGTGCCGCCTACCTCAGACCATGTACTCCCATTCCAGTTTGCTACATATTGCTTGCCGTTGCCGTTGGTGAAAGACCCTGCTATGTAGATGTTTCCACTAGCATCGGTGGACAAGGTTAATATACTACTGTTAAAAGTGGAATTGTTGGTGCCGCCTACCTCAGACCACGTGATCCCATTCCATTTCGCTACATAATTCTTCCCACTACCATTCGTGAAAGCCCCTGCTGTGTATAGGTTGCCGCTTGCATCGATGGATATGCTCGATATATAACTGTAAAAAGAGGAAGTGTTGGTGCCGCCTACCTTACTCCACGCATTCCCGTTCCATTTCGCAACGTAAAACTTTCCGCTGCCGTTTCTGAAATTCCCTGCTGCATAGAGGTTTCCAATAGCATCTGAGTACAAGGTGCTTATTAAATTGTTAAAAGTAGAAGTGTTATTGCCGCCTACTTCGCTCCACGCACTACCGTTCCATTTCGCTACATAATTATTGCTTTTTCCGTTGGTGAAAATCCCCGCTGCGTATAGGTTTCCGCTGACATCCATAGACAAGCTCAAAATAGGATCGTTAAAAGAGGAAGTGTTGGTGCCCCCTATCTCGGACCATGCGCTCCCGTTCCATTTAGCAACATAACAATTCCCGTTTCCGTTGGTGAAAGACCCTACTGCGTATAAGTTTTCGCCGGCATCGGTGGATAAGCTCTTTATAACATTATTAAAAGTAGAAGTGTTGATGCCGCCTACCTCAGACCACGTACTACCGTTCCATTTCGCTACATATTGCTTGCCACTGCTGTTGTTGAAACTCCCTGCTGCGTATAGGTTTCCGCTAGCATCGTTGGACAAGCTGTTTATACTATTATTAAAAGTAGAAGTGTTGGCGCCGCCGACCTCACTCCAAGTGTTCCCATTCCATTTCGCTACATAACATTTGCCGCTGCCGTTGGTGAATTTCCCTGCTGCATATAGGTTGCCGTTGGAATCAAACAACAGGCTATATATATTATTGTTAAAAGTGGAATTGTTGGTACCGCCTACCTCGGACCACGTGTTCCCATCCCATTTTGCTATATAATACTTGCCGCTATCGTTGGTGAAATACCCTGCTGCGTAGAGGCTTCCGCTGTTGTCTTTTGTGAGACACAGGACAGTGTTCGAAAAGCTACCGTTATAATGGGGATAATTACCAATGGGGTTCCATTGGGCTTGAACAGGGTTCTTTATCAAAAAACAAAAAGCCATTAAGCCTACTAAAACTTGCGTAACATTCTTTTTCATGGGTCAATTTTTTGATAATTTATTTGTTTCAACTGCTATATTAAGGATTTTTTGGGGAATTTTGGTTCGTCATGGCTCTGTTTGGCGTAGAATTCCGGAAATAAAGAAAATGCTGGGCGTATGTCTCCAGACTACGCCCCTGTGTTTTCAAAAATGCTGTTTTGTATATCCACCATCCGGGCATGATGTTAGCGAAACGCATCATGCCCGGACAAACAAATGGTATTTCCAAATCCCACACTCTGCCAAAATCCTATATGGGGGAAATTTGGGATGCTCATGGGGGCATATTTCCCCCATATAGGATTGTCGTGTTGGGCTTTATACATATCCATGCCAACTTTGTATTAAAGGAGTAACTAGGGGCATCTTGGCCTTGCCTCCCGCATCGGATGTTAGCTGGCTGGGAAAATGATAATCCACCATCAAAATCTTATCAGTTTCTTATCAATAAATGATTATTCTACTATAATAAAACTATCATTCTATTATCACTAAATTATCATAAAATTCACTTAAATTATAATAAAAAAGGAGGCCTAAAAAAATAAAAATACCTGAATAACAATGAGTTACAAGTAAAAATAGAAGATAGCAAAAAAAATAAATCGCGAAAAAAGAAGAAAAACAACCCATTTAAATTTTTCGATTAGTTCTTTAATTTCCCCTGCCCAAAAGGGTTTGTAGGGTATATAAACTTCCCGAAAGTTTT
>NZ_JBKHKJ010000025.1:0-84216 GCF_046546515.1 Parasediminibacterium schistidii | reverse complement strand
CATCGCAAATGTTTATGTTATTGCGTTTAACTCCAAATGTTTTTTATGCAAAAAGATTTCTTTTCACAAATCAGTCTTTACAAATTAAAAAACGGCTACCCGCATCCACAGGTAGCCGTTTTCTATTTATCATCTAAGTAAATCTACTTCCCAAACTTCTTCTTCAACAAACTTAAAGCATCCGCAATATTTATACTCCCCTCTATACAGGTGTGGCTTTAGGCATTTGACCACTATCACAAAATCTTAAAAAGGTTAGATTAAAAAGACTTAAACAGTCTTCACCCCATTTACAGCAATTATCCCATCTGCGATTTGTGCCGCCATTTGGGGTATTAAAATATTCATGTTATGTATGTACGCTTCTTTTTTCCAAAATAATTGCAATTGCGCCCTTGCCTGTTCGTTAATGAAAATGTCATTCTCTTTTGTTATTAAAAGCATGGCAATGTCCCCTCTGTTTTCTGTAACGATAAACACAAACTCATCCTTGTCTTTATACATGCCTTCCTTCCAGTAGTCAATGTGTTCCACCAGTTCAAACTCATATAAACCGTATGACATTTCTCCGTCCTCCAACAAGGCTTCTCGCAGCCTCTTTTCAATTTGCATCTCTTTTTTCATAAATTATATTTTGCTACTTCTCCTACTTCCCAAACTTCTTCTTCAACAAACTCAATGCATCTGCAATATTTGCACTCGCTGCTTCAACAGGTGCGGCTTTAGGCGTAGGTATTGGCCTGCGGTTGTTGTTGCTGCCGTTTTTAGCTGGTGCTTCTTCGGTTTGTTTAATGGAGAGTGCAATGCGCTTGCGGGCAATGTCCACTTCCAAAATTTTTACATTTACCTTGTCATTTAATTTCAGGGCTTCATTGGGGTCGGTAATATAACGGTGACATATTTCGCTTACGTGTACAAGGCCGTCTTGTTTTACGCCAATATCTACAAACGCCCCAAAACGGGTGATGTTGGTAACAATGCCCGGCACCACCATGCCTTCCTTGGCGTCTTCAATTTTATAGATGCCGGCAAATTCAAATTGTTCCAGCGTGCTGCGGGGGTCAAGCCCCGGTTTCTTTAATTCTTTTAGCACATCCTGAATGGTTAGCACACCAATTTGTTCGGTGGCGTATTTTTTTGGCTCAACGGTTTTTAGCAGGGCTTCGTTGCCCACCAATGCTTTTACCTCCACATTTAAATCAGCCGCAATTTTTTGGATAATAGGGTAGGCCTCCGGGTGAACGGAACTGGCGTCCAACGGGTTGCTGCCTTCTTTTATGCGTAAAAAACCTGCGCATTGCTCAAAAGCTTTCCCGCCCAAGCGTGGCACTTTCAGCAACTGCTCCCGGCTAGAGAACTTCCCCAATTCGTTGCGGTGCTTGATAATATTTTCTGCCAAAGACGGACCGATACCGCTCACATAGCTCAACAGGTTTTTGCTGGCCGTGTTTAGGTTTACGCCTACTTGGTTCACACAACTGATAACAGTTTGGTCCAATTTTTCTTTCAAACGGAATTGGTTCACATCGTGTTGGTACTGCCCAACACCAATGCTTTTTGGGTCCAATTTCACCAACTCAGCCAAAGGATCCATCAAGCGGCGGCCAATACTTACCGAACCACGCACGGTAATATCCTGATCTGGGAATTCTTCCCTTGCCACTTCCGAAGCGGAGTAAATAGAAGCCCCATCCTCATTTACCAGAAAAATAGGAAGGTTTAATTTCAGGCTCTTGATAAATTGTTCCGTTTCCCTGCCAGCCGTGCCATCGCCAATAGCAAAAGTTTCAATATTGTAAGTGGCCACTAAATCTTTAATAATATAGCTGGCTTCTGTTTGTTTGTTGCCCTCGTGAATGTAAATCAGGCTGGTCTTTAGCAAAGCACCTTGTTCGTCCAAACAAACTATTTTGCAACCTGTGCGGTAGCCGGGGTCGATTGCCAACACCCGTTTGCTGCCTAGCGGCGCACTCAGCAATAATTGCTTTAAATTTTCAGCAAATACATTGATGGCTTCTTCATCTGCCTTTGCTTTTAGTGTTGTCCTGAATTCTGTTTCCAAACTAGGGTGCAGCAAACGCTTGTACGAATCTTTGATGGCTTTTTTCACCTGCTCCACAGAGCTGTTCAAGCTTTCCGTAATATAAATATCTTCAATCAATTCTATGGCTTCTTCTTCCAGCGGTGCAATGTTCATGCGCAAATGCCCTTCCAGGAAACCACGCAAAATAGCCAGTATCCTGTGCGAAGGTATTTTGTGGATAGGCTCGGTAAAGTCGAAATAATCTTTGTATTTAATGGCTTCGGCCTCTTTTTCGGGCAATACCTTGCTTTGGAAAGTGGCAGTGTCCTCGAAACATTTCCGCATTTTGGCACGTACCGTGGCATCTTCGTTTACTTGCTCGGCAATAATATCCCTTGCACCTTGCAGGGCATCGTCTATGCTTAATACTTTGTCGTTCAAATAGCCCTTGGCTATTTCTTCCAGATTGCTTTGCACTTGTGACAAGATTAAAACCGACAATGGCTCCAACCCGTTTTCCCGCGCCGTTTGCGCTTTTGTTTTGCGTTTGGGTTTGTAGGGTAAGTAAATATCTTCTAGGTCTGTGATGGTTAATGCTTTGTCGATAGAAGCCTGCAAGGTTTCCGTCATTTTCCCCTGCTCTGTAATGGTTTTTTCAATAAAGGCTTTGCGGTCTGCAAATTCGGTGAGTGATTTGTGTTCATCCTGTATCTGTTGTATCTGCACCTCATCCAATGCCCCAGTTTTGTCTTTCCGGTAACGGGCAATAAAGGGGATGGTGCTGCCTTCGCCCAATAATGCTAAAACGGCCTCTACCTGTGAAACCCTCACGTTTATTTTAGCGGCAATAATCTGTTCAAACTTGTTCATATCCTGCAATTACATTTTTAATTTATCCGGCGGCGAATGTAATGGGATGGCGGTGAAAGAAAAAATAGGATTGTTTTTTTCGCCACTAAGGCGCAAAGGTTCGAAGTGGCACGAAGAAAAAATTAAAAAAGGATAAAAGAATATTGCAGTTTTTAAACTAACCAGTCGCTTTATGTAATCCATGGCATTACTAGGCACAAAGCAATTTGGGGGCGAAAAGGGTTTGAGTGCTTATTGAAATACTTTGTGCCGCTTTGCGTTTTCGTGTCTTAGTGGCAAAAAAACTACTTTACCAAAAACAAAAACAAGAACAAAACCAAAGGCGTGCCTATCATAAAAGTAAATAGCATAATTACCGTGAGGTTGTTGCACATTTCTTTCTGCTTGCGCTTTTCATCGTCCCTTGTGTTGTAAAGGGTGTATTTATCGTGCCATATAAAATGCACCAAGCGGCTTTTCCGGCTGTAAATACCAACAAAGAAATACAACTTCAAGAAAAACAACACGGCAAATGCTGCTGTAATTAACCAAAAAAAACAAATTACAATAAGTGGCATAATGGGCTATTTATTAAGTTTTGGCAAGCACATCTAGTGCAAGCTAGCTAAAATAATTTGCAACTGAAACTAATTTTAAGGAATTATGTACATATCACTATCCCTTTCAGTTTGTTTTTATTTTAATGTATGGAGGGTTGCCTATTCAAAAAGCGAGGTTTGATGATACCAAAGCAAGACTTTAGGGGATACAAAATAAAGTAGCTAATTTTACAGCTTTATTAAATACAGTGAACTATGATAGAGGGAAAAAGGCAAAAGCAGGTAGCATCGGTGTTACAGGCAGACTTGAATGAAATATTTACAAAACTGGCGTTGAATATGATGGGCGGGGGCATGGTGTCAATAGCATCTGTAAAAGTAACACCCGACTTGCTGGAAGCAAGGATATATATCAGTATGTTCCAAATTGCAGACAAGGATTTGGCCATGAAAAAAATAGAAGACAGGGCTTGGGAAGTGAAAAAACTGCTGGCAGATAAAATTAAAGGCCAAGTAAGAAGGATTCCCGTAATCCACTATTTTTTGGATGATACGCTGGACCAGGTATTTAAAATGGAGGAAGTATTTAAAAATTTAGCGGAAGGGAAGGTGTAAACTGTTCACCGTTGACCGTTGACAGATAGCGGAGGTCTCGGTGAACGGTTATCAGTTAACGGTTAACCTGCTTTAAACCCTACAATGTTGAAACTACTGTTTGCATGGCGGTATTTTAAATCTGAGAAATCGGTAAATGCCATTAATATTATTTCGTGGATCAGTGTACTGGCCATTGCCGTGGTAGTGGCTGCCTTGATTATTGTGTTCAGCGTATTCAATGGCTTTGAAGACTTGGTAAAAGGCTTGTATGCCGATTTTTATGCCGACTTAAGCATTTTCCCGAGCAAAGGGAAAATAATAGTGCTTACAAAGCAACAATTGCAGCAACTAAAGGGGCTGGAAGGTGTTGAGGCCATTAGCCTTGAAGCTGAAGAAAAAGCAGTTTTGGTAAATGGCGATTACCAAAGCATTGTAACCATGAAAGGTGTAGATGAAAAACAATCTTTAATCAATAATATTGGCACCCACATAGTAAGGGGGAAGTATGAGTTGGGGACATTAGAAAGCCCCAACCTAATAGTAGGAGTGGGGACTGAAAACGCCGTGGGGATAGACGTGGAAAAAGGGGTTTACCCACTTACTTTATATATGCCCAATAGAAAAGAACTGGCGCATTTTGGCACGGTTGAGGGGATGAATGCCTATAAAATTAACCCCGTTGGCACTTTTATGGTGCAACAGGATTTTGACAATAAGTATGTGTTTACCAACCTAGCATTTATGAAGTATATGCTAGACATGAAGCCCGATGATTATTCTGCTTGCGAAGTAAAGCTGAACCCCCATTTGAAGGAAGATAGAACGATAAAAAATATACAAAACTTGCTGGGCAACAATTATCAACTGCAAACAAGGTACCAGCAAAACCAAAGCCTTTATACCGCCATGCAGGTAGAGAAATGGGTTATCTATGGTGTAACCTGCCTTATATTGATGGTAGCTGCGTTTAATATTATAGGTGCGTTAACCATGCTGGTGCTGGAAAAGCAAAAAGATATTGCCGTGCTAAAAGCAATGGGTGCCAGCGAAAGCACCATACAGCAAATATTTTTAAGCGAAGGCGTATTATTGTCTATAACAGGTGGGGCAATAGGCATTGTGCTTGCAAGTGTCATTTGCATTGCCCAGATGCAATTCCATTTGATAAAACTAGAGGGAGGCACTTTCCTGATTGATTATTACCCTGTGAAATTATTGGCATCTGACTATGCTATTGTTTTTTGCACCGTGTTGATTATTGCTGTTGTGGCGGCTTGGCTACCTGCAAGAAAAGCAGGCAAACAAATACTTTCTTTAAAAAGTTAGGGTTGCTCACTGCGCTAAGTACCTTGTAAACTTCTTTTTCTTTGTGCTTCTTGGCGTTTTTGTGCCTTTGTGGCAAAAAACATAGAAGAATTTAGCACTGTAATCCTTAAAAAGTTAACTTCGCCCTCTCATAAAAACTAGAAAATATGGCATCTGCAGTAGAACTTAAAGAAATAGCCTCTCAAGTAAGGCGCGATATTGTACGGATGGTACACGGTGTGCAAAGCGGCCACCCTGGAGGCTCATTGGGTTGTACCGACTTTCTTACAACCTTGTACTTCAACACAATGGAACGCAAGGAAGGTTTTAGCATGGATGGCATTGGGGAAGATTTGTTCTTTTTGTCAAATGGGCATATATCCCCAGTTTTTTATTCTGTGCTTGCACGGTCTGGCTACTTTGATATAAAAGAATTAGGTAGTTTCCGTAAAATCAATTCCCGTTTGCAAGGCCACCCTACCACGCACGAGCATCTACCCGGCATCAGGGTTGCTAGTGGTTCATTGGGGCAGGGCATGAGCGTGGCTATTGGTGCTGCATTGGCAAAAAAAATGAATGGCGATACCAATACCGTGTTTTCATTACATGGCGATGGGGAGCTAGACGAGGGCCAAAACTGGGAAGCTATTTTATTTGCTGCGCATCATAAAGTAGATAATTTGATTGCAACCATTGACTTTAACGGGCAGCAAATTGACGGTTCTACTAAAAAAGTAATGAACCTAGGCGACATCAAGCAAAAGTTTGAAGTGTTTGACTGGACAGTACTAGAAATGGACGGCAACGATTTTGATGATGTAATTGCCACATTGGCAAAAGCAAAAAGCCATACAGGGCAAGGCAAACCTATTTGCATTGTAATGAAAACAATCATGGGCAAAGGTGTTGACTTTATGGAAGGTACACACGAATGGCATGGCATTGCGCCCAACGATGCACAACTTGCAAAAGCACTAGCTCAATTGCCAGAAACTTTAGGCGATTACTAAGTCTAGCATATCATCTTTATATATTAAAAAAGAGAATATAGTAATTAAACTATGTTCTCTTCTTTTGTCCGGGCATAACTTACGACTTACCACTATGCATAGAAATGGGTGCATAAAAGTTTTTCGCTTTATGGCACTATTCCCTAATCTTTAAAAACCTTATCTTTGTGCCAGAAATGCACTTGCTAAAAAAACAGGATAAATGTATTTTACAAGCTATCAACCAGTACTTGCACCAAAGTTGTTTTTTTATTAATATTAAGATAGTTTTAGCTTAAAAAATTAGCCTTGTATTGATGGCTGTAAAATACGCAAAAATTACGCACAAAATGAGCACAAAATACGCAAAAAGTATGCACGGATCACTCAAAAAATAAGCACAAAATAAGCATAAAATTTTGCTGTTATTGTTGATAATCAATGACTTAAAGGCGAGGGGACGATTTTTCAAAAAATCGCAAATAGGAAAAAATACCGAAAATTGTCAAAACTGAAACTATTTTAATAAAAAACCCAGAAAAAGTAATAGTGTAGAAATTGTATAAGTGTTCTCGTTTTGCATCCCATCTTCTTGCCCGTGGGGTGGTTGTTCCAGCTTTTGGGATAAGTGGCGGGCAGGGTGGAATAGGGTGTTTTTTCACTAAAAAGCGAAAAACTTTTATGCCCTCATAGAACTATTACCTTCATGAACTGTTTAATATTGTTTACTAATTAAATACTTGGAATGAAGAACAAACTAGTAATTGCCATTACTGGTGCTAGCGGCTCAATTTACGCAAAGCTGTTGCTTGACAAATTGATGGGGCTAAAGCACCAGTGGGAAGCCATAGGCGTAGTGATAAGCAATAACGCAAAAGAAGTATGGCAAACAGAACTAGGCAATGATGCTTATAAAGACTACCCCGTAAACTACTACGATAAAACAGATTTCTCAGCCCCCTTCGCATCTGGCTCGGCACAGTACAATACCATGATTATAGTCCCCTGCAGCATGGGTACATTAGGACGGATAGCATACGGCATTAGCGATGACCTAGTAACTCGTGCAGCAGATGTAATATTAAAAGAAAGAAGGAAACTCATATTAATGGCACGGGACACCCCTTACAGCCTTATCCATATCCGCAACATGGAAACCATTACGCTTGCGGGTGGCATTATTTGCCCTGCAACCCCTTCTTTTTACAATAGGCCTACTACAATAGAGGAAGTAGCTGCCACAGTGGTTGATAGGGTTTTAGATTTGGCAGGCTTAGATATTAGTACCTACCGCTGGGGCTACAAATAGTACCACTGATTTAATGATTCAAATGATTTGTTACTTACGTTGGTATTTTTTTGTCACGAAGGCTTAAAGGCTCAAAACGACACAAAGAAAAAAAAGAAGATGAAAAGCAACCGCTTTCTGTTATCCAAATATGGCATTGTTTTGGCAAGGCGATTATTATATTTGTCTATACAGCATTTATTAGTAAAACATAATCTATAAATAAAATCAATTTTTAAAACACATGAAAAAAACAATATTGGTTATCGGCTCAGCTTCTCTCGCTATTTTATTTGTATTGACTGCATGTTCAAAAAACGATAGCAGCAATAGTACCCCAGTTACAAATAGGGACTCTACATTGCAGCTAACCGTAGTTCAAAACGCGGCAGACCAAACCATTGTTCAAAATGATGAGGATATACTAGAAAGCGATGCAGGCATAGCTATAAAGGTAGCATCTAATCTTGATGGCTCTGTGCCTGCAGGATCAAAATACGATATTACCACACTTAATGGTGCTGTTATTGACATGAGTTCCTTGTCGGTAAATAACAAGGTAGTGAAGATTGGTTATGGAGGTTCTACCGTAAATAATATTACAAAAAGCGGCAATGTTACCATTACATTAATAAGTGGCTCTAAGTTTACAGATGCAGGGGCTGTTGTTAAAGAAACATTTGACAGCGTGGCAATTGCATACAACCATAAAACCCGTATTTACCAAGGCACTCGTTATATTAAAAACATTGCAGGTGGCAGCAGGTCTGCAGTGTCTGTATCATTCCCTTTTATTTATTCCATAAGAACAAGCGGCACTGTTACTTTTGAAGACAAATCAACGGCTAGTTATTGGGTTGCAAGAAGGAACTCTCTTAGCAATATCAGTGTAAACCCTGCATTTCCCACAACCTATGCAAGCGACGGCGACTCTACTCTTAGCGGCGATACATGCTCCATTGGGGGTACATCTCGGTATGGCAAAATTTTCAGGGTAAAATCTGCTCAAACCTATGCCGCATCTACTAATTGTGGCTTTGCTTTCCCCTATCAAGGTATCCGCAATTATATTTCAGACAACACGAGCATAAAAATAACTTTTGGCGTGGATGCAAATGGCAATCCTGTAGGCAATAATACCACCACTTGCGCTTATGGCTATAATATACAATGGACAAAATTAAATGGGCAAACGGGGCTGGTAACAGTTGCTTATTAAAATGAAAACTCACTGCCCAAAAAACCTTCTAGGTTTTGGGTAGTGAGTTTTCATTTTAATAACGCTCCTCTGTCTGCGTGATTTTTCTTTAACAATTTATTTTAATAAACCGCTTGGCATTTTATTAAACCTTTTAACCATAAACCCATCTATAAGTATTAATTATTCACTTTCAAAATTTGTCAAGATGAAAAAAGTAATGTTGATTTCTGGGGTTGCTATTGCAGCTATACTATTTACTATTTCAGGATGTAAAAAAAACGATACTGCTACTGCCCCTTCTGTAGCAGACGAAACAACACTTCAAACAAATGTTAGCGCAAATGCCGCCGACCAGACAAATGTACAAAACGATGATGATGCCATTGCCAATGATGCAAGCCGTGCTTCGGATGCGGTTGCCCCCTTTGATGCAACCACAGTAAGTGGCGGAGCAACCAGCGACAGCAGCACTGTGGCAGGTGCTGTTATCGATAAAAGCCCATTAAAACAAGGCGTTAAGAAATTTTTTATCAGGTATATTGGTGCTAATGGGTTTGGGGTGACTAAAAGTGGCAAAGTAACTGTTGAATTAATAAATGGTTCAAAATGGACTGATAAAGGCGCTGTTTTAAAAGAAACATTAGATAGCGTTCAGATAAACTATAACGGAAAAACCCGAATTTACAATGGCACAAGATATGTAACCAATGTTTCTGGTGGGTATATGTACACAGGCATATTAATAAACCCCAATATTTATACAGTACATGCTTATGGCACTGTTACTTTTGAAGACAATAGCACAAGGACATATTGGGCAGCAAGGAAAAATACTTTTAATAAAACTACTGCAACATTTACCAGTAGTGGCGACACTACCGTTAACGGAGATACTTGCACAATAGGTGGCACTTCTAGGTTCAACAAACCGTTCTTGGTAAAAGCCCCACAAACCTATGTTGCAAGTTTTGACTGCAACTATTTTAGGAACCCCATCGCTGGCGTGCGCACCTATGTTTCCGATGGCAGGAATGTTACTATCACCTTTGGCGTAGATGTGTCTGGCAACCAAGTAACTAGCGGTTGTGCTTATGGCTACAACATAACTTGGACAAAGTTGAATGGTCAGTCTAAAACAATAACAATAAAGTATTAAGTTACAAATTAACAAGTAGCTTGCAGAAGAAGCACAAAGCCAAAGGTTTCACTAAGCAAAGATATTTTTATGTATTTCTTAGTGCTACTTTGGGCTTTGTGCTTTTTTTGTCTTAGTGTCTTTGTGGCAGATTAACCAACCTCAAAATTCAAAATTTCCCAGCATCCTGTCTATATATTTCTTTTGGAAATAGTAGTTTTTTATTTGCAGCAACTCTTTTTCGGTAGTAATACCGTCCTTATAACCTTCCACAATATTTTTAACAGGTTCATACAATTTTTTTTGTAGTGCCTCTATTTCCAACTTCAATGTTGTTATTTGTTGCTCGCTGCCATCCATTTTTGCATCTGCCAGTTGTTCGTTCACTTCCATCACGTCCATCAGAAAGGCAGGAGGCAATTGGTATTTTTCATCATCCTCCAAAAGCCCTTTCAACTGCAGCACATATTTTATGGTTTCATCTGGACTGCTAAAAACTTTCAATGCCTTATTTAGCATAGCCGATTTTTGCAATGCATCTTCCTGTTCCTCGGCTGAAGCGGTTGAAAAAAAATCTGGGTGGAATTTCCTGCTTAGTACATAAAATTGTTTTTTCAAAGCGAGAGTATCTACTAACAAATTGACTGGTATATTAAAAAGTTCAAAATAATTCATCTATTGTATAATGTTTAGCAAATATTGGTTAAAGGTAATACGCTTGCAGCAGTGAAAGGAAAACCGGGGTATATTCATTGGCTTCTTTAATGGTTATTTCTTCGCAAATAGTAACTGTGGTGGCATAGCTGAATAAAAGCATTGCCCTAAAAAAAGGATGGGTGGGTGTTTGCTTTACCAATGCTTTACCTGAAAGATGAAAGCCAGCTTCAATAGCCAATCCTTCAAAATAGCCACAGCGGTGGTAGGGGAGAAGGATAGCAAAACTGCCATCTTTCAGCAGCAAAGTTTGTATAGCAACCAACAAAGCCTCTAAGCTCAATGCCTCGCTGTGCATGGCCAGGTTCTTTTTAAAGTTGTTGCTTTTTAAATCATTATCAAAAAATGGTGGGTTGCTAATAATGAAATCATATAGAGGGCTTGTGTTTCCTTGGCAAAAGGCTTGAATGGATGTATAATGCACCTGCAATTGCTTGTGCCAAGGCGAAGATGCAAAGTTTTCTGTAGCTTGCTGTGCAGCAAGTTTATCTATCTCTACAGCATCTATATGGCTATCTGGTGCATTTTGTGACAGCATCAAAGATAGAAGGCCTGTGCCAGTGCCGATGTCTAAAAAGCTGCCTTGTGGTTGGTTAAAAGCGATACGACCTTCATTAATACAATTGCCCACCCATGCGCCAAACAAACAGGCATCTGTGGTTACTTTCATTGCACAGTGCTGTTGATAGACAGTAAATTGCTTGAATTGGAAATAGTTGTTTGGCATGTGTGGTAGTAAAAAATGTCCGCTACACATTAAAGTGCGGGTGGCTAAGTTGTTCAAGAAAAATTTTAAGTACTTCTGGCCTTACTGCAATGGAAAAAGCAACCCCAAATACAGCTCCCCATAAATGAGCATCGTGGTTTATATTGTCGCTACCTTTTTTGCCCATGTAAATAGTGTAGGCTACATAAGCAATAGCAAAAACTATAGCAGGCACAGGTATTACAAATACTCGCAAGGTTTCCCAGGGGATTAACAAGATAGTAGAAAACAAAATAGCAGATACCCCGCCCGATGCGCCAAGGCTACGGTAATAATAATTGTTCTTGTTTTTTAAATACGATGGGATGATGCTTACAATAATGGAACTTAAATAAAGAACTATATACCATGCCCTGCCTACGCCTAGGTCGTCAACATACAATTGCTCCCAGATACGCCCAAAAGAATACAACGTAAACATATTGAATGCCAAATGCTGTATATCGGCATGGATGAAACCGCAAGTAAGGAACCTGTACCACTCGTTGTCCTGGGTAACGGCTTGTGGGTAGAAAATAAGCTTGTCTGTTAAGGCCTCATTTGAGAAAGCGATAAAGGACACTATACCCGTGATTGCAATAATAATAAGTGTAAACGAAATCATGCGTATGAAAGTTGTGTAAGGAAGATATTGCTACTAGGTTAAAAAACAAACCGCCTTAAAACGGATTTAAGGCGGTTTGCTTTATCGATAAATTTATAAATTACTACAGTACACGCCTTGCACACCTCAACTGCCCACGACCTTTAGGGTTGCTAGGGGAATACATATCTGAACCCATGAACATATTGTTCAACCTGATGTTCAATCTAATTTGAAAAGTATAATAGGCATCATTTTTATTTGGGTTGCCACGAGGGTATTTGTCTGTTTTTGGTGTATCTTGGTTGTAAGGACGAGTCCAACTTAGTTGATAAGCTTCCTTAGTTAATAGTGCATTTTGGGCATCACCGTGATTTTGATAATAAGCAATATTATCAGTAAAAACTTTTGCAGGAACATATTTATCAGAACTAACATCGTCTAAATAATCTGTAAATAACTGTCTATAGCTAATTTCTGCACCTATAGAAATTCCTTCGGTAATCTCATAGCGGATGCCCCCACCAAACTGCAAATTAAATTGTGTAAGGTTGTACCGCCTGTTTGGATATAGAGCCGCATGCGTTATGGTATCTATTAAATATTGCCCTTCGGTCCCCCTTTTATGCAATTCGTAGCTTGCACCTGATCGGGTTCCTGATGGGTCAAAGTGAAAAATAGAAGCACCACCAAACACATAAGGAACAATATCATGAAAAGAGCTATTTAGCAAGTCGTATTCGCCCATTAAACCAAACTCGATAATTTGCGATTTAAAATTCAAATTCCTTTCAGCAATACCACGGGTTGGTGATTTCTGGTCATCTGCCGCAATATTTGTATAAGTAAAATTGGAACGCAGCCTGTACCTTTCAGTAAGGGCATAAGTGGCACCTACACTAAAAGCTGGTTTAAAAGCAGGGGTATATCCATTAGATAAATCGCCCCTGTAGTTGCCTACGCCCAAGGATGTTGTAATCCATGCTTTCTGGGCTTTGCCAACGGTAGGCGATAATAAAAGTGCGGTAGTAACCGTGCAAGCCGCAATTAAATTTCTTAACATTTTCATTTTTCGCATCATGATACAATTGGGATATAAACTAATCAAAATTTAGGGTTAAAGGCAACGTTTTTTTAATCAATGGAGTCATTAAAATAATTCTTCTTCAAGCAATTTTCAGGACCCAATGAACAACTATACAAAAAATATAGTGATGCAAAATATAGAAAATTGGGCTTACAAAAAAACAATTAGGTCATTTAGAGCGTTTTAAGCAAAAAAACTTGTTAAATGATTGTTTTTTGAGTAAACTTTTTCCCAAATTAACTATCTAAAAGTATTTAGCTTTTTTATTGCGAATATTTTTTCACAACTTTATATAAAAATTGTGCCAATGTTTTGTATCGCCTGGCAAAGATGGTTATAGGTTGTTCTTTACTTTGTGCTTGTTTAAAATAGCCTTTAGCTCGCTTATTTGTTCTTCCCAAATGTCGGTTTTGCTTATCACATTGAATACTTGTATGCTTTGCCAAATAAAAACCCAGTTTTTGATTTGTTTTACTTTAAGAATATTACCCCAACCAACCTGCGTGCTAAAAGAGCCCCCTTTTATAATCAAGTAATCCTGGGTAAATTCATATTTAGTGGTTTCACCAAGCATTTTATTAGTCCTGAAACTCTTTTTAGATAAAAAATAGGGGAGGACAAGCATTACAACAAAGGCAATATTGAAATAGAACAATACCTGCCATGGAAAAGGTTCAGTTGCTGGGCTAAGTATATAAATACCCAAATACATCATTGCACACACGATTAACAATCCAATCCTTATAAAAGTAGTTTTTTGGGAGTAACGAAGTGCAAAGATTGCTTTCACATAATCTTTTTCTGTCAATTTCGATTGTATAATCATAATTGTTTTTTTTGTGGTAGTTAAAAAATGAATTGAGCTTCAAATATAAAGTGGTTTTAAAATACAAAAAAGCACGCCGAAAATATTTTCAGCGCGCTTTTTTGTATTCATTTTATTCCCAAACTCGGTTACCAATATTGGTATCCCATCAGCCTTGCCATTTCCACCTTGGCTAGGCACAATTGGTACTGGTATTGCAGTTTAGTTAATTCAGCCCTTTGCAAATTGGTACTGGCATTGGTCAATTCCAAGTTAGTGCCTACTCCATTTTTAAAACGGGTAGCAGCTAAAGAAGTAGCATATTTGGCTGCCTCTATCTGCCCTTGCGTATTGTGTATCCTTCTTAGGTTCGACAATAAATCGGTTAGTGCTTGTTCCAAGTCTTTTTTGTAAGTGCTGCTAAGCGTTGCAATGGCCAGTTCATTTTGTTTTACCAGTGTTTGCGAAAGTTGCGCCTGTTTTTTTGTTTTGCCACCTTCGTATATGGGTATTTTTAGTGCTACTCCTGCATTGTAATTGAATTTTATCTCATTTACCGCAGGTACATACCCATTTTTCAAACCTGTTGCTGCACCAACGTTAATGCTGGGTTTTGTGCCTAGTTTGGCAATTGCCACATCGCTTTCGGCCTGTTTTACCTTGTCTTTTGCCAAGGCAAAGTCTGGGTTACTGGCTTGTGCATCTGCAAGTGCGCTTGCCACGTCTTTCATTGGTATTTCAAAATCGAACGTATTGCCTTCTGTTTCTTTTTTACCAGTGGTGTAGCCAAGCAGATTTTGTTGTTTTTGCAGGTTGTTCTGCAAGTCTACTTTCCTGTTTTCTTCTGCGTCTATTTGGGTTTGAATGTTCAGCACATCTATTTTAAGGGCATCGCCATTTTTGTATTTATTTTCTATAAAGGTTTTGTTATCACCCAAAAAACTCAAAACGCTGTCTTGTATGCTTATAGCGTGTTGCAGGTAAATAATATTGTAATAAATATTGGTTACTTGCGAAGCTAGTTGGAATTTGGCATACAATACATTATGCTCGGCATACTTCAATTCTGTTTTTGCTTTTTCCACATTGGCTTTTATGCGGCCAAAATCATACAATAAATAATTAGCACTAACATTCCCATCCAAATTATGTATAGGTGCAAACTGAAATTCCGCCCCGCCTATGGGTACTTGTATTTTAGGTTCTACAAAGCGGTAAGTGGCATTCCCATCCACGGTAGGCGTATTAATGCCTGACAGATCTACTTTTTGCTTTGCTGTTATAACTGTATTTTCTACCTCTTTTATCCTAGGGAAATAGGAGAAGGAGTGATTGATAAATGATTTTAGCTCGGTATTGGCTGCTTCTTGTGCCGAAGCCTCAACCGCAACTAAAATAGTAGTACTAATGAATAGGATTGTTAATATTTTTTTCATAAATAATTTATTAAATGGGTTTTAATTTAAAAATGATAGTTGACAATTTTTAATTGATATTTTACATTTGTTTAGCCTATTTATTTTACTCTATTCTCTAATCAATTATCCATTGTCTATTATCAATTATTCTAATGCGCTTCCGCCGCCGCCTTCATTGCGGCAGCAATTTCTTCTTTTGATTTCTTCTTAACCTTAAGGAAAACCACCAGCGGCAACACAAGGATAAAAAACACGGCGATTAGCCGGAAAGTATCTAAATAAGCCAGATAATAGGCTTGCCTTTCTATCGCACCATTCAGTACACCCAATGCTCGCCCGGCAGCACCTGCAAAGTCACCTGTCTTTGCAATAATGCCTTGGGTAATAGTATTTAGCCGCTCCGTCAATTGCGGGGTACCATCAGGTATGCTGCTTACCAAATTCATACGGTGGGTAGCATAACGGTTGGTAACATAATTATTCGCCATAGCAATACCAAAAGCACCGCCTAGTTGCCGTATCATATTGTTTAGCCCAATGCCTGTTGCATAATCTTTTTGCTGCAACCCTGCCACTGCCTGGTTGATTAAGGGTAATTGTGAAAAGGCAATACCCATTGCCCGTATCAACAAAGGCCAAAAGAAATCACCCCGGCCAACATCGATACTTACTTTGGAACTCATATAGCTATACAGCGCAAACAAAGCAAAACCAACCACAATAAAAGGGATGGGGGATACGCCTTTACCCATTAATATACCTGTAACCGGCATCAGAACAACGGCAGCGAGGGTAGGTGCTAGTAAAGAAATACCTGTTTCAAAAGCAGTGAAGCCCAGCACCCGCTGCGCCAATACTGGGTAAACAAATACAGAAGTATATAAACCAAAGCCCGCAACAAAAGTGAACACTGTGGTAAAAGCTAGGTTTCTATTGCCCATAACCCGGAGGTTTACGGCAGGCTGTTTTTGTTTCAGCTCATAAAAAATAAACGTGATTAGCCCAACCGCTGCTATGCAAGTACAAACCCTGATAATTTGACTGCTAAACCAATCTTCAGATTCGCCACGTTCCAGTACAAATTGCAGGCAACCAATTCCCGCCATCAGTAGGAAAATGCCTGTATAGTCTATTTTGATGCTGTCTTTTTTGGTGCCTTCGCCTTCTTTTTTATTAATGAAAATATAAGAAAGCACAGTTGCCACGATACCAATAGGAATATTAATCATGAAGATAAGCGGCCACGAGGCATGGTCTATAATATATCCACCAAGGGTAGGGCCAAGGGTAGGTCCTAAAACGATACCCATACCAAACATACCCGAAGCCTTTGCCCTGTCTTTTGGTTCAAACGCATCAAATAAGATGGCTTGTGAAGTGGAAAGCAATGCACCGCCACCAATGCCTTGCACAAACCGCCATAAAATGATTTCTATTAGTGAGTGCGATTGGCCACATAAATAAGAGGCGACCGTAAAAACAATCATTGAAGCGATGTAATAATTCTTCCGACCAAAATACTCTGCCAGAAAGCTGGTCAATGGTATGATGATTACGTTGGCTATTGCGTAGGAAGTAATTACCCAGCTAATATCCTCGATGCTTACGCCAAGGCTACCACTCATGTCGTTCAGTGCTACGTTTACAATGGAAGTATCCACTAACTCCATGATAGCCGCAGCGATAGTTGTGATGACTATAATTGTACGTGCCAATCCTTTTGGGTATACCACAGGAGGGGCTAATAATGTTGTTGCCATAAATTAAATAGGGATTAAGAATTAAATAATCAGGAATTAGGTCGAAAGGAATTAGAGTATTATCAACTCCTAATTCGTAATTCCTAATTCTTAATTACCTCTACTTCCACACTCAGCCCTGCCCTCAAAATATTTCTATACTTGTAAACGTCTTTTATCCAGATTTTTACGGGTACACGTTGTGTTACTTTTACAAAGTTGCCACTGCTATTGTCTGGTGGCAATAAGGCAAACCTGGCACCTGTTGCATCACTCAAACTGGCAACCGTTCCTATTATTTTAGTATCAGGATAGGCATCTACTTTCAGTTCCACTTCTTTACCCGGTACAAGAGCGGCAATTTGGTTTTCTTTAAAGTTGGCTACAACCCAGTAAGTGGTATCGTTTACAATAGAAAATAGGGGAGTACCTGCCTGTACAAATTGGCCTTCGCTTACATTCTTCTTACCAATTTTACCTGCTTGTGGGGCATATATTTTGGTGTAAGTCAATTTGAGTTTTTGCTGGTTTATCCTAGCTTGTTTTACAGCCATAGCTGCTTCTGATTTTTTTACAGCAGACTCCAATACCGCAATACGGCTTTGGGCTGTACTCAAATCATAATGGGTATTGTCCAACGATTTAATAGCTGTTTCATAAGCAAACTTGCTATCATCCAATTGCTTCTTGGTGATGGCTTCTGCCGCATACAGGTTTTTGTCACGGTTATAATCTTCCAAAGCTTTCTGGCGCCTTACATCGCTCAGGTCTATATTCCCATTGTTTACTTTCAAGGAAACAGTTGCGTTGTTTAATGAAGCCTTGGCATTGTCTATGTCCACTGTTGCCTGAGCATAATCAGCTTGCATTTCTTCTAATTGTGCTTGCAATTCTGCATCATCTAGTTCTGCTACTAATTGCCCTGCTTTTACGCTATCATAATCTTTTACCACAATGCTCTTAACATACCCAGATACACGAGGTAGGACAGGGGTTATTTGTGTTTCAACTTGTGCATTGTCTGTAGTTTCATGCGTAAGGCTAAAATATATTTCTTTATAGCCAAAATAACCACCTACAACCAGTACTAGTGCCAGGATAATTGGTTTTACTACCGATTTCTTTTTTTGTTCTGTTGCTTGTTCCATGTTTAATTATTGTTTAAGGTAAAAATTACTTTTATACACCAGCTAAAGCAGATGGCAATTCAGCGGCCGCAATTCCAATTTATTATTGAGTTGGAGGCAATTTATGAATCAGCCGAAGGCTGAAAACTTAATACTTACCACTTATGACTTACGACTGATGACTTAAGGCTGATCACTTACGACTAAGTGTGCATGTATCATTTGCTTGATATGGTTAATCAGCCGCTCCCTAAATTCTTCGTCTGTATATGGCTCGTTGGTTTCTTGCTTCAAGAGCAATTTGTTGCACATGCTTTTGGAAGATACTACTTGTGTTATGGAGCCAAGGATGGATGTAACGGTTAGCAAGGCATCCACTTTTCTAAATTGCTTTTTTTCAATGCCTTTATCAATAATAGCCGCAAAGTTCCTAGCGTTTTTTGAAAATAAAGTTGTAAGCGAAGCATGTATCCCTTCCCTTTTAATATCCATCAGTTCCTTATGTAGAAACTTATGGAAATTGACACCAGATAAAATCCTTGTTACATAGTCCTCAATCAAAATGTCTATTTTATTCAGTTCCGATAGGGAAGGGTTGGCTTCTATTTCCTCAATCCTATCCTTCATATACAAAGCCTTGTCTGAAATTATTGCTTCTACCAGTTTCTCTTTGCTGCCAAAATAGTAATTGATCATGGCCACGTTTACGCCTGCCACTTTTGACAAATCCCGTATGCTAGTCCCCTCAAAACCCTTGTCTGCAAACAGGGTAATTGCGTGTTCCAGTATATGCCCCCTTTTATCTACTGCCATCTTATTTTTCTTTTGACATTGCAAATATTAAACAAACGTTTAAATAAAACAAACGTTTGTTTAAATTTAATTTAAAATAATATGTCATTTGCTCCTGAAAAAGCATTTCAACCTTCTATTTATATTTTAACTTTTATTATGACAATCCAACGCTATACAGGTTTGGTATCCTTTGCGCTGCACCCTATATTTGTTGCTTTCCCCACTAATGATAAATAATAATGTATCGTAAAATGATATTTCCTATACTCACATATATTTTATTAGCTTGCAATTCATCACCTAAAAAGCCAGTCAATAAACCATTGGCACCAGTGCCTGTGCACAGCGTGCCACTTAGCCCCAAAGAAAAAGAATATTATTTCAATGCCATTGCCCCCCTATATAAAAGCATGTTGCTAACCAAAGGGTTCAACGGGGCAATATTGGCTGCCAAGAATGGGGACATTGTATTTGAAGATTACCATGGCTATGCCAATTTAAAAGAAAAAACGCCCATCACGGCAAACACTACTTTCCACTTGGCTTCTATTTCTAAAACCTTCACGGCCATGGTTATCCTGCGTTTGATGGAGCAAGGGCGGCTAAAACTAGACGATGAAGTAAAGCGTTACCTGCCTACTTTCCCATACGACAATATCACCATAAAAAACCTGCTTACCCACAGGAGCGGCTTGCCTAACTATATCTATTTCATGGATGGGGAAAATGAGACAACAGTTACGCATAAAAAAAACAAGCGTGGCAAAATCATTACTATTACAAGGACAGTAAGAAATAAATCGCAAGCTTTTGTAGGGCAGGCAACCAACCAAGATGTACTGCGTTGGATGGCCCAAAAAAGGCCGGCCGTGGAGGCTGCTCCAGACCGGGTATTCAAATACTGCAATACCAATTATGTATTGTTGGCCATGATTGCAGAAAGGGTAAGCGGCATCCCTTTTCCTACTTACATGAAAGACAGCTTGTTTACCCCCTTGGGCATGACTAATAGCTTTGTGTTCACAGCAAAAGACATCCCCAACTATACGCCGTCTTACATGGGCAATACCCCAGCAAAACTGGAAAAATTTGACTGTATTTTTGGCGACAAAAGCGTGTATAGCACTGTGAGGGACATGCTGCAATGGGACAAGGCATTGTATGCTGGCACGTTTGTAAGCAGGCCAACACTTGAAAAAGCATTTACAGGCTATAGCAATGAACATAGGGGCCAGCACAACTATGGCTATGGATGGAGGCTATTGATAAACCCGGGGGAAACCATTGTTTACCACAATGGGTGGTGGCATGGCAACAATACGGTTTTTACCCGACTTGTAAAAGACAGTGCCACTTTAATTATATTAGGTAACAAATTCAATAGCAATATTTATAGTGCTAGGAAAATAACGTCTGTATTCACGGGAAATATAGACACCACAAGATTGATAGAATAAAACTTACAACTCGCCACTTTAATTACCACAAAGGCACAAAAACACCAAGAAGGACAAAATTAAATAAGGTTAAAAAAATATTGAAAAAACCTAAGTATTCCACTTATTTTCCTTTGTGCTACTTTGAGCCTTAGAGTCTTTGTGGCGAAAAATACCTTGGTACTTATATAAACTTTAGCCCTTCTTTTTCCAGTAATTTATATTGTGCCTCGTCAAAAATAAAATAGAACGAGCCTTTTCGGGAAGATGCTTTTTCTTTTTCTTCCAATTTTTGGAGGATGTTCATGGAGAAAATTTTGCGTGAAAAATTCCTTTTATCTAGCGGCATTTCATAGATAGCCTCGTACAAAGCTTGCAATTGCTTTAAGGTAAATTTTGGGGGCAGCAAGGCAAAGCCCACGGGATGGGTAGCCACTTTTTCACGCAGTTTTTCCTTAGCATCTTCTACCATTTGGCGGTGGTCGAAAATTAGGTCGGGCAATTTTTTCAGGCTTACCCACGTGGCATGGTGTTCTTCTAGCAGTTCTTTGCTATAATCGGCTATGTTAATTAAGGCAAAATAAGCAATGGAAACCACCCTAGCTTCTATATCTCTATCTAATGCGCCATAGCAGTGCAATTGCTCCATATATATATTCCCAAGCCCTGTCAGCTCATACAATACCCTTTCAGCAGCGGCATCCACGCTTTCGATGCCAGACACAAATCCACCCATCAAGGACCAGTTGCCTTTTTGCGGCTCCAGTTTCCTTTTTACAAACAACCCCTTTAAATCCTCCCCATCAAAGCCGAAAATAATACAATCGATAGCCAATAAATGGCGGTGTACATGCTTATAAGTAATACTACCCATTCAATAGTTTAATGCTTCCTAAAAAAACAAAACAGCGTTACAAAATAAGCAAATAGTTGCTACTTGTGAGCAAGTTAGTGGGTGCATTTCAAATCTTCGCTTTTTATTCTCCTTTTTTATTTATCAGCAAGATAGATAATTGATGATGATAGGCGTACCCTAATTCCCGACCTCACCCCAACCCTCTACAAAGGGAGAGGGGTGCAAGAACAAACGAGGGAATAAGAAGAACTAAGCGAAGATTTAAAATGGCTTTTTTCTTCTTTTTTCGTTATTTATTTTTTTTCAGAACCTACCTTTTTGCCTATAACTCATTGATATTCAATTGTTTATGTTTTTTTAAGCCTCGTTTTTTATTATAATTTAAGTGAATTTTATGATAATTTATTGATAATGGAATGATAGTTTTATGATAATAAGCTAATAATTGATTGATAAGAAACTATTAAGATTTTGATGGTGGATTATCATTTTCTAAAGCCAACTACCATCCGATGCAAGAGGCAAGGCCAAGATGCCCCTTACTGTAAAATTGGCATGAATAGGTATATAACCCAAAATAAAAATCCTATATGGGGGAAATATGCCCCCATGAGCATCCAAAAATGCCCCCATATAGGATATTTGTTGAGCAGAAAACTGTTAGATTATTTCCTGCTTCTGCCAAATAGAAAACAACAAAAAACGGAATTTTGAAATGCACCCGTTTTTGTTTATTGTTGTTTTTTTCTTTAGATTTGCTTTCAATCTTAGTTCTTTCTATCTTTATCAACAACCTTCTTTCCAACTTTCCCCATCGAACCCTGTTGTGATTTGCTTTCAATCTTAGTTCTTTCTATCTTTATCAAAAACAGGTTCTCAAAAACCATAATGGCATAAGCGTTGTGATTTGCTTTCAATCTTAGTTCTTTCTATCTTTATCAACAACTTGAGGTTTTTGAGCCGCTACAATTATTGTGTTGTGATTTGCTTTCAATCTTAGTTCTTTCTATCTTTATCAACAACCCAAATAACCATTGCCACCACTACCCGTGAGTTGTGATTTGCTTTCAATCTTAGTTCTTTCTATCTTTATCAACAACATAATAAATGTGTGCTGGGGGCAATTGCTGTTGTGATTTGCTTTCAATCTTAGTTCTTTCTATCTTTATCAACAACTTTAGTGTTTTTAATATGTTTGTGTTTCTAGTTGTGATTTGCTTTCAATCTTAGTTCTTTCTATCTTTATCAACAACTTGGTAAATGAAATCGTTACCCAGTCTGTTGTTGTGATTTGCTTTCAATCTTAGTTCTTTCTATCTTTATCAACAACTAAGGGAACAATAGCCTACGGTAAAAGACAGTTGTGATTTGCTTTCAATCTTAGTTCTTTCTATCTTTATCAACAACACAATAGGTAAGTTGTAATCTTCTTTTTTAGTTGTGATTTGCTTTCAATCTTAGTTCTTTCTATCTTTATCAACAACTATGTGCAGGTTATTTGCTTCGCTTTGCGTGTTGTGATTTGCTTTCAATCTTAGTTCTTTCTATCTTTATCAACAACGCCATAAAGTTGTTGATGGCTTGCTTTACGTTGTGATTTGCTTTCAATCTTAGTTCTTTCTATCTTTATCAACAACAGTACAAAGGTTTGCAAGGAGTTGTTTAAGGTTGTGATTTGCTTTCAATCTTAGTTCTTTCTATCTTTATCAACAACTTTGGTTATTTCGCCCATGTAAGTGCGCCGGTTGTGATTTGCTTTCAATCTTAGTTCTTTCTATCTTTATCAACAACCAAATTCGGTAGTATATGTGATATGCTTATGTTGTGATTTGCTTTCAATCTTAGTTCTTTCTATCTTTATCAACAACTTAAATGACTTAGTAATGTTGTTTGCTATTGTTGTGATTTGCTTTCAATCTTAGTTCTTTCTATCTTTATCAACAACCGCCTTTTTTGTTTTGAACAAATGATAGCAGTTGTGATTTGCTTTCAATCTTAGTTCTTTCTATCTTTATCAACAACAAAAACTTTCTCTTTCTTATAACGAAGCTGGTTGTGATTTGCTTTCAATCTTAGTTCTTTCTATCTTTATCAACAACAGTTTGGGCTGAAACGCAATGCAGCAAAGGGTTTCGTTTAAAGATAGAAAGAAAAAAATGCACAAAAAAACCGCTTGTTCATTGTAGTCAAGCGGTTTTTGCATTTCCTAGTGCCTTTTTGGGCAGGGGCTTAGAACAGTTCCAACTGCTGCGGTATGTCCATTGCTGTGGCAGGCTTTGTGCCTTGATATATTTTCATCATGCCAAATTGCTTGTCCGTTATGGTCATTATCACCACATGGCCTTTTTCTGGCAATATTTTTTGCACCCTTTTTATATGTACCGTGGCGTTTTCCATGCTGGCGCAGTGGCGCACATAAATAGAAAACTGGAACATAGCAAAGCCATCCGCCAATATTTTCTTGCGGAAATCGCCTGCAGCTTTCCGTTCTTTCTTGGTTTCCGTTGGCAGGTCAAAAAATACAAGTACCCACATAATGCGATAGGCGTTTAAGCGTTCGGATTTCATTGTTGCACATTATTACTAATACAGCCAATTATACCCCTTGGCTACAAACACTGCCATCCCTGCTACGCCATCT
This sequence comes from Parasediminibacterium schistidii, assembly GCF_046546515.1. Taxonomy (NCBI): domain Bacteria; kingdom Pseudomonadati; phylum Bacteroidota; class Chitinophagia; order Chitinophagales; family Chitinophagaceae; genus Parasediminibacterium; species Parasediminibacterium schistidii. The sequence continues at coordinate 60,302 of NZ_JBKHKJ010000025.1, read as the reverse complement.
CCGGGTACAATATCTTTCTTTGTTCCCCGGCAAAGCACCTAGCCACCGATGCTGCCGTGCGCTGCGTGGCCACCATCAGTGGGCTTTTCTCCCCATTCAGCATCACGTCCACGGTTGCCACGTTTAGTAGCCTTGTTTTAAATTCCTGTGTCAGCACTTTTACATGGCTCGTCTCGTCTATAATCCCCCGTACAACCATGTCTACAAATGGGCGGTAAGGTTCCATAATATCATCCGCCAGGCAATAAGCATTGTAACGGTTCCTGTGGAATATGCCCAGCGTTGGCAACAACCCGGCACCTACAATGGCCCGTGCAACAATCGCACGCAAGATTGCATACCCATAGTTCAGCAAGTTATTTGGCGGAATACCGTCCCGGCGGCGGAAAAACAACCAGGCGGGCGGAAAAAGGTTTTGCCAGTAATAGGCGGCGGCCGTTGCTTCGCAGCCACCTGTATCTCCGCTAAGCACCGCTTGGGAGAGGTTTACCAAAAGCTTGTTTTTTATGTCCCATCGTTGCAACACCGCTGCCTGATTGGCAATTTTGCATTTCACCGTTTGCTGCCACAATTGTTTTTTCAATGGTTCACTTGCTTCAATCTGCGCCCGGAAACGTTCGCTTTGTATTGTGTTGCCCTCTAGCGGCAGCAGCATTCCTGTGGGGTGGTGCGTATCGTTGCAAGTAATTACCGCTACATTATTATTTACCAATTGATCCAATAAATAATGCGTGATAGTTATTTGCTGGTGTTCCAGCACCAACATACCAATATCTTCTATCGGAACAGACTTATCTGGGATTGTTTCCATCCCTTTTACATGACGATAACTTAACACCAACTGGCTATTGGCACATTTTAAATGGCAGGGGCTACCTATTTGGAGTGTCCGTTTTATCATGGCATTTTTATTTTGGGGAAGAAATTTTAAAGGAAGGCTTGGCTTTGAGCGAAGCCTTCCTTTAAAATTTTGAGGTAAAACTTATCATTATTCACCAATTTTTGTTATTTCACCAAGATGGTTAAGACGAACTTTAATAGGATTTAATTGAAAAAATGCACCTAAACTTCTGATATTGTAAAGCCTCTTAACTTCTTTAGCACCTTGAATTGTTTTTAGTTCACTATTTTTTGTTTCTAAATGATGCCTAAACCAATAGTTATTATCAGAAACACTCCATACCAAATAAAGATGCTTACTTAATAAAGACTTATTGTTTTCTAAAATTGCCTGTTCAAAATTTTCAAGAGCTAACCCTAAAATAAACATTTCATTTTGTTGTAAACTAAATTGTAATTCCAAATTATCAGTAGGTAATTTATCTAAAAATGTTTGCGGCAATTCTTTTTCAATTAACGAACTCCAAAGTTTATTTGTATCCTTAATTATATAAGGGATTTTATATTTCCTTCGTTCCACCGCATGCCAGAAAGAACAAAGGTGTTGTACATTATTACCAGTAACATCTTTATAAATAGCAATATGGTGATTATTCCCAGGAATTGAAAATCCTATTTCATTATTGTTCTCATCTCTTTTAATAGCTTGGACATTTGAGAGACCTGTATAGCACCTCACAGAAAGTATAGGTATTTGTTTTTCTTCATTAAACCATAATACATCTTTAAAAGCTTCTTTTTCTTTTCCATTAAATTTTTCTAGTCTTTCCTTTACTAATCGCTTTACTTTTTCATCTACAATATATTTTACATCTTCCTTTTTTATCTCCCTTATTTTATATTTAATGACAAATTCATCTACATAACAATAAGCATTCAACAGAGGTTTTGTATTTTGCTTGTCAATAAACAGGGGCAGCTTTTTTATTGAATCCATGGCCTTTTTTACATCTTTATCAAATTCTAATAACCTTTGTTCTACTTTTATCTTGATATGCGGTTCTGCTATTCTATCAACGTTTTCAAAAAGATATTTTATCGGGAACTTTCTGTATGAATCTGTTTTAAAGTCTTTTGCAATTACTTTAATTTTCCCATAAACAAATTGTTCATGTAATGCACCCCGTGGTACAATAATATCAGGCTGCACTACTTTTTTCTTGCCATCTACTTTTTCTTTTCGCACACCATTGGTCGCTACTTTTTTTCCCGCTTTAAAGGATATTAAAATTTGTTCGGCATAATCTGCCACTTGTTTTGTGTTAAAGGGGGTCTGAGATGAGAGGTAAGCATCAAGCATTTTATTTTTTTCGTCATAAAGTGCCGAGGAAGTATTTTCTTGATTTGATAATACTTCTTGGGATGCTTTGCCATGTTTAGCTTTTGCCTCTTCAATCTCTTTTATCATTTCATTTCTTACAATGCTTGAGTTAAGTGTATTTAGACGCTGGATAAACCCTTGTTGTGTGCATGCAACTACAAGAGCATCAATTGCGTGATGGCGATGGTCATCTCGTTTAGTCCAGACTTCGCTTTGTATTTCTTCTTTTTCATGCGTCCTTCTTCCATGCTGGCTCGTCCATGTTTTTATCCCTGTTTGATTGGCAGTTTTAAACCGTTCAAACTGAAGGTTCTCCAACACATTATCCCAACCCCAAACTTTGCGAAGCTTTGCCGTAACAGTGCCTTCAGTAGTGGTTACATTATTACAAATTTGTTGCAATATTCCCCTTGATTTCCGTGCTATGTATTGTGTTTCCCGCAATTGGCGATCAATAAAACTTTCCCACAGTTTTTTATCCGCCTCCGTTTCTTTTTTTATTTTTTTCCGTTCTGTGTATTCAATATATGAAACTTTTAAGCGCTGCATTTTTCCATAAGATAAAATACCTTTCTTGAACCAATTATCAACCCGGTTAATGTATTGACCTAGTGCATCTTCTCCTTTAGCAGCAATATAATCGTAAGCAGTTTTGTTGGTTTTGTTTGCGTTACAACTTCTGTGTACCAATACTTTATTGGTTTGGGAGTCGTCAAAAAGGAGTGCTTGTGGCACAATATGGTCAATATCAAAATCATCCCCGCTTAAAGCTTCTGTGAGATTGAATATTTCACCACAATAAATACACTGGTTCACCACTTGGGCATCTTTCATTTTCTTATCCTTAACAGGAAAAATGAACTTATACTTTTGTATATATTTTTTTGTAACAGGCAAGCCATGTGCAGCCAGTCTTTGGGCTATTTCGTCATTCAGTTTTTTGTTATTGGAATTTTGAATATCAGCATCATTCCTTTCATCTTTGCTTTGTTTCAATTCCCTGGCAAGTTCTACCCGTATCTCATCTGGTTTACCATAGGTTTCTATAATGGCATTTACCACGTTTATCATTTGGTTAATAATCTTCTCTACTATCGGTTGTCGTAAAGTATTTTTTGGCAATAACGCTAGCTTTTCATCCGTAAGCCTTTTCGATTGTTCATCTTTAGTTAAACTATTTGAATGATTGTATCCAGCAAAATTGCACGCTTGCGAGTAATCGTAACCTTGCATTAAATAAGGCAATATTTTGCGCATTGCTTTGTTAGATTTATTACCAAACGCTTGCTTATTAAAATCTAACCTAGATAATTTGTCAGCAATTTCACTAGGGAAATTAAATCTTTTTATCAATGCTGCTTTACATTCTTCAAGATCCTTGATAGAATATATGGTATGCCAAAGTTGATAAAGTGGCTCCCGTTCTATCTTGGCATCTATTTGTAACCCTTCTAGTTCTTTTAAAACCTCTCCTGTTTTTTTATCTACCAAAATAGCAGGCTTTTTAGTAGGAACGACATTATAGTTAAATTGTAGCGCTTCGCTTTCTCCTAAAATATTTTCTATTGCTGCATAGGTAATATTGCCTTGTATCCCCTTTTGTATTTGCTTGTTTACATATACATCTTGTTCCTTAAGCCCTAGTATTTTTACCAAATCTTTAAAATCAAGTTTGGCTTTTTGGTTCAGGTGTGCTACTATTTTTTCTTTTTCTTCAATAGTAGGAAATTTATCGCCCCATTTATATTTACTTCCTTCTGCATTTTTCACTTTTAAGGAAATATTATTTACTACTTCCCAAATCTTACATAGTTGATACAATGGGGATGTTTTCGGGGCAACTTTTGGACCTACAAAAGCTTTCTTTTCTTTTTTTGTTTCTTTATCAATATAAGTAGTCTCAAAACCTTCAAACTCACAAATACTTACTAATCCTTTTTGCGATTTCAGGCTACGTTGATAATAAATAATTTGATTGCGCAATTTTTCAACAACTTCTTCTGTAAGAAAATCATGTTTCTCTTTTTGAGCATTTATAATTGCATCAAACTCTTCTACATAGGCCTCTCTCGGATAAACCTTTTCTTTTATCCTAAAGTATTGATTTTCTTTTTTGGCAATTACCAATTCATCATAAAAATATTGTCCTATTGTGTGCTTCGTTTCTTTCAGTTTTGCAAATCTTCCTTTTACCTCAGCAACATAATCAGTATCTTTTTTATCTTGATTAGCTTCACTTCTTGCTGATTTATACCCTCTTTTTTGATTGAGCATATAAAAGATCCTGCCTAGCTGCTCTCCTGTAATACCACTGCTTCCCGAAGCTGCCTCACTCCTTAATTTCCATAATTCCAAACTTGGGATCTGCATTAATTCTTTAGAGGGAAAAATATTTAGCTCTTTAAGTGTTTTCTTTAGGCTGAACTTAAAATCATCGCTCTTTTTCAGTTGTTTCCTATTATACCCTTTACGCTGTGTCCTGGCAATAGTCCTGTTTTGATTCTTGGATATGGCTTGCCCTTTTTGAAATTCATCCCTATCGTCAGAACTAAGAGGAATTATTCTTGAACCCATTGCTATAATCCTAATGGGTTTATTATTTTCATCAACCTCTATCAACGCCCACCCAATACTATTAGTCCCTAAATCTAACCCCAAAACTTTTCTCATGTTTTTTAGTTTATATAGTTAAAGTCATTATTTTTACAGCCTAAGATTTAAAGCAAATCACAATAAGGATTATTCCGTTGTGAAAACATTTGAGGCGGCGCAAGTCGCCTTTTTTATGCCATCCTCGTTCCCCCATATTTCCCTCCCTTTTCTCAATGTCAATAATTTTGTTATTAGTCTAGCAAACGCCAGTTTCAAAAACTAAATGTAGAAACTATTGCCCAACAAAAAAAGGAAAAACTTATCTTTGTATCCAATTTGCACTTGATACAAAGCTAATGTCTAGTCATTTTTATCGTAGTTCTTTTTTTACTAATATTAAAATAGTTGTAGTGCCAAAATCTGGTGTTGCGTTTATCACCCACAAATCACCCACTTTTTCTCACAAATCACTCAAAAAGTACGCACAAATCACTCAAAAAGTACGCACAAAACACGCACAAAACACTCAAATAAATTTCGCTATATTGTTGATAATCAACGGTTTAAATGAGTGAAAGCAATTTTTCAAAAAACACAGGGTAGGAAAAAAGCCCGAAAAAAAGCAAAACTGAAACTATTTTAATAAAAAGGAAGTTAGAAAATATAGTATAAAAATATGCAAATATTGTCTCCTTGCCCTGTTCCTATTACCTTTTCCTTTGGGTAACATGTCCCAGTATTTCGGGAGGGGTGAGGTTGGCTAGGTTGATTTTTTAATAAAAAAGCGAAAAAATTTTATGCACCCAATTGGGGGTGTAGCTAAAACAAATGAATCTTGTTCAGATAAAAATGGAGGATATGAAATACTTTGTTTTGATGCTTTTCCCCTTACTTTGCACGCTATGACAGTAGAACAAATTAAGGATATAAGAGACCGGTTAGTTGTCTTGAGGAGGTTTCTTTGACTACGCTAACCGTAAGTATAAAGTAGAACAAGACCGCCAGCTATCGCTTTCGCCAGGCTTTTGGGACGATAACACCCGCGCCACGGCTACCATGAAGGACATAAAGGCCAACGAATTCTGGATAAAGATGTACGAGCAGGTGGAAGCATCTATCGAGGATTTTGTGGTGCTGTTTGAATTCTGGAAAGAGGGCGATGCCACCGAAGAGGAAACGAAAGCTGCCTACGTAGCTGCACTTACAGCCGTGGAAGATGCCGAATTTAAAAGCACACTGAACAAGCCTGAGGACGAAATGACTGCCATTGTGCAGATTAATTCTGGTGCGGGTGGTACCGAAAGCCAGGACTGGGCCGATATGCTGCTGCGTATGTACATTATGTACGGGCAAAAGCAAGGCTGGAAAGTAACGGAACTGGACTATCAGGAAGGGGATGGGGCTGGTATTAAAACTGCTACCATACAGTTTGAAGGGCCGTTTGCTTATGGCTTCACCAAGGCAGAAAGTGGGGTGCATCGTTTGGTGCGCATATCGCCGTTTGACAGCAATGCCCGCAGGCATACGTCGTTTGCGAGCGTGTATGTGTACCCGTTAATTGACGACACCATAGAGATAGAAGTGAACCCGGCAGATTTGGAATGGGCGTTCTTCCGTAGTGGTGGTAGTGGAGGCCAAAACGTGAACAAGGTGGAAACGGCAGTCCGTTTAAAGCACGGCCCTAGTGGTTTTATTGTGGAATGCCAGCAAGCACGAACACAAGGCGAAAACCGTGAACTAGCCATGAAGATGCTGAAAAGCCGCTTGTACGAGGAAGAAATGCGCAAACGCCAGGAAGCAATAGATGCCACGAATGCAGGGAAGAAAAAGATTGAGTGGGGCAGCCAAATAAGGAGTTATGTGTTCCACCCGTATAAAATGATTAAAGATCACCGGACAGATTACGAAGTGGGCAATGTGCAGCCAGTAATGGATGGGGAGTTGGATGGGTTTATCAAGGCTTATTTGATGATGGAAAAGGAGGAAAATTAGGAATTAGGAATTGATAATAGACTTTTGCTTTACCAGTTAAAGCTGGAGGGAATTCATTAGAATAAATTGATGGTTTGATAACAAAAAATGCAGCCTTTAGTGGGGTGCATTTTTTGTTTATTTTTCTTTACAAGTTTCTGCGGTTCCGATTTTTTAGAAAGGGTTGCTTTGTGTCTCGCAATGATGGAAATGAGGGAAGCAAGAGACTACAAAATGTACTTCTACCCATTCAATTTCTAAAAAGCCTCTTTCTCTTCATCCACATATTCTAAAATATCTCCAGGTTGGCAATTTAATATCTTACAAATATCATCAAGCGTGCTGAAGCGTATTGCTTTTGCCTTGCCGCTTTTCAAGATGCTCATGTTGGCAATGGTGATACCCATGCGGCTGCTTAGTTCCGTGAGGCTCATCTTCCGCCTTGCCAGTATAATATCCAAGTTTACTACTATTGGCATAATTAAATGGTTAACGCTTGTTCTTTTTGTAATTCATGCCCTTTTTGAAATGCCTTTGCTATGATGAATACGATGATACCTGCAATGATTAATGGCTCTGAATCTGCCACGCATTTCCACATGTCCAAAGAAAATTCAGTTGGTATCAACTTATGGAATATCAAATAGCCTATACAAGGTAGCAATATTTGAGCAGAAACTAAACCGATAAAAAAATAAGAGATACCAAATAGGCGTGCTATGTTTTCAACACTAAATGGATTGCCTTTAGCAATGCTCAGCAAACAGGTAATGGGCAATATCAGCACAAAATACAATAGGCCACTTATCGTTACTAAAAATAATATATAGAATAAGCAGTTCACAAACTGGTACCAAAATTTGGTTGTGGGGATAAGCAAATACTGATTAGCCTTTATATACCTGACAGGTACTTCCTTGTAAACAAAATGCCCTTTGTGGAAATTGTTTTTAAAGCTATCCAAGTGAGGATATTTAATATAAAATTTTTTGTTTGAAACAAAGAAGCTGCCATCATACATATTTTCAATTGTAGGCAAGGAGAAAGGGAAAACAGCGATGAAATACTTTACATCAGGTGTATGTTTGCCCTTTATCTTATGGATAGAATCTTTGATATTATCTACCATTTTTATTAGACTTGCGATAGAATCTTTATTGTTAACTATTGGAATTAGGGCCAAATAATCGTTTTTTTTTGTCTCCAGGATTGGTATTGTATAAAAACGCTCATTTTGATCCTCATCATATTGTGCTATCCCCAACCCAAAAATGCCATTATAGTGCATGTAAAATCCTTTATCTAGCAATTCCTGGGTTTGCTTTGCTTGGCTTATACTATCCTCAATCGGCTTATATAGGCGCTTGTATATATAGGCTGGCAATGAATCGTTTGGGGTATCATAGTTTGTGTCAGCGGTATCAACTATTTCGTAAGTGGCTTCGTTTTTTCCAGGATGTGTTACGTGATAACCGAGTATATAAACAAAATAAATAGCAACCAATAGCAAGGTTACTCCGGTTGCCGATGGCCATCGTAAAAGTTTGTTTTTCATTGTCAGTCATTTTGTGTGTTCAATAAAAGTTATTTTTTGGTAAATTTATAAATATTTTATTGTTTATCAATAAATATTTATTGTTTAGGGATAATTATTTTGATTTATATTTATTTGGTCGCAATATTGGTGAGAAGCATAAGTTAAGGTTTGCAAAAAATAATGCAGCATAGTGTAAATTAAATTTTTTATGTTTTGCTAGACCTCACCCCAACCCTCTCCAAAGGAGAGGGAGCTAGCCTCCGACAAAAATCAAGTACTTGATTTTTTAAATTTATTTAGTTTACACTGTATTCAGTAATAATAAAAATGCAGCCCCCGAAAGCGAGGGCTGCATTTTTATTAAGATTTTTTATATATAATGGATGAGGAGATTGCTTATCAATTATCAATTTTCCATTTCCATTATCTGTTCAAACAGTTCCTCGTATTGGCTTTCTGCTTTTTTTACCTGTTCTGTGATGCTTTTGTAGTTGCGCTCGGTTTCGGCGAATTTTGTTGCATTTTTGTAATTGTCAGGGGCAGCTAATTCCAATTCTACGGTTTGCTTTTGCTTTTTTAGCTGTTCCAGTTCCTGCTCTATTTTCTGGAATTTGTTTTGCAGCTTTTTCAGCTCTGTATTGTCAATACGGGGTTTGGTAACTGGTTTAGGAGCCTCTACGGGCTTGCTTTTCTGCTCGTCTTTTTTATCCTTGGGGTCGTCCTTTGGGGCTTTACGGCTTTCTTCTTTTGCCTGTTTAGCCATGCGTTCTTTCCATTCCAGATATTCGGCATACGTGCCTTTGAATTCCTTTATTTCATGGTCAACGATTTCCCAGATTTTATTGGCCGTTTTAGATACAAAGTAACGGTCGTGGCTTACCAGTATCAGGCTGCCTTCGTATTTATTCAGGGCATCTGCCAACAGCTCCACGCTGTGCATGTCCAAGTGATTGGTAGGTTCATCCAGCATCAGGAAATTGCTTTTGCTTACAATTACCTTTGCCAATGCCACACGGGCTTTTTCACCACCACTTAGTAGTTTAATTTTCTTGTCCGTATCGTCGCCACTAAACAAGAAACAGCCCAACAAACTGCGTAGCTCCAGTTCCGTTTTGCCGCTGCGGCTTTCCATCATTTCATTTAGGATGGTATTATCCATTGTCAATGCTTCCAATTGGTGCTGGGCATAGAAACTACTTTCTACATTGTGGCCCCAAACACGCTCTCCGCCAAAGTTTTCTTCAGTGCCGGCTATTATGCGTAAGAGGGTACTTTTTCCTTTACCATTGGCACCAATCAGGGCTATTTTATCGCCACGATCTATTTCTGCTGCGCCATTTTCTACAATCAGGTTGTCGCCATATTGTTTATGGATTTCTTTCAACGTTACCAAAACCCTTCCAGGCTGGCTGTTTACCTGAAAGTTGATTTTTATATTGGGACGTTCTATTTGAACATTTTCAATACGGTCAATCTTGTCCAAACGCTTCATGGCACTTTGTGCCGCTGCTGCTTTGGATGCTTTTGCACGGAAACGCTCAATAAAGCGTTCCTGTTGTTTGATATAATCCTGCTGGTTTTCAAAAGCCCGTTGTTGTATTTCTACCCTTTGTTCTTTTTCTATTTCATAGTATTCATAATCGCCAGAATAGATATGGAGTTCCTGCTGGTAAATCTCCACTATCTTATTTACCATCCTGTTCATGAAATATTTATCATGGCTTACAATTACCACACTACCTTGGTAATGGAGCAGGTATTTTTCCAACCATTCGATAGACGGTAAATCCAAGTGGTTGGTAGGTTCATCCAATAGCAATACATCTGGTGCTTGTAAAATCATTTTTGCCAGTAGTACCCGCATACGCCAACCCCCGCTGAATTGTTGGTAGGGTTTCAGCATTTGCTCGTTGGTAAAGCCTAACCCGTGCAATACTTCTTCTGTTTTGTATTGGATATTGTACCCATCCAATACATCCATTTCGTGTAGTTTGTCAGTATAGTCGGTTAACAATTTTTCGTCTTCCCTTGTTTCCAATTCTATCCCTAATGCTTCAATTTCCTTTTCTAATTGGCGCACCCTTTCGAATGCACCCATGGCTACTTCCAGGATGGTGTCGGTAGTTTCAAAACTCAATAAGTCTTGGTGAAGGTAGCCAATTGAAACATCCCTGCCTTTTTCAACAGAGCCTTTGGAGGGCAGGTATTGACCTACCAATACCTTTAGCAAGGTGGATTTTCCAGTACCGTTATAACCAATTAAACCAATCCTTTCACCGGGGTTAATGTGCCATGTGGCATCTTCTACAATTACCCTTGCACCAAATTCAAAAGTTACATTTTGTAAACCAATCAACATGAGTAAGCCAAATTTTTGAGCGGCAAAGGTAATCGCTAGTAAGTGATGTTGAAATTTAGTTTTTAAGAAGATTTTTTTTGAAATATTTTGTATTTCTATTACTGCCTTACAGGCGGCTTTTGGTATTGCAAGATAATCTTTGCGTTCCTTTGTTCATCTGAGGTAATGTTTATTTCATAATGCTTGCTGCCAGAAGATACAATTACCAATGCCGTGTTAGGCGGCACAAGCCCCAAGTTTTCTGCCACTGCAATAAATTCATACACAGGTTTCTTTTCGTCAATATGCACCTGCATGGTAATAGGGGAGTAGGTAAGCCTTTTTTTGTCAATAACTACCCTGTTGTTATGATAAACGCTGATAGTGTCCCCATCTATTTGGCCATTGTCATAAAACTCAACAGTTGCATCCTGACTATCAACAACTAATGTGTGCGACAAAACATTTTCCCTTTTTTGCAATATCTCGGGTACAGGGCTTACGGCTTCTGCTTCCGTATCTTTTGGCTCTATCATTGGCACGTTAGGCACAATAGGTGGGGTAATGGTATCTTTCGGTATTAATTTTTTCTGGGTCTTTTTTATTGAGTGCCCAACAACAAAATCTTCTGCGCCAGGTTTTATTGGCGGTTTTGAATTGGGCTGCTGTTTTAAAGGGCTTATGCTCCTTGCAGCAGAAGGTTTTGATGGTGAATTAGTTGAGGGTGTGCGGGGTACTGGGTTTAGCTTTTTTGCAAGTGGGATTGTTTTTTTATGCGTAATAGCAGGGCTTTCTTTTTTAGTTAAGAAATCTTCTTTTTCAAACTCTGTGGTGGTTACTTTTTCTAAATATACTGTGCCGCTGCCACATTCCGATCCATCTTTTTCGTTCACGCTTGTATAAGTGCCTGTAAGGGTTTCTTTGTCACCCGCTTTTGTATAGTCTAAATAACAAGTCATTAAACAAGCAACAGACATGTCGCTTATCCTCAGTTCCAGCATCTTCGTTTCTTTCAGCAACAAGGTTTTTGTTTTCTTTGCATAAATGCCCTGCGATGCGGCTTTGCCATAAAAACGGGTTGTTTTATATGAATAAGTAACCCCTTCAATGCTATTGCTTGGCAAATTATTTATCTGTATCTCATAGCGGTATTTATCGTCTATAAATTGCCCCCGAACCCCATCAAAGCTTTTTTGAAGGAAATAGCCCCGCCATATACCCGTTAGCTTCTGTGAAAAGCAGGCCGGCATTAGTAAAAATAAACTCACGCAAGTACAAAATAATCTCATACGCTCATCACAATGGATGCAAATTAACATACATCCATATAAAAAATAGTTAAAGGTTTTTTAATCATATTCTTAATTAACGCCAAAATACATCCCAGCAATTACTACATTTGCAATCTTCTTAAATAATCGTTTCGATAGTAGTATGATAAATATCAGTTTACCTGATGGTGCAGTAAGGCAATATGAAAGTGGCATAAGTGCATTGGGCATTGCCAAATCCATAAGTGAGGGGCTTGCAAGAAAAGTGCTGGCTGCCAGCGTTGATGGGCAGGTTTGGGATGCTACAAGGCCAATAACCCAAGATGTTTCCTTGAAACTAATTACATGGGACGATAGCGAGGGCAAAAATACTTTTTGGCATTCTTCTGCCCACTTGATGGCAGAAGCAGTTGAAAGCGTTTTTCCGGGCGTAAAGTTTTGGGTTGGTCCGGCCTTGGAAAAAGGCTTTTATTACGACATGGATTTGGGCGACCGCAAGCTAACGGAGGAAGATTTGGCCGTGCTGGAAAAGAAAATGCAGGAGCTGGCTAAGAAAAACAACCCTTTCCTTCGCAAAGAAATTTCTAAGGCAGACGCAATTGCCTATTTTGAAGAAAAGGGCGATGAATATAAGCTAGATCTTTTGGGCAACCTTACCGATGGAGGCATAACTTTTTATTCCCAAGGCGAGTTTACCGATTTGTGCCGTGGCCCGCATATCCCGTCAACAGGGTTTATAAAAGCCATCAAATTGACCAATATAGCTGGTGCTTATTGGAAGGGCAATGAAAAAAACAAACAACTTACCAGGTTATACGGGGTTACCTTTCCTGCCCAAAAGGAATTAGACGAGTATTTGTTTTTACTGGAGGAAGCCAAAAAACGTGATCATCGGAAGTTGGGCAAGGAACTGGGCATTTTTACCACAAACGATGATATTGGTGCAGGCCTTATTCTTTGGATGCCCAATGGCACAGTGATTATAGAAGAACTGGAAAAGCTGGCCAAGGAAACAGAAGAAGATGGTGGATATAAAAGGGTGGTTACCCCACATATTGCCAAGGAAAATTTATACATAACAAGTGGCCACTTGCCTTATTATGCCGATAGTATGTTCCCTCCAATGGAAATGGATGGTGAGAAATATTACTTGAAATCGATGAACTGCCCGCACCACCACAAAATATTTGATGCCGAGCCCAAAAGCTATAGGGACATGCCTTACCGCATTGCTGAATATGGTACTTGCTATCGGTATGAGCAAAGCGGTGAGTTGTTTGGTCTGATGCGTGTACGCTGCCTGCACATGAACGATGCGCATATCTATTGCAGCAAGGAGCAATTTGCAAAAGAATTCAGGGCGGTAAACGATATGTACTTAAAATATTTCAAGATTTTTGGGATTGATAAGTATGTGATGCGCCTCAGCCTGCATGACCCTGAAAAACTAGGGCAGAAATATGTAAACGAGCCAGAATTGTGGCTGGAAACCGAAGAACTGGTACGTAGTGTGCTGATAGAAACCGGCGTGCCATTTATTGAAGCAAAGGGCGAGGGTGCTTTTTACGGGCCTAAAATAGACGTGCAGATTTTCAGCACCATTGGCAGGGAATTTACCTTGGCTACAAACCAAGTTGACTTTGCGCAGCCACGCAGCTTTAACCTCTCTTTTACCAATAAAGAAAATGAAGCAGAGATACCCCTGATTATCCACCGTGCGCCTTTGGGTACGCATGAACGTTTTATTGGGTTCTTATTGGAGCATTATGCGGGCAAGTTCCCCGTGTGGCTAGCACCGTTGCAAGTGAAGATTTTACCCATAAGCGATAAGTTTATTGACTATGCCAATGAAGTAAAAGCCAAACTACGCAAAGCCAAGGTGAGGGTAGAGATTGATGAGAGGCAAGAAAAAATAGGCAAGAAAATTCGTGAGGCAGAGCTAAGCCGTGTGCCATATATGCTGGTAGTAGGGGAGAAGGAAGTGGCAGAAGGGAAACTGTCTATCCGCCGCCAAGGTAAGGGTGATGCAGGCACTCAAACCGTGCAGGAATTTATCGAAAATATCGTGGAAGAAATTTTTGAGCGGAAAAGCGGGGAATAATATTATTTTTGCATCAAATACAATTATAATAATCAAAACTATTGCAAAAGAATCTTTAACTGGCATGGTTGTTAGAGCCTTTTCAGCAATAGTAAAAGGTAGTATTCATTTTGATACTGCTTAAAGTTTAAAAATTTTTAACCAAACAAGTTTTAATGGCATTACCATTTAGAGGCAGCAGCGGTCCAGGAGGACGGTTTAACCCGCGTTTTAACAGGCAACCAGAACCAGAACACCGTATTAACGAGCGTGTAAGGGCACTTCAGGTGCGCTTAGTAGGCGAAAACGTAACAGTGGGTATCTACCCCATACACGAGGCTTTGAAAATAGCCCAGCAGCTAGAGCTGGACTTAGTAGAAATATCCCCCAATGCAGATCCACCCGTATGCAAGGCTATCGACTATAAAAAATTCCTTTACGAGAAAAAGCGGAAGGAAAAGGAAATGAAAGCCAATGCCAAGCAAAGCGAGGTAAAAGAAGTCCGCTTTACGCCTGGCACTGATGACCATGACTTTGATTTTAAAGCAAAGCACGCCGAAAAATTCCTGAAAGAAGGCAACAAGGTGAAAGCGTATGTGCAGTTTAAAGGCCGTGCTATTATGTTTAAAGAACGTGGCGAGCTTGTGCTGCTTAAATTTGCAGAACGCTTGGCCGATAGTGGCCAGCCAGAAAGCCTGCCCAAGCTGGAAGGTAAAAGGATGTTTTTGATGCTTACCCCAAAAACCGCAAAGAAGAAAAAAGAATCGGATTAATATATATTTGACTGCTTGCTATCGAAAAGAGATTTTATCTTTCTTCTAAGGACTAATTTTAGCAGTAAATCTTATTTTATTGACATTTATCCCTTTTTTATCCACATTTTTTAAGGAAAACTAGATTTCTTTTTAAGAAAATCTAGTTTTTTTAATTTATTCCCCTATTTTTGCAGCCCGAAAAAAAGTATGTCGAAACAGCAATTAATAAAACAGGATGGACAGATTATAGAAGCAATGAGCAATGCCATGTTTCGGGTAAAACTGGAGAATGGGCACGAGATTTTGGCTACTATTTCTGGTAAAATGAGGATGCACTATATAAGGATTTTGCCAGGAGATAAGGTGGGGGTGGAGATGAGCCCTTACGATTTGAGCAGGGGAAGGATAAATTTTAGGTATAAATAAGCAAGTATTGCCAAAGTCAATGGTTGACAAATGGCACTTTACAAATAGTATAAATAAACTACAATGAAAGTTAGGGCAGCTATTAAAAAACGTAGTGCAGACTGCAAGATTGTTAAGCGCAAAGGAAAGCTTTATGTAATCAACAAGAAGAACCCTCGTTTTAAACAACGCCAAGGGTAAAATAGCGTTGATAATTTAATTTAAGTAACACACATTCATCATTAAACATACATAGTTATATGGCACGTATTGCCGGTATAGACTTACCAAAAAATAAAAGGGGCGAAATAGGGCTTACTTACATATATGGCATTGGCCGTAGCAGGGCAAAAGAAATTTTGAACCAAGCAGGTATTTCCCTTGATAAAAAAGTAAACCAATGGAACGACGAAGAGCAAGCTGCTATTCGTAATTTCATAAATACTGAATTTAAAACGGAAGGTGCTTTGCGTAGTGAAACACAAATGAACATCAAGCGTTTGTTGGACATCGCATGTTACCGTGGCCTTCGTCACCGTAAAGGTTTGCCAGTACGTGGCCAACGCACTAAAACAAATAGCCGTACACGTAAAGGAAAACGCAAGACAGTAGCTGGTAAAAAGAAAGCAGCTAAGAAATAACTAATAAAACTGTGGGTTATAGAACGTAAAGTCTCTATAACTCACGGTTTCATTTATAAGCCACCAGATATTCCACCTTGGAGAGTAGGGGCTATTTTTATTTTTAAAGATTACCTAAAAACAAATTATGGCTAAACCATCAAAGGCACAGAACAGTGCCAAGGCTGCTGCGAAAAAAAGGATTGTAAAAGTAGAGTCCACAGGTGAAGTACGCATCAGTGCAACATTCAACAACATTATTGTTGCTTTTACCAACAAGCAAGGACAAGTTATTTCTTGGTCATCTGCTGGTAAAATGGGTTTCCGTGGTTCTAAAAAGAACACCCCTTATGCCGCTCAAATGGCTGCTGCTGATGCTGCCAAAGTAGCAGTAGATGCTGGCTTGAAAAAAGTAGATGTTTTTGTAAAAGGGCCAGGTTCTGGGCGTGAAGGTGCTATCCGTTCCATTGCCCAGAATGGTATTGAAGTTACTTCTATTAAAGATGTTACCCCAATGCCGCACAATGGTTGCAGGCCACCTAAACAAAGACGTGTTTAAGTTGTTTTGAGTTATATGTTTTAAGTTTTAAATTGAATAAAGATTTCCTTTTTTTAACTCAAAACACAAAACTTAAAACAATATATATTCTTGGATAAGCGATTTAGTTTTTTGATTTTTTCATAATCGTTTGTCATTCACTAAAAAATCAAGCAAATAGAATTTTTAATTATGGCACGTTACATTGGTCCAAAAACCAAAATTTGTAGAATTTACGGAGAACCTATCCTAGGCAATGGTAAATGGTTAACCAAAAACAGCAACCCTCCAGGCCAGCATGGTGCTACCCGCAAACGTAAAACATTGGGTGAGTACGCTTTGCAGTTGAGGGAAAAGCAAAAAGCGAAATACACTTATGGTTTGCTAGAACGTCAGTTTCGCAAAACATTCGTTGAGGCTTCTAAAATGAAAGGCGTAAAAGGTGAAAACCTCATTAAACTGTTAGAAGCAAGGCTAGATAACACTATCTACCGTTTGGGTTTAACAGCTAGCCGCCCAGAAGCAAGGCAATTGGTAGCGCACAAACATATCACCGTGAATGGCGATACGATGAATGTGCCTTCTTACTCTTGCAAGCCAGGCGATATTATAGCTTACAAAAACAAAAGTGCTATAAACGATTCAATCCTAGGCAAAAGCCGTGGCAAGAACCCTAAATTTAGCTGGGTAGATTGGAACGTGGCCGAGCAAAAAGGTATTTTTATTACTTATCCTGAAAGAGAGAATGTACCTGAGAATATTAAAGAACAATTGATTGTGGAATTATACTCTAAATAACTGCTTTATAAAAGAGCAATTGTTTGGGTATCAATTTTAAATACTTCTCATTTATTAAGTAATAATAATTATTGCTAAACTTAAGAATACTATTAAAGTATAATTAGATATAAGCGATATAAACTAAAATACAAAGATTTAATATGGCTATATTAAACTTCCAGAAACCAGATAAAATTGTTTTACAAAAAGTATCTGATTTTGACGGTGAATTTGAATTCCGCCCATTAGAACCAGGTTATGGTCTAACTATTGGGAATGCTTTGCGCAGGGTTCTGCTAAACAGCTTGGAAGGATATGCTATTACAGGCATTAAAATAGAAGGTGTTGACCACGAGTTTGCAACAATTAAAGGTGTTACAGAAGATATTACTGAAATAATCCTTAATCTAAAGCAAGTTAGGTTCAAGAAAATTGCTGAAATAGACATGTCTAACGAAAAAGTTACATTGTCTATTAAAGGTAAAACTGAGTTTACTGCTGACATGATTGGCGAAGCATCACAATATTTTAAAGTGATGAACCCAGAATTGTCTATCTGTATCATGGATATTACCTCAAAGATTGATATTGAATTAACAATCTCAAAAGGGCGTGGTTATGTTCCTGCAGAAGAAAATAAAATAAAAGACAGTGTTTTTGGTACAATAGCAATAGATTCTATACATACGCCCATTAAAAATGTGAAGTATTCTATCGAAAACTATCGTGTAGAACAAAGGACTGACTATGAAAAATTAATACTGAACGTAGCTACTGATGGTACAATCCATCCAGAAGATGCTGTAAAGCAGGCTTCACGTATATTGATTCAGCATTTAATGATCATTACAGACGAAAACATCACTTTCGATACCAAGGAAGAGAAGAAAGACGATGTTGTTGACGAGCAAATCTTGCAATTGCGCAAGGTATTGAAAACACCATTGGAAGATTTGGATCTTTCTGTGCGTGCATTCAATTGCTTGAAAGCTGCAAAAATCAATTCTTTAAGCGAATTGGTACAATACGAACAAGAAGACTTGATGAAATTCAGGAATTTTGGTCAAAAATCATTATCAGAAATTGAGCAAGTGTTGATAGACAGGGGCTTGAGTTTTGGAATGGACTTGCCGAAAATGGGCTTGGATAATTTAGATTAACGATTTAGAAAAAGTGTGTATTTTACTTAGGTAAGGTACACACTTTTATTTTTTATAACAGGTAGCCCACAATTCCTGGCACGGTGTGGGTGAAATTTAAAATGCTAAGATTATGCGTCACGGAGACAAAATAAACAATTTAGGCCGTAAAAAGGCACACAGGGAAGCCCTATTAAGCAATTTGGCAGCCCAAATTATTACGCACAAGCGCATCGTAACTACTTTGGCCAAAGCAAAGGCATTGCGTACTTATGTAGAACCTTTGTTAACTAAAACAAAGAAAGTAGATACCAAAGAAATCATTATGCACCAGCATAGGATAGTATTTGCTCACTTGCAAAACAAAGAAGCAGTAAAAGAATTGTTTACTGTGGTAGGTCCTAAAATAGCTTCCCGCCCTGGTGGTTATACAAGGATTATTAAATTGGGCATACGTCCAGGAGATAATGCTGAAAAAGCAATGATTGAGCTGGTTGATTTCAACGAAGTGTATGGCAACGGGATTGCTGCAACTGTTGACACTGCTAAGAAAACACGCCGTGGCCGTGCAACTAAGAAAGCCGAAGGCACTGTTGCTGAACCAGTAGCAGAAAACGCCATTGTTGCAGAAGAAGTAGCACCCGAAGAAACAATTGCTAGCGAGGAAACACCTGCCGAATAAAATGGCAGCTCACAAATAGTTCTTAATAAGAAAGGCAAAATCTAATTCAGGTTTTGCCTTTTTTATGATTTGTAATCAGGATATAATTCCTAATTCCTAATTCCTAATTCCTAATTGATTTATGTTTTCAAAAGCAAAACAAGCTATTTTATTATTGGCAGATGGCCAGGTATTGCATGGAAAAGCATTTGGCAAAATTGGCACTGTAACTGGTGAGGTTTGCTTTAACACAGGCATGACTGGCTACCAGGAAGTTTTTACTGATCCTAGCTACACAGGGCAAGTATTGATCATGAACAATGTGCATATAGGAAACTATGGCATAAAAGATACCGATGTAGAAAGCAGCAGCATTAAAATCCAAGGCTTGATAGCCAGGAACTTGGAGAATGATTTTAGTCGCATATTGGCAGATGGTTCTTTGGAAGCCTACTTGATTAAAAATAATATTGTGGCCATTGGTGGCATTGATACAAGGGCTTTGGTAGAGCATATCCGTGTAAAAGGGGCAATGAACTGTATTATATCTTCAGAGATTGAGGATATAGAGCAACTGAAATTACTGCTAAATGATTGCCCTGATATGGATGGCTTGGAACTATCAAGCACTGTAAGCACAGAGGAAGAATATGATTTGGGCGACCCTACCTCAACTTTAAAAGTAGCAGTACTAGACCTCGGCGTAAAAAAGAATATTTTAAACTGCTTAGTAGAAAGAGGCGTTCATCTGCGTGTGCATCCTGCCAAAACACCCATAAGCCGTTTAAAAGCCTTCAATGCGGATGGTTATTTTATTTCCAACGGTCCTGGCGACCCTGCCGCTATGCCTTATGCAATAGAAACCGTAAAAGGTATGCTGGCAGAAAATAAACCTGTGTTTGGTATTTGCCTAGGGCATCAATTATTGGCCTTGGCCAATGATATACCAACTTTTAAAATGCACCATGGGCATAGGGGATTAAACCATCCTGTGAAAAACATCATTACTGGCTTGTGCGAAATTACCACGCAAAACCACGGTTTTGGGGTAGATCCCAAAGCGGTGAAAAACCACGAGAATATTGAAATAACTCACTTGAATTTGAATGACAATAGCATTGAAGGCATGAGGCTGAAAAACAAGCCTGCTTTCAGTGTGCAGTACCACCCTGAAGCCACCCCGGGCCCACATGATAGCCGTTATTTATTTGATGATTTTGTGAAGTTGATGCTGGCTAATTAAAGAATGTTTAGAAAATAACTTTTCCAAAGAAGGGGATATTATAAATTGGTTGAGTTTTACTAAAAACCCTGAAAGGGTTAAACAATAGTAGCCACGGGTGCAACCCGTGGTATCCAAGAAAGAAGGCGGTATGAAAGATAGCAAATCTTCTATACCGCCTTTTTTAGAGTGAGCCACTCTTGAAGAGTGGCTCACTCTAAATTTCTAGGAGATTGTAATATATTTTAATCCTAATTCCTTGGTGCTTCTTTGAGCCTTCGAGCCTTAGTGGCCAATTTTTTTACTTACCCAATCAAAATTCCCGCTATTGTAGCTGATAAGTAAGAGGCCAATGTGCCGCAAAGCAGGGCACGCATACCTAGCCTAGCAAGGTCGCCACGGCGCTCTGGTGCTATTTCACCAATACCGCCAATCTGCATCCCCACGCTGCTAAAATTGGCAAAGCCACAAATAGCAAAGCTGGCAATCATGGTGGCTTTTTCAGATAGTTTCATCACCAATTGATGCGTAACCGGGTCTCTTTCCGTAAGGTGGAAGAAAGCAACAAACTCGTTGATGGTTATTTTTTGACCTAGCAAGGCAGCAACACTGTTTACATCGGCAGCCGGCACGCCCATTGCCCAGGCAATAGGGTAGAACAGTTTTCCGAAAATATAATCGAGGGATAATTTAAAATCTAGATGGAAAAGCCCACCCACTTTGCCTAAGATAAAGTTTAGCATAGTGATCAATGCAATAAACCCAATCAGCATCGCTATCACATTCATTGCAATTTTAAACCCATCGCCAGCCCCATGCGAAATGGCATCTATTATGTTGGTATAAGGTGATTTTACATCTAGTTTCACATCGCCCATTGTCTCGCTTTCTTCTGTTTCTGGCCACACAATTTTAGAAATAACCAATGCGGCAGGTGCTGCCATCAAGCTAGCCGTCAATAAATATTCTGCTTTGGCACCAAAATTTACATACACAATCAAAATACCACCTGCTATACAGGCAAGGCTACCGCTCATGCTGGCGAGCAATTCGCTCATGGTCATGCCTTTTAAATAAGGGCGTATCATTACTTGCGCTTCTACCTGGCCCACAAATGCACTAGCTACATTGCTCAATGCCTCTGCACCGCTTACCTTCATAATAAAATTCATCGCTTTGGCAATAACAGAAACAATCTTTTGCATGATGCCAAAATGGTAAAATATAGCTACCAATGCGCATACTAGGATGATAGTTGCGGTAACACTAAAAGCAAAAATAAATGTTTGCGGCGAGCGGTAAGGAACCATGGCACCGCCAGCCCCCTGCACAATAACGCCTCCATATACAAACCCTGCACCTTCCTTCGCAAATTCTTCAATATGGCCAATCTGGTGGCCCACCCACTTAAAAAAATTGGTAACAAAACTTACTTTCAATACCAGTATGGCAATTACTATTTGCAGTGCAATGCCGCTGGCAACCAGACGGTAGTTGATTTTTTTCTTGTTGTTTGAACAAAGGAATGCAATACCCAATATCAGCACCACACCAAATAAACCTTGAAAACGATCCATAAACAGTTGATTGATTATTATTTTATGAAAGTTGGAAGATAGAAAAAAATGTAGAAGAAACAAATATTTATCAATAAATAGGTTAATTATTGATAAAATATATAAAACAATAGCTTTAATTTATAAATACTTTATTGATAGCCCTGTTACTTAGGCTTTTGTTTTGATTAGGATCAATTTTTTGTAATGCTAACAATATATCTAGGCTAAACCCATTCGGCGGTATCTATTTCACCCCAGCCTAAAGACATGGGGTTAGTAAAACCAAGGCATAAAGTTTTTTTCACATAACTACCTTTTTTAATTTATCAAATTGATTTGGTAACTTTCCAAAAATTGCCAAATCTTAAAAAGAATAGTGAAAAACTTTTATGCACCCGTAAAACCAAAAGTTGGCAATAACTCCATATTTTTACTTTTGGAAATATCTACAATGGAAACAAAACCTGTTTACAATTAAACAACACGATTGATTATGCCCCCGAAGAAGAAGGCCGATATAGCAGAAAAAGCTACAAGCACCCCAAAAAAAGAAAAAAAGGAAACTAAGAAAACAGTTATCGCTTCAGCAACACCGATAGCAGCGGAAATAAAAAAATACGAGGAAATTCATTTTGTAGATAGCCAGCAACCCGTTTGGAATTATTCTTTATTTAGCGAAGCTGATATTAGTAACTTTCAGCATGGCACGCATTATAGCTTGTACAAGGTATTTGGCAACAAGCAAATCACTGTGCTTGGCACCAATGGTACTTATTTTGCCGTGTGGGCGCCCAATGCCACTTTTATCAGTGTGGTTGGCTATTTCAATAACTGGGACAAGCATAGCCACCCTTTAAAAGTGCGGCTAGACAAGTCAGGCATCTGGGAAGGTTTTATACCCAATGTATTGCAGGGAGAGGCATATAAATACCATATACATGGCTTCAACGGCATCAAGGTAGATAAGGCAGACCCATTTGCCCATTTTGCCGAGAAAAGGCCGTTTACCGCTTCCATCACTTGGCAAACATATTATGAATGGCAAGATGGCGAATGGATGGAAAACCGCAAACAAAAGAATGCTTTAGATGCGCCTTACTCGGTGTATGAAGTGCATTTGGCTAGTTGGATGCGGCCAGACAAAAACGACGAGGAAAGCTACAATACATACGGGCATGCGATTGAACTATTGGTGCCTTATGTAAAGGAAATGGGCTTTACCCATGTGGAGCTGATGCCCATAAACGAACACCCTTTTGATGGCAGCTGGGGCTACCAAGGCACAGGCTATTTTGCACCCACAAGCCGCTTTGGCAACCCACAAGATTTTGCGGCTTTGGTAGATGCTTTCCACCAGGCTGGCGTAGGTGTATTGCTAGACTGGGTAGCCTCTCATTTCCCTTATGATGCACATGGCTTGTTTATGTTCGATGGCACGCATACTTACGAATATGCCGACATGCGCAAAGGCTACCACCCCGATTGGAACAGTTATATTTTTAACTACAAGAGGGGAGAGGTAAAGAGTTTTTTGATAAGCAGTGCCCGTTTTTGGTGCGACCAATTTCACATGGATGGGATAAGGGTAGATGCGGTAAGCAGTATGTTGCGCCTAGACTATAGCCGCAATGCAGGCCAATGGGAACCCAATGAGTTTGGCGGCAATGGCAATATAGAAGCCATTGCTTTTATAAAAGATTTGAACGAAACACTTTACAGGGATTTTCCAGACATCCAAACAATAGCCGAGGAAGCCACCGATTGGCCGGGCGTAAGCAAGCCCACTTTTGAAGGGGGGCTTGGTTTTGGCATGAAATGGATGATGGGCTGGATGCACGACACGCTTGATTATTTTAAACTAGACCCTATTTACAGGCAATTTCAGCAGGACAAGTTTTCGTTTAGCATGGCTTATTTCCCCAACGAGAACTTTATGCTGCCGCTAAGCCACGATGAAGTAGTGCATGGCAAAAGCCCCATGATTTATAAAATGCCGGGGGATGATTGGCAGAAATTTGCCAACCTGCGCTTGCTATATACCTATATGTTCACGCACCCTGGAGCAAAACTGTTGTTTATGGGTGATGAATTTGCAGCTACTAGCGAATGGAACTATAAAAAAGAACTTCCTTGGGAGTTGTTGCAATATGTAAGCCATAGCGGCATGAAACATTGCGTGCAGCAGCTAAACGCACTTTATAGAAACACACCGGCACTTTTTGAAAAACAATTTAGTACAGCAGGCTTTGAATGGGTGGACCTAAACCACCGTGCTGAAGGTGTAGTTGTATATAAAAGGAAAGGCAACGACCCAAGCAACGATGTATTGGTAATATTGAACATGACACCAATGGTGCGCCATGATTGGCCAGTATATGTGCACAACAAAGAAAACTGGGCAGAGATATTCAATAGCGACAATAAAGAATTTTGGGGTAGCGGCACTGTGTATAATCCTTCTATAAGCTCAGAACTGGTAGATGAACCATCCAAATGTTATAAGCTACTACTAAACCTGCCACCTTTGGCGGGCATTGTATTGCAGTAAAATAATTAAGTTTCTGGTGTTCCATCTTAAACTTCTAAAACCCAACTTCCCGAAAGTTTAAACTTTTGGGAAGTTTTTGCTTGAGTCGAAATTAAATTTCATGTGGACTAGTTGGAACTGGCTCCCAGATGAAAACGCCTAAACAATCTTCCACGGATTGACCATTTTAATGTTTTCTATATTTTTGAAATCACTGGTATTGCGGCTTAATAAAGTTAAATCATAAACAATAGCAGTAGCTGCAATAATGGCATCTGGTAGTTTTATCCTATTTGCCTTTCGCACTTCAGCTGTTTTCAGTTTGATTGCTTTTTCCAATTCTATTACTAACGAATTATTCATAAAGCTATGCAAAAGCTCTACATCTTTTTCCGTAGCAGATTTCCAGCAAAGCAGTTCTATTTCAGTTATGGCAGAAATGACAGGCTGGTTGCTTTTTAATAAATTGTCCAATGAACATTTCGCCACCAAGCGGAAAAAGCTTTTGTAAATAATAGACAACGGTATTGGTATCCCACAAATATTTTACTCCCATTCGTTTCTTAGTTCCTTTAGTTGGTTATCTATATCTGCCAATGGCTGTTTTGTCATTGCCCCTTTATACTTAGCTGCCCAGTTAGGTACATGGCCTTGTGCTTCTTTTTCTTTTCGTATATGTATAAGCTGCAATAGTTCCAAGTCTTCCAAAAGCCTCACAGCTTTGTCATTGATAATATCTATTGTAACTGTTTGCATAGCCGTGCGTTTTTATTACAAATTTAGTGAGAAAATGATTTTTTAGTTGCACCATACTGATATTTGTTTTACGGCCTATTTCTCCAGCGACACTAAGCCTGGCGTGGACTGGAGGGAAGGGCAAAACGAAACCCTTGTACATTTTTTATAATATCCATTTTATCTGTTTTTTATTAAAATAGTTTCAGTTTTGCCTTTTTTCGGGCTTTTTTCCTCCTTTGTCGTTTTTCAAAAATCGCTTTCACTCATTAAAACCATTGATTATCAACAATATCGACAAATTTTTTTGAGTGTTTTGTGAGTGTTTTGTGCGTACTTTTTGAGTGATTTATGCGTATTTTATGAGTGATTTGTGAGAAAAAGTGAGTGATTTTATGCCCATAAAACAAAACCCTATTTTGGCACTACAACTATTTTAATATTAATAAAAAAAGAACTGCGAATTAGCTTGGCTTGTTTTGTCTCCATACTTTAAGCTAAATATTGCACGAAGATAAACTAAATATATTAGTATTTTAAAAAAGAATATTATAGTACTATTGGTAGATAAACCCTCTAAATGTTATAAGCTGCTTGTAAACCTGCCGCATTTGACTGGCATTGTGTTGCAGTAAAATAATTAGGTTTTTCGTGTTCCATCTTAAACTTCTAGAACCCAACTTCCCGAAAATTTAAACTTTCGGGAAGTTGCGGATTATATCAAAACTAGGTTTCATGTGGACTAGCTTGGCCTTTTGGAGGTTTTGATGATTTTGTTGTTAAATAGGTTACAGTAGCTATAATTACAATAAAAAAGATAATATTTATTATGGCCACTGAAATTCCTAAACCTCCATCTTTTAGGTCTTGAATAAAAAAATCTCCTAATGAGGCTCCAATTGGTCTCGTAACAATAAATGCAATCCAAAATGCTACAACGTCATTTATAATTTTAAAATAGTATAAAACACCAGCTAGAATAAAGACAGAACCAAAAATGATTAAAGAGTTTAGATAGCCAACTTTTAGATATTCAGATACCGTATCTCCAACACCAGTACCCAATGCAAAAGTTGTTAAAACAATTATCCAGTAAAATCTTTCTCTGGTATCGTTATTTACTGAATGAATTGACAATGATTGTTCTTTCTTATACCAAAAATAAAATACCAATGCCATTGCTATTCCAAAAACGATATCCAAAGTCAATAGAGAAACACTAAATTTATCAACTAAAATATCAGTTATTAAAGTTCCTTCAATACTCATCATTACGATTAAAGACCAATAGGAAGGTGGAAAATAATTTTTTTGTTTAAAATTCCAAATAGTAACTAAAATTGTAATTACACCCATTAAAATTGTAGTTATAATTAAGCCTAAGTTTAAGTTTTCCGAAACAAAATCAGCAGCAGTTTCACCAACCGTTGTTGAAAATATTTTAACAATCCAAAACAACAAACCCAATCTTGAAACTCTATTTAATAATTCCTTATTCATAATGTCTTTTTTATTAAATGTTATTTGCCGCCCCTATCTTTTTGTTCTTTTCACTTGAGTAAAGGATAACAAAAGACAATAACCCAGCAGCGATTAGTGCTGCAATTCCTCTTCCAAAATTCAAACCACCTAATGACAATGGTTTCGTCATCAGATCGCCAAAAGTTGCCCCAAAAGGACGAGTGAATATGAAAGCTATCCAAAAAAGTAAAATGCGATTTATTTTAGTGTAATAATGCAGCAGTAATACAATAGCGATTACTCCCGCTGTTACTAAAGCACCTAACAAATAACTTAAGCCCATATTATCACTTAAAAAATCACCAAAAGCAGTCCCAAGGCTGTTAGAGAACAATATAGCAAGCCAATAAAATATTTCTACTCTTGTTTGGGTTATAGGATAAACCTTTATACCTTTTTCATTTTTATGCCATATTAATAGAACCAAAAGCAAACCAGAGAAAAGTATAAGAGAACCCAATGCATAACCAAGGCCCAAAGTTCTATCCATGAGGTCTGAAACTTCTGTACCAACTGTAGTAGTTCCTAGAATAACTGACCAATAGAGGAATGGCTGAAAGCTTAAAGATTTTAATTGAATGACCAATACCACAATAAGAAATGCGATTGTGATTGCCAAGCTTAAAACGTAGCCCATGTTTAAAGTCATGGAGAAGAAGTCACCAGAAATTTCTCCTAAAGTTGTAGCAAGCACCTTCATTACCCAGAAAAATCCTGTAATTCTTGCAACCTTATTTAATTTTTCAATTTTATTTTCCATGCTAATTCAATTATATTGTCACATTGCAGAGTACTATATCTTTAAATATGGAAAGAACTCCACAGTTTATGTAGAGTTCTCTTTTGATATTTAAAATAGTTCCATAATCTAAGAAAGTCATGCTGAAATATTATTTATTCAGCAACATAAGTGCCATCTGCTCTGTTTCAAGCCATCTACCATCCTCAAAGAACACTGCAGAAATTTTAATTCCGTCAAGTGAAAAATCAGCTTCCCACTCTTTTGCAGATTCTTTGCCCCAAGTAATTTTTGTAGCCGTTGGAAATCTTTTGTCAAAAGCGTCTTTAACTACTTTTGGCGGTGTCATTGCAAATGAACAACTACAAAAAATTGCAACTATCATAAACAGTAAAACTATTTTTTTCATTTTTTTTGAATATTAATTATGGCTTAATTGCCATGATGTAAAGTTATTTAGCTTATCAAAGCAAAGTTTTGTAGATTTATTGAAATAAGTTGTAACATTCACACTTTAGAAATGGCTGTAAACCATCAAATTAGATTTGTAACTTTTGAAGCACAGGGTGGTAATTTTGTATTACAGCTAATTCAAGAAATACGCATACATTTTTTATTAGTCAAATTATTAAAAATTCCCGGCCTGCACACGAGCCGAAAAAATTAGGGTTTGCTGGCGCACGGCGTGCCGCGTTTGCCTTCGCTTCGGTCGCCCCGTCCTTTCGGACGCAGGAGAAATCTAACCGAAATGTAGGCTGCTGTTGTTTGCAGGCAACCTGCCAAAATGAATTATTGCCTTTATGCGTTAGATGGGTTATCGTAGCGGAGTAACCACCCCGCCCTGCGGCCACCCCCTCGTGAGGGGAATTTGGCTGCCTTTGTTAGCCTTCTCTCAGTATCCTATATTGGGGCATTTTTGGATGCTCATGGGGGCATATTTCCCCCATATAGGATTTTTATTTTGGGCTATAGACCTATCTATGCCAACTTTACATTAAAGGAGCAACTAGGGGCACCTTGGCCTTTACCCTCGCAACGGATGGTTGGCTTGGATAAATGATAATCCACCATCAAAATCTTAATAGTTTCTTATCAATAAATTATCAGTTTATTATTATAACACTATCATTCCATTATCAATACATTATCATAAAACTCACTTAAATTATCATAAAAAATGAGGCTAAAAAAACATAAATTAACTGAATATCAATGAGTTATAGGCAAAAAGACAGGTTGTGAAAAAAAAATCACGAAAAAAGAACAAAAAAAACATTTCAAATCTTTCCCTCGCTGGCGCAAACCTTGTCGCTTGTGCCATCCGTTTTGTTCTCTTTGGAATAAGGAAGCGAGGCAAAACCACCTCGGCCTGCGGCCACCCCCTCGAGGGGGGAATTGAGTAAATGCACCCCAATGAAAAGCATATAAACAAAGGATTTAGTAGATTTGTGCCTTGTTGATATTTGTTCTTACTTGTAGCTGTTTGGCTTATTTTTGTTTGCAGGTATTTTCCATCCATGTCAAAGCTATTGAGGCATGAGGGCCTTAAATTCACAAAAGTTTATGCCAAGATTATAGACGACAAAAAGCATGAAGCGGTAAACAAGATACCTGAAATGTTTTTTTACCCTCACAACACAATTTAATTTAATGATACTAAACGATTTACTTACAGAAATAGACACCCTCAAAAGCCGTTTGCAGCCTTACAGGTATTTGCAAAGCGACAAGGTAACCAAGGCTTTTGAACTGGAATACACCTATGAAAGCAACCGTATTGAGGGCAACACCCTTACTTTACAGGAAACTGCCTTAGTGGTGGAAAAGGGGCTAACCATTGGGGGCAAGTCATTACAAGAACATTTGGAAGCCATTAACCACACTTATGCCTTAGATTATATAAAAGGGCTCGTACAGGACAAAACACCCCTTACAGAAACCATATTGCTGAATATACACAAGCTGATACTGCAAAGCATTGACAATGCCAATGCTGGCACTTACAGGAAGGTGCAAGTTTTGATTAGCGGGGCAAAGCACATACCCCCACAACCTTTTTTGGTGGTCAAGCAAATGGAAGATTTTTTTATTTGGTACAATGAAAACAAAACAACCTTGCACCCGGTGGTGCTAAGTGCCGGGCTGCATGAGCGGCTAGTAACCATACACCCTTTTATAGATGGCAATGGCAGGACAAGCCGACTGCTTATGAACCTTGTGTTGCTGCAGCATGGCTACCCAATAGCCATTTTAAAAGGGGATATTGAAAGTCGTTTGCAGTACTATGCAGCTTTGGAAACAGCACAAACAAACAACGATAGACACCCTTTTTTGCTATTGATAGCCAACAATGTAAAAGAAGCCCTGCAAAGGGTTTTAATGGTACTGGGTGAATAATATTGCTACGCCACTACGCTTTTTAATCTATTGGCTAAGCGGGTTATATAGATTAATTAGAAAAGTAAGACAAGGGAACGTTTGTAAAATTTATACTTTATTACTTACCCTAATCCGTTTACCAAAGGCAGTGTTACTATAAAAACAGTGCCTTTGCCCACTTCTGTTTCAAAGCTGATAGTGCCTTTTAGTTTTTCCACTATGCCTTTGCAGATGGCCAGCCCAAGCCCCGTGCCAGAGGTTTTGGTAGTAAAATTGGGCTGGAAAATATGAAGGGCTGTTTCGGGGTCTATGCCTTTGCCATTGTCTTTTATGGCAATGGTTACATGGTCGCTCGCTAGTACTTGCGTAATTTCTATCAGGCATTTGCTGCCATCTTCTACCGATTCTACTGCGTTTTTTATCAGGTTGGTAAACAGCCTGCTTAGTTGTATTTTGTCGCCCAGTACAATATGGGGTGGTTGCTGCTCGTAGCGTATTGTTACAGAACCGCTTTGGCGGTATAGTTGCACAATGCCATGCAGCTTTTCGCTTATGTTTACTTCTTCCATCACGGCATTGCCAATGTTGGCAAACTGCGAGAAGTCGCTGGATATTTGTGCCAATTGTTCTATCTGGTCTATCAGTGTGGTTGCTACTTTTTGTGCCAGTTCCTTTACGTTGGGCATGTCGTTGTTTATGGCCCTTTGCAGGTATTGGATGCTTAGCTTCATGGGCGTAAGCGGGTTTTTTATTTCGTGGGCTACCTGCTTTGCCATTTCGCGCCAGGCGCCTTCCCGCTCGCTGCGTGCTAGGGCATCGGCGCTTTGTTCTAGCTTAAGTACCATTTTGTTGTATTCGGTTACCAATTCGCCAATTTCGTCGTCTTTGTCCCAAACAATTGCTTCATTTTTTTTGCCAATGTTTACCTCTTTCATTTTATTGGCAATGATGCTGAAAGAAGCAACAACACCCCGGGTAATTAAAAAGGCAATGGCTCCTGCTATCAGGAAAATAAAAGCATTTAGGTTTATAATAGTGGCTATGAAGCTGGAAATTTCTTGGTTTAGCTCTAATTGGGAATTGAGGTAAGGTATGTTGATATAAGCGTATGTTTTACCGGTTTCGTCTACTATGGGCATGTACATGCTTAGGTAGCTAAGCTGGCCAATATTTTCTGTTTGCACAAAACGGCTACGCCCGTCGTATTGCAAATGGTACAATGCAATTGGGTTTATCTTGGTGCTTAATAGCTGTTTGCTATAAATATGAGGCTGTGTTGAAGCAATAAGGTTGCCAGACAAGCTATAGAAATTAATGTCCACATTATGCGTTTCAGAAACCTCAGTTATATCCCGTTCAAAGTTGTTGCTATAGCCTATGTCGTACATAGCAATGCCATCATCCAATATTTTTTGCTGCTGTACCTGTTGCAGTTTCACGCCTATTTCATTGGCAATCATTTCTATGTTGGCAGAAAGCCTTTGTTGGTTAGAGCTATTGAAACGGTTGATAAAGAAGTAAATGGTGGCTGCTCCAATAACAAAAAATGAAAATATACTAATAGAAATAACTGTTGCGTGTATTTTTGACTGCATACTAAACCTAAGTGGCTTTGTTAATACAGAATTGGAGAATTTCGTTTTTAATAGGTAATCCCCAAAATGGAAAAGCCCTATCACCACCAAAAAAGTAAAGAACAAGTAAGCAAACAAAGTAGCTACTTCTATAATGTGTGTGTTAGAATTGGCAACAATAATTGTTTTGCCATTGCTAGCATTGTACCATAATTCTGTTTCATTGCCGTGCGGATGTTCTACAAAGGCATAAGGCAAAAGATGGGCACTGTTTATATGCAAGGGGAAATCGTAATCGTTGTATTTGGCTACCAATTTACCATTAGTGTAGGTAGCATAAGCATATTGGTTTTGCTCGCCTAGGCTAACCTCGTCGCCAGATTGGCTAAACAGCACCGGATACAGGGCTTCGCTTTTGTATTTTTTGGGCTTGGCAAGTAATACAAAGTATCCTTTTGGCAATGAATCTGTACCTATTGGGAAAGAATAAATATAGTTTATTTCGTCTGGGTTGTTTTGCCAAGCATATAAGTTAGGGATGGGTGTTGGTTTACTCCGGGCATTGATAATGGCTTGGAACGATGCATAGCTGATAGCGGTATCTTCATTAAACAAAGGCTGCAAAAAACGGTTGAAGGTATAAATGTTTGTTTCAAACCTGTTTAAATAGCCTGTGAAATTTTCGTTTAGCACACTGTCTTTAATGTGTTTGTTGCTTGCTTCTGCAAGCAAGCGTGGGTAGCAATCTGCAATGCTTTTTTGGTTGATGTTGGTAACGGCAATGCTCAAGACATTTTCTCCATTCGCATCTATTTGCAAAGCAAGCCGCTCTGCTAGTTTTTTTCGCTGGGCCACATTTACCACTTGGTTTTGCCAACTGATAAGCAATGCGATGGAAAGCGCGAAAATCATTACCCAAAAAATGAAAAAGGTAGATTTTTGTATGGGCAAGCTGATATCTTCCTTACGCCAGTTAATCACTAATAAGTAGCCTGCAACCCATGCCAAAACGGAAATATTAACTGCCGTGGATGGGCCAATGGACAAAGTAGTATAACACAAGCCAGCAATAAGTAGTAATAGAATTTGCCGGCCTATAGGGGTACGAGTGGCAATGAGCGGCCTTAGTAAAATATGCGACAAATGGTAAAAAGACAAAACCAGAAACGCAAGCGTAATGAAGCTAACAAGGCTAAAAATGTTGAGGCTGAAAAAATGGCTTACATCAAAAGATATTTTAGAGTCTTGTACCAGCGTGCTGGTAATGTCGGACATGGTAAACGCCATGGCCAGCAGCAAAATAATATTGGTGTACTTGAGCCAGCTATGCCTGAAATAAACAATTGACGGCCTATGCTTGAGCAGGTGGAATTTCCAAAAACCTGCTAGCCAACATAGCAAAACCGAATTTACAAGCAAATGCCCTAGGGCTGGGTGCAGGAAGTTGGAAGCATATACCGAGGGATCGAAAAGCGATAAGCGGCTAAAGTTGAAAGGAAAAGGAAATACATAGGTGATAAACCGAATGATGCCCACCGTGCCGATTAAAAAAGACATACCAATTGGCAAACCATGCGAGGCAACAATGCCATTAGCCACCCGATTGATAAATAAGATAAGCACAAAAATGAAAAACAACCTGAAAACGATGGTGGCTATGTCGTAAGCAGCATAAATATGGCCTTGTTTCTGTTTTATCTTGAACAACAAATCGCCATCGGCATTCATAATGGGCAATGCGCCTGTTTCTGTGCTTATTTCGTATTGCTCATCTAGGTGGGGAAATCCCTCAAAATCTTTGGTCAGGTATTTGTTTTCGATAAAATAATCCCAGTTGATAGGCACTACCGCAAGTAAAATAATAGTTTTATGGTTTAGGAATACTGTTTTTTTGATGATTTCAAAATTGCCATTTTGTTTAGTGGCAAAATAATAGCCATCCTTTTGCTGTATGTCAGCAGGGGCAATGGTATAAACATTGCTGTTCCAGTAATTTAAAATGGGGCTGCCAAGGTCGTTTAAGCAATATAGGTAAAGGCCAAATTGTTGCTTTGTTATCTCTAGCTTTTTTTCGTTTGCTGCATTACTAATCAATATTTTTAGTAGTGCAGTATCGTTGGTAATGCCTTTAATAGCATTTTCAGCAGTTGCTATCTTACGTTCCAGCTTGTCCTTTACCTTTACTGGCGAAGCATCAGATACCCAATAATTGGTAATTACAAACGAAATGGTATATAACCATGCCGCTATGATAAGCAGGTAGCCATGTTTGTAAAATGCATCTCTAACTATAGCAATCAAGTGGTACTTTTTTGTTTTTTAACTTCGTTCCAAAGCGCATCCATTTCTGTAAGCGTCATGCCTGCAAGGTTTTT
The DNA here is from genome assembly GCF_046546515.1 of Parasediminibacterium schistidii. Taxonomy (NCBI): domain Bacteria; kingdom Pseudomonadati; phylum Bacteroidota; class Chitinophagia; order Chitinophagales; family Chitinophagaceae; genus Parasediminibacterium; species Parasediminibacterium schistidii. Next base: position 26,763 of record NZ_JBKHKJ010000025.1, on the reverse strand, counting down.
GCCTTGTAGTGCAGCCATTGCTTCCATTTTCTGGAAACGGTTGATAAACTTCAGGTTTGTTTTTTCCAATACGCCTTCTGCGTCTATATTCAAAAATCGTGCGTAGTTCACTAGGCTAAACAATACATCGCCAAATTCTTCTTCTATATGGGGGTGGTCTTGCTCGGCAATTGCTTCATGCAACTCGGCTATTTCTTCTTCCACTTTCTTCCACACATCTTCTTTATTGTCCCATTCAAAGCCAACTTGCTTTGCTTTTTCTTGTATCCTTGTGGCTTTTACCACGGCTGGCAATGCTTTTGGCACGCCCTCCAATACGCTTTTTTTGCCCTTGCCTTCTTTAAGTTTTAGCTGTTCCCAGTTCCGCTTTACATCTTCCTCATCGGCCACAACAACATCGCCATAAATATGCGGGTGTCGGTGGATTAATTTTTTGCTAATGCCTTCTATCACATCCTGCAAGGTAAATTGCCCTTGTTCCGTGCCTATTTTGCTGTAAAATAAAATGTGCAGCAGCACATCGCCCAGCTCTTCTTTTATCCCTTGCCAGTCTTCGTCTGTAATGGCGTCAGCCAGTTCGTAGCTTTCTTCTATAGTGAGGGGGCGTAGGGTTTGTATGGTTTGCTTTTTGTCCCACGGGCATTTTTCCCGCAGTTCGTCCATTATTTTCACAAGCCCTAGGAAACTATCTGATAAAGGTTGTTGCATATTGTTTAAACTTTTAAGAACGTAAGTAAAATAAACAGCACCATCAGTAACCCAATAAACGTAAGTGAAAAGAAATTGAGTATCATATTTTTAATTAGTGTTTTTAACCTGTCTTGTCCATAGAAACTGCGTAAACCAGCATACATATAATAGATGCTGTATATAATCAAGGCAAGTGCCAGGTAGATAGCTGCACCGAAATGTGGCTGACCCGAAAGGGTTTGTAGCAGCAAAATAAACAACAAGAAAATATAAGTAGCAATGTATTGGTGGATAGCATAGATAAGGTGGTTTACATAATAAAACTCTTTTTTGCGCCAGTACAAAAGTTTAAGGAACAAAGCAAAAACGGGAAGCGACAAAAAGAACATCTGCGGGAATGAATGCAGGAATTTCTCTGCAAACAATTCTGTGAAATCGCCCCAGGAATGTTTGTATTTTTCTTTGATTGAGAAATACTTCCTTATTATTTTAACGCTGACCCAGTTGGGTTTTTCCTTGGGATCTAATTTGTTTTGCCATGTTTCAAATTCACTGATAGTGGTGATAGAATCAGGTATTTTAGTGGAGAGAATTACAAGGCCATCTGTTATTTCTATTGGTTTATTGGCATGTGCCCCAATAGAATCTTTGGTGTTTTTTTTAGTTGGGTTTAAAGCATTATAACCCATTTTTTTGGGGTTTACAATGGTGTCTTCTTCTTCATTGTCATTTTCGGCTGTATCCTTGCTGTTTTTCTCTGCCTCCTTTTTAATGGTCAATTGTTTGATGCCAAGACGTTTTTTTAAATTTTGCAACTCCTTTTTGTTTTTAGGGTCGGTCGTTTCTGCTAGTAGGCTATCTACATAGTCCATCCGCTGTCCCAGATGCTCTATCTTACTTTCAGTTCCACCTTCTTTTCCAAAATGTTCTGTATTAAAAGTGCTAAAGAAATAAAGGAAAAAGATAGCCGAGGTGAAAACATACATCCTGATAGGGTTCAGGTAGCTGTTTCTTTTGCCTAACATATACTCTTTTGATAAAAAGCCTGGCTTTTGTATCAAATATTTCAGGGTGTAAAAAAACTTGCCATCAAAATGGGTAATATCGTAAAAATAATGGGTGGCTAAGTGCCAGAAACTTTCCTTTGGCTCGATATTTTCCTGCCCGCATTCCTGGCAATACCTTCCCTGCACAGTTGCATTGCAATTGAGGCAGTTCTTTTCTTTCCGCTCTTTTGAGTGTGGCATGGTGTGTTTACTTTCGGCTAAAATACAGTACGGATAGTTCATAACCAACTGTTTGCAACATCCTGTTAGTGAAATCCATTTGATTGCCGCAATTTCAGTCCAATTCACCGCCCCCTATCATGAGTTTAGTTATTTTAGGGCAAGGGGATTTGCAAACCATTTATGTGGGCATTTCCCGCATGGTCAGCACAAATTTGTATGTAAACAACGATGGTGGCAGTAGTTTAAAGCAATAAACAATGATGGCAGTACTTAGTACAGCAACATTGCCTTACTTACTATTGATGATTTGCCAATGGCTGTTAGGTTCGAGTTATTTCCAAACCCTTCTTCGGGTAAACACATCAACCTGTTTTTGAAAAACATGTCCAAAGGCAATTACAAGTTGAACATTTTAATACGCTTGGGCAGCTCTTGCATGTTACATCAATTAATATAACAACAATAATGAAGCATACCTCATAATGTTAGGCACTCAATTTATCAATGGGGTATATTCAATTGCATTAACATCCGTACAAGCGGGTCTAGCATTGCATAAATCTCTTATGGCGAAAAATAGAAATTGGTTTTTGCTATTCTTTTTCTGGAATTGTACTTTGCAGAATATAAAGGTAAAAAAAATCTCGTAATTTCTTCAGCAAATTCTTTTTGTAATAAAAAATGTGTAATAATTTTATTTATTCTTAAATTTTTATTACATGATTGTAATAAAAAATTTGCAATAGTTTAATTTATTACAAAAAAAATATTACAGTTGAAATAGGTAGAATTATTGTGGGAAAAAATTAATAAATTTGACAAGGTGTTGCAAGTGTTACAAAAAAGGGATATGGGATCAAGCAATTATTGTAATTTAACTGCACATACAAGTTTCCTATTTCATCATTTATAATTCATAATTAAATATGAAACCAGTATTTCAAAGGCGCATTTTTTGGAACGTGAATTTTGACACTTTGGACTATGATGACAAGGCAAGTTTTGTGATATAACGGGTGTTTGAACGTGGCGACGTGGATGACATCAGGAATTGCAGGCGTTATTATGGGGATGAGCGGGTGAGGCAAGCCCTTACCAATGCCAAATGGATGCCCAAAGAAAGCGTTTACCTTGCCTGTGCCATATTAGACTACGAATTAACCGATTACAGATGCTCCAGAAGCTACCTGTTGAACCCTCAACAATGGGGTTATTAAAACAATTAATGGCTTGTATATCTTATCAAGTAAATACTTTTAAAGCGTTTCATCGTCTGTCTCTAATGCTTTAAAAGTCGAAAGTAAGATATACCATTTTAATTTTTTAGAAAAAAATTAAAATGGATACCCAATTATATGTGCCTACATGCTTATTTAAAAATTCCATCCTGCCAAAAAGAAGTTGAATGGGATACCCGCAAAAAAGCCATCCCATATTTTAAAAGGGATGGCTTTTTATGTATATCAAGCATTTACAATTATACTAGTATCGGTGTTGCTTTTACTTCAAAAGGCATAGTTAAAGCGGCTATGATGTTTTCAAAATTGCACAGTTGTTCCTTCATTTCTTCTATGTATAGGGCTGTTTCATTTTTAAAAGAATCAGTCAATTGTTTGTAGTATGCTATGCCCTTCAATAGGTTTTGTTGGAAGGTTTTTAGCTGCCTGCTTTTGGTGATGGTAAGCGTGCCTATGCTCGTGTCAATTTCTTTTTTCAGGTAATCTACATACATGCTTAATTCATTGATAAATAAGTTAGGCCTTTTTACACTGTTTAAAATATTAACCCTGCCATAGATATGCCCCACCATTTGCTTTAAGGTGAAAATACCTGAAAAATAAGCAAGGTTTGGACCCGGACAAATGGCCACTGCCGTAGAGCCATTGCTAAAAAATGAGGTGATATTGTTTTTTAATAATACAGCCACGCTTAGCCCCTCGCACAAGCAATCTTTTTCAGTTACGGTGGATATTGCTTTTTCCAGCTCATCGCTAGGCAATCCGACCTCGTGTAGTTGTTTTATTTTCAAGTGTTGGTATTTGCGTGAAGCACTGCAAATGGGCACATCAGAAAATTCTGTGTTTGATACCAGTATTTTCTTTACGCAAGGGCTGCCTGGCCTTCCTTCGCTTATCCGCTGTGCTTTCTGTGCTTCGGAGGTTGCTTTCCTAAAACTATTGAATGGCACGCCCAGTGGCGAGATATTGCTTAAATAATAATCGTCAGGCTCTGCTGTGGCAAGGCTTTGCAAGGTGTTGGGGTCAACACTAGTTGCCTCCGGCACCAATAGAAAAGGGCTGCCCCATCCCGTACTGTTTGTTTGGTAATAGTTTAATAAGAAATTGGCCTCGCTGGCTGTGCCAATACCACCTTGCACCGTGATTCTAGTTTCCCTTGGGCTTTTAAAAATAGGTACCCCTTTTGCGGCAAGTGCCTGATTGCATAGGGTCGTTAGCTCTGTTTCGAGGCTTTTTTTGTTTTGTTTAAATTCTTCAAGTATTGGCCCAAGCAGCAGGCCGTCCGTTGCAAAAGCATGGCCGCCGCAGTTTAGCCCGCTTTCTATCCTGAATTCTGAAACCCAAACGCCTTTTTTAGCCAATATTTTGCCTTGCGTAAGTGCGGAACGATAATCGCTCACTTTTAAAATAATCCCTTTCTTCAATTTACCAGCTTCGTCGGGCAAAAAATCAGGGAAATGGTCAATATAATTGTACAATCTAGGATTATAGCCCGCAGACAAAACGACAGACGAATGCAAGGTACTGTTTGCAAACCCTCTTAAACCAGCCAAAGCATCGGAATATTCTGTGGGCAGCAACTCGCCATTTTTGGCATAATTATTTTTGTCCAGCTTTGCCATAATGTTCACATCTGCCGCCCCTGTAACTATTTTATTTCTTAATGCTGCCTGCAATACAAGTTTTTCCTCCTTATTTTCTGTTTCCAGCATTGCATTATACATTGCTTTTACAGGGCTTTCGGCGGGCAACAATTCAAAATAAGTAGTAATGTCGCTGTATGCTTCAAAAGGCAAGGCCTTTAAAGTAGCTATTTGCTTTTGTATCAATACATCTACCAAGTTTAGGTAAGCTGTTATGCGTTTGGCTCGGCTGTCGTATTCAGTTGTAGGTATTAATTCATAGGGTATGCCCGCCTCTCTACTATACAATTCACGCACTTGCTCAATCAAGCCATCTTCTACTATAGAGATAACAGATGAAATACCAAATTTTGCAACTTTTAAAGGGGTATCAATAGTGTAGCTAAGCCCCATCACAGGGATGTGGAACTTGTGTAATGAAGGAGTTATCATGCAAAATTTTTGAAGATGAACAATGGACATTCATTTTGAATGTGCCAATAGATGAACCAATATTTGCAAAGTTAGTATTGGTATATTCTAAAAAAATGATGCGTGTCAGTTTTTATAAAACGGATGAATTTCTCTATTTTAAATAGCTACGGTGTAATAACCACAGGCTTCAAATATTTTCCCAATACCTTCATTTGGGGCCTGTCTGTGTTGTTTGCAGGTTCTATTGATAAAGCGTAATCGCCCCACCAAGGGCCAGCAGCCCAATAGTTGGCACCCAGCCCGTTTTTTTGTAAATATGCCACAAATTTGTCCATTGCTTCCAGCCATTTATCGCTGGGAGGCACACCAAACTCACCTATAATCCCTTGCTTGTTATGCTTTTTCAGCCATTTTATAAAGGGTTTTACGCGGTCTATGCCTATATCTGTTTTAAAATCGGTTTGGTAATTGTTGTCGTATTGGCCAGAGTGGTTAAAGTCGAAATAGCAATGTGCATCATATATAATCTTGTCTGCTGGGTCTTTTAGTTTTCGTAATTTGTTGTTTTCACTAGGCCAGTCAAAAGCAAAACTGCCATTTTCCCCGTCAATGATAATGCTTGTGCTCATGTCAGCTTCCCTGATGCCGTCTATGGCAGCTTGGGCTGCTTTGCGCCACTTGCGGCCAAAAATATTCCTTGGTTCGTTCATGATGTCGTAGCCATATATATTGGTGCAGCCAGAAAATGCAGTGGCCATTTTTTTCCAAAAATCCTTATACAAATCTCTGGATAACTTACGGCTACCTAATGTTAGTTCTTTTGAATTGTTGTTATAAACAGCAAAATTTTGCAGGGTAAGTATTACTTTGATATGGTTGTTATTACACGATGCCAAAAATTCTTTCATCCGTGCTACCTCGGCAGAATCCAGGTCGCCCCCTAATGTACGTTGTACCCTTTCCCACTTGAAGGGCAGGGTAAACTGTGTAAAGCCTTTTGCTACGAAATAATCAATTTCTTGTTTGTTGGGATATATATAGTCTGTATAGAGGTTGCCAGGCAGTTTCTTCTCGCCGAACTCTGCGCCACATAAAACAACGCCAATATTTGAAGGTTTATCTTGGCCTGAAACAATACTGATGCATAGTATAGCTACGAATAGTAAAAGGGTATGCTTGTTGAACATTTTCATAGGGTTTAAAAATAGGGAAGTATTGAAATATAAACAAGCATTTTTTTGCTAGACTTTTGTCACGTTTGTAAAACAAGAACGTGTAACAGTTTGTTTTTTGGATAAATGAATGGCCTTTTTATTGCTTCCAAAAAATATTTTGTTGTAAAACTAATTTTATTAGTAATTTGCATCTAATTAAATTAGATGTTATGAGTTTTGCTGGAAAAAATTTGCGTTACCTAAGGAAACTAAGAGGATGGACTCAGGAAGAATTTGCGAACAAACTGAAAATAAAACGCTCCCTTTTAGGTGCTTATGAAGAAGAAAGAGCCGAGCCTAAGCTGGAAGTATTGGAAGCAGTAAGTATTTTTTTTAAACTTAGCTTGGATGAATTGCTACTGCAGGATTTAAGTGCTTCTAAAACAGAAAACTATATAGAACAACGTAGGAAAATGAAAATGGGTGCAGAAGTAGCTGTGATACAGTTTGTGCCGGTAAAAGCAGCTGCAGGTTATTTGGCTGGCTATGCCGACCCGGACTTTGTAGATGAACTAAACACTTTTACACTGCCTATGCTTGCCCCAGGCCAATACAGGGCATTTGAAATTGTGGGCGATAGCATGTTGCCTACCCCAAGCGGCAGCGTGATAGTAGGGGAGAAGGTGGAAAAGATGGACGATGTGAAAAATAGCAATAGCTATGTAGTGCTATCGAAAAATGAGGGCATTGTGTATAAGCGGATAATGAAAAATAATCGCTTGAAAAACAAACTTACTTTAGTTAGCGACAATCCTATTTACGAGCCATACAATGTGAACGAAGAGGATGTGCTGGAAATATGGAAAGCCGTTTTCATTTTGCAAAAAGCAAATATGGTGCAGCGTTGGGATGTAAACCAACTAGCGGGCATGGTAAGCAACCTGCAGGAAGAAGTAGTAAGCCTAAAACGAAAAATGGCATAATTGGCATTAGCTAGCAGTTACTTGCAGTAGTTGCTTTATTTTTTTTGCTTTATGTGTTAGCTCGTTATATTCGTTGCTCATGATGGTTACATGCCCCATTTTGCGGCCAGACTTTGTTTGTGTTTTCCCATAAAGATGCACCCAGGCATTGCCCATTTGCAGTACTTCGGGCAGGCCATTGTAAATGGCCTCGCCTGTATGACCGTCTGCGCCAACTATATTTACAATGGCCGATGGCTGTATGGCAGCCGTGTTGCCAAGAGGCAGTTGTAACAAAATACGCCAAAGCATATCGTATTGGCTGCAATAATTTGCTTCTATAGTGTGGTGGCCGCTGTTATGTGGGCGAGGGGCTACTTCGTTTACCAATACCTCATTGTTTTTGTCTATAAATAATTCTACTGCAAATATGCCTGGACTTTTTAATTCTTTTACAATCCGCCTTGCTATGGCTTCTATTTTCCACGTCAGTTCTTTTGGCAACAATGCAGGCGAAATTTGATAGTCTAAAAGATTTAGTCGGTGGTCGAATATCATTTCTGCTGCGGGATAAATAGCCGTTTCGCCTTTGTCGTTCATGGCAATGATGATGGCAATTTCCTTGTGTATTGCCACTAGTTTTTCTAGTACAGAGGGTTGGTCAAAACCTTTTTCCAAGTCTTTAAAATCATTCAATATTTGTACACCTTTGCCATCATATCCTCCCTCGGCTAGTTTATGAACAGCAGGCAGAAAATAAAGATGGTTGTTTAGCAAATCACTATTGCTTTGCGTAACGCTAAAATCGGCTGTCGGTATTTCGTTTTGTTTGTAAAATTGTTTTTGGTATATTTTATTTTTAATAATACGCAATGCAGCAGGTGATGGGTAAACCCTCACGCCTTCTGCTTCCAGGATTTCCAAGGCATCCACATTTACCGATTCAATTTCAATGGTAATCGCATCCAAATTTTTGCCAAAATGATACACAGTGTCAAAATCTTGAATGTTTCCTTTTATAAAGTGATTGCACAAGTGTGCGGAGGGGCAGTTTTCATCGTTTTCTAAAACATAAGTCTCGGCAATATAATTAACCCCAGCTTGCAAAAGCATCCTTCCCAGTTGCCCGCCTCCTAATATCCCTATCTTCATGTTGTAGCAGTTTCGGGCGAAGATAATTTGTGGTAGCCAATTAATTTCTATAAATTACATAAACAACCTTGCAAGGATTATACTAACAATAGGGCTTTCTATACTTTCTTATGAGTTATTAGAAAAAAGGCTTATTAAATACGGCAAATCAAAACTAATGACCTATTGATTTCGAGGGTAGGGCATTGCCTTAAAATAATCTGTTTAGGAAATTGCGGCAACAGTGGTTAATTTTGAACAAATTTATAGACTGGACTTATGAAATTTGTATTGTTTTTAATCGTTTGTAGCCTTGCCATATCTGCTCATGGGCAATATTATTTTACCGACATAGTTGCCCAGCAGCAAAGCGCCCAGCAATATAAATTGTTAGTATCAAAAAAAATAAAAGAGGTGAAAGCCGTTGGTTACGACCCCAATGAAGAAATAACTCCTGGCTTCAGCATAGAACAAACCATTAAGGGGGATGGCAAAAAAATAGTAACCAAAACGGCAATACAAGGTAGCTCCACAACCGTTTTGGTAAATGAATATGCCAATGGCAAATTAATGAATTCTATAAGCAGCAATGTTAAAGACCAAACAACCGTGGAAACCACCACTGTTTATACTTACAACCGCAATGGTAGTATTGCCTCGATTGCTACCAATTCATCCGACACGGCTGTTACTGCAACAAATAATAGTGAAATCCATATTTGGCAGTACAACGAGCATAATATTCCCAGCCAAATGCTAAGGATAAAAAGCGGCCACGACACGATGCGTATTGTTTTTACCTACGATGAAAAAGGGTATTTAGCAGAAGAAAAATGGCAGAAAAATGGGCAAATAACAGAAAATTACTATTACTACTACAACGATGCTGGCTTGCTTACCGATGTGGTAAGGTACAACAGTATGGCAAGGAAACTATTGCCAGATTTTATATATGAATATGATGCCGATGGAAAAGTAGTTAAAATGATTCAGTCAATAAAAGGTGGAACCGATCATTTGACTTGGAGGTACGATTACAACGAAAATGGGCTAAGGCAAACAGAAAACTGCTATAGCAAACAAAATCAATTTGTAGGAAAAGTAGTGTACCAGTATCAATAAACTTCCTCCTAATACCTTAGGTTTTCAGGCAAAGAGGCCACTTTCATCCAAAAGCTTTCTATAGCATTTGCTACACTTGCAAAATCGTCCACATTGTGCGGTTTTACAATATAGCTGTTTGCATACTCTTGGTAAGACTTCATAATATCTGTCTGGGACGACGATGTGGTAAGCATCAGTACTGGTATATGTTTTGTTCTTGGATTCTTTTTAATGAATTCCAATAGTTCGTGCCCATCCATCAAGGGCATATTAATATCCAAAAGAATTAAATCAGGCGTGAATTTGTCTTGGTAATCCCCTTTTTTTTCCAAAAATTGTATAGCTTCATACCCGTTTCTTACTACTTCTATATGATGAGCCAAGTGCAATTCTTCCATTGCGTCCTGCATTAATAAAATATCTGCTTCGCTATCTTCTACATGCAAAATATGTATGGAATTCATTGGCATAAATTAAAAATTGGACTTAAAATTAATGTTATTTTTTTGAAATAGTAAATAAAAATGTTGCGCCCCCACCCATTGTTGGCTCAATCCATATTTCGCCATGATGGTTCTGAACAATTTTTTTGCAGATAGCCAGCCCAATTCCTGTGCCAGCGTATTCTTCCTTGCTATGAAGTCTTTGGAAAACCGCAAATACCTTGTCATAAAACTGAGGTAGTATCCCTATGCCGTTGTCAGCAACTGAAAATTGCCAGCTAGCCCCATTATCCTGTGCTTTTATTTTTACAATTGGTTGGGTGCCAGGCACTTGGTACTTCAAGGCATTGCTAATTAGGTTTGAAAATAGCTGCTGCATAGCTGTTTTGTCGGCAATTATGGTAGGCATATTGTCCAATTCAATTAATGGCAACGGGGTTTGTATCCCAGATAAATGCACCTGGGCAATTTCCTTTAGTATCCTGTTCAAATCTACTGGTGTATGCTCTGCTTCGGCTTTGTTCAACCTAGAATAATCCAGTATATCTGTAATAATAGTACGCATCCTTACGGCGCCATCCACAATAATGCTTAGGTATTTTCTCCCGTTGTCGTCCAGTACGTCGCTGTATTTTTTTTGTAGGAGGCTAATAAAGCCTGTAATCATCCGCAAGGGTTCCTGCAAGTCGTGCGAGGCTACGTAAGCAAATTGTTCCAATTCTTGGTTTATGTTGCCTAGTTCTTTGTTCCTTGCCTCTATTTCTCCTGCTAGTTGCTTTAATTCCTTTTCCTTTTCTTTTAGTTCGGTAATGTTCTGAATCACTGCCCATACAAGCTCGTTGCCAGTACTGTCTATTATTTTCACGCCATTCTTCAATGCCGTGTAGTGGGTGCCATCTTTTTTTATGTATTCCATTTCTATTGGCCCGTAATGCTCTTTGTCTTTCAGGCCAGCCAGCAATCTTACTTCTTCTTGACCATTGACAGTGATGGACAGGTAACTTTTTGAAAGTAGTTCGTTCCTGCTAAAGCCTATGTCTTTTAAAAATGCATCGTTAAAGTCCACATAGTTGCCGCTCTCCAAGTCTTTCAGTACAAAACCCACGGGCGAAAGGGCAAAGAGTGTCCGGAATTTTAGCTCGCTTTCTTTAAGCTGTTTTTCAATGTTTTTTATGCGGCTTATATCTACAGCTACGCCTAAAAAGCCGATTATTTCGCCTGTATCGCTTATTTTGGGGGTAACTACCAGTTGCACAGTAAATGTACTGCCGTTTTTCCTCCGGTATGTCCATTCCCTCGATTCGAACCTGCCTTGCCTGCTGTATTCCACAAAAACATCGAAGCCCTTGATTTCCCTGCCAAACCTAGTAGATAGTTGCTGGCTCCTGGCTTCTACCTCTTCCTTTAAATGTATGATTTCCGGCGTTTGCTTGCCCACCATTTCTGCTGCTGTGTAGCCAAGCAAATTTTCTGCACCTCTATTAAAATGGTTGATATTGCCCACAAGGTCTGTGCTTATAATAGATACCTCGGTAGTGGCATTCAGCACGGCATTCAAATCAGACACCAACCGCATTACCTGCTCCTCAGACTTTTTCTTGCTAGTGATGTCAATAATTTGGGATATAAAGTGAACAGGCTTGTTGGCTGCATCCCTCAATAAGGAAACGGTTAACAACACCCAAACAACAGAGCCATCCTTGTGCAGGTATCTCTTTTCCAATGTGTAATTGTTGCTTCGCCCTTCAAGCAAGGCGTTTACATTGCCAAGATCGTCTTCTAAATCATCTTGGTGGGTAATGTCCTGGAAAGTAAGGCTTAACAGTTCTTTTTTAGTATAGCCCACAATATTGCAAACACTAGGGTTTACGTCTATCCATTGCCCAGTAAGTGAAACAATAGCAATGCCAATGGCGGAATTTTCAAATGTACCCCTGAATTGCTCCTCGCTTTGCAAAAGTTGTAGTTCAATGTACTTCTGGGGGCTAATGTCTTCCGATAAGTAGGCGTATCTTTTTTTGCCAGCTTCGTTAATACCTATGTAAGCAGCCATCCCCTTAAAATAATAGGCCTTGCCATCTTTTATGCGTTCATATTCAAGTTTCAAGGGTTTGCCCAGCCGTTCTGCTTCTTTGAAATAACCAATCCACAAGTCAAGGGTTTCCTGTGGGCTACCCAGTTCGCTGCCATACCGGTTACTTATTTCAGCCTCAGCTTTGCCCATGTAGGCTGCCCCCCATTTGTTCATTTTAATGTGCAGTATGTCGTTGCCCTCAATTTCCACCAGCCCTACCAGCATGGGCGTGTTGCCATATAAGTTTGTGAGCAAAGCCTCGTTTTCTATAAAAAGGTATTCCCGCTTTTTAATGGTGCTTATGTCCTGTAAGGTTCCATAAAGCCTTACGCATTTTCCTTTAGCAAATTCGGCTACGCCCTTCATCTCTACCCAGCGCCCTTTGCCTTTAAACGTTGCTATCTGCAATTGCAAATCAAATGCTATCCCCTTTTCTCGCGCATTTTTAAAGGCTTCCTCAATGGTGTCCCTGCTTTCGCCTTCCTTATAAAAGCCCAGCATTTCTGCAATGCCCAGTTGATAAAAAGCTGGCAGTTCATATACTTCGCTTGTAATGGTTGACAAGAATATTTTTTCTTGACGCATATCTATTTCCCAATGTCCAATACGGGTAAGGTTATTAATGGCTTCTAGGAATTTTTTTGCATTCAGCAGCTCTACACCATTCTTTTTCCTAGTTTTAATGTTTATGCCTATCCACCACCAGGCAAGTATAAATAAAATGCCGATGCACCCTAGCAAGGCATATAATGTGTAGTAAAATTGATGAAGGCTTTTTGCATTAGCTTCTTCCCGCAATATCAATAACTTGTTTTCTTCTTGCTGTATCCCATTAATGTGCGTGGCAATTTCGTCCATGCACCGCTTGCCGTTTTTTACTTGCGTAGCAATGGCTGCTTCTGCTAGGTTTGTATTGTGTAGTTTTTTATATTCAGAAATTTCGCCTAATAGCCTTAGCCTGCAAGTAGTAGAGTTTGCAATGGAATCTATACGCCGCTGCTGTTGTTGGTTGTCTTTGGTTAATGATTTCAGTATCGAGATATTGGCATATATACTGTCGTAGTTTTTTTTGTCCAATTTATAAAAAGAAGTATCGCCAGTAAGTATAAACCCCCTGCTTGCCGATTCTATGTCCCTAATGGCAGAAAGTGTTTTTTCTGACCGGTACAGCACCTCTTCCGTGTGTTTTACCCAAAAATTCGTTGCTTGGGTTGCATTGCTGTTTTTATAGGTATAAACGCCAGCTAATACAGTTGCGGCAAGCAAGCATATAAATATTAGGAATATTTTTTTTTCAAAAGAAAGGTTCATTCAAAATTATCGTTTACATGTACAAATTTAAACAGTGGGCTTTTGGTGTTGTATGCTGTTTCAAACTTATTTTTGTTTCTATTTTTATTTATGTGTTTACTTAGCAAGATTAATGATAAAAAGCTTATTTCCAATCGTAAAATTATGCAGCAGCTATTTATTGATAAAAATTGTAGAAAATATTGCCCATAAAAAATCCCCTTGACCTAAATGTCAAGGGGATTTTTTATTATTGGAATTTATATTTTACTGCTGCTGTTGCTGCAAAGCTGCATCTGCCGCTGCTTTCTTCTTTTTCTTAGCATCTATTATGGCACCTGTGCCTGCACCTGCCGCTGCGCCAATTAAGCCGCCCACAATAGCGCCTTCGCCTTTCCGCCCATCTATCATTGCACCTGTAATGGCACCAACACCTGCACCAACAAGACCGCCCGTAACGGCACCACTAAGTCCTTTCTTTTTTGCAGGGGCTACTGTTGTTTGGGTAGCTTGCGTGGTAGTAGTAGTGGTTGTGGTGTTACCATTTCCTGTAGGAGATGCTTCTGTAGTGCGTTCTGTCCTGCGTTCGTGTACCCGTTCAGTTCTAATGCTTGCTTTTTGGGTAGCTGCCACATTCAGAGAGTCTATCACTTGTTGTTTTTGCACAGCCAGCCCACTCATCGAATCAACTGCCTTTTGCCTGTCCGACACAGCAGCCATCGAATCAACTGCCATTTGCCTAGCCTGCATTACTTCAGTATCCCTGTTCGATTTGCAAGCTACAAATAAACTACCTGCCATCAATATTGCCATTACTTTTTTCATAATTCGTTTTTTTTTTGTAAATATTTTTTTATCTATAAACTATCATGCAATACCGTGCCAAAAGTTTTGTGTTGGCGCATTAGACGGCTTTAATTGGATACTTGCTCCTAGCATGGGTTGAACAATGGTAGCTATTAATGCAAACCGTGGAGGTCTGGGTGCAGTAATAACTGGCCTTGATATAATTTACTTCAACCAATACAGTTGTATAGCTTATTTTTGCACGCATTGTTGCCGGGGCATGGCCTAGGTTCTTTTTCTCACCAGCTTTTAGCTGCTATTCCATAGCGTTTGAAAAGTGCAAAACAGGTATTATAGAATATGGCAGATATTTTTGAAAGGTTAATTAAGAATTACGGCCCCATAGGGCAGCATAGGGAAAGGGCACATGGCTATTTTGCATTCCCCAAGCTGGAAGGCGCAATTGGCAACCGGATGAAATTCCGTGGGAAAGAAATGATTGTATGGAGCCTGAACAATTACTTAGGCCTTGCAAACCACCCCGAAATAAGGAAGATAGATGCCGACACGGCTGCCGAGTACGGCCTTGCCACCCCAATGGGTGCCAGGATGATGAGCGGCAATAGCAACTTCCATGAGCAGCTAGAGGCAGAGTTGGCGGCTTTTGAGCAAAAAGAAGATGCCATATTAATGAATTATGGCTACCAAGGCATCATGAGTGCTATTGATGCTGTATGTGGCAGGCACGATGTGATAGTATATGATGCAGAAAGCCATGCCTGTATTATAGATGGCTTGCGCCTGCACCCTGGGCATAGGTATGTATATAAGCACAATGATATAGAAGACCTAGAAAAACAACTGGAACGCTCTGCGCAACTAATTGATAAACAAAATGCGGGTGGCATTTTGGTAATAACAGAAGGTGTTTTTGGCATGGCTGGCGACCAAGGCAAACTGACTGAAATTGTGGCCTTGAAAGAAAAATTTGAATTTAGGTTATTGGTAGATGATGCACATGGCTTTGGTACCTTGGGCAAAACAGGGGCAGGGGCAGGGGAGGAACAAGGTTGCCAGGATGGTATAGACCTCTATTTCAGCACTTTTGCAAAGTCTATGGCTAGTATTGGCGCTTTTCTTGCTGGGCCAAAAGTAATTGTAGATTATATCCGCTATAATATCCGCTCCCAAATATTTGCCAAGAGCCTGCCTATGCCGTTTGTAATAGGCAACCTGAAAAGGCTGGAGCTTTTGCGTACCAAGCCTGAGTTGAAAGACAAACTATGGGCCAATGCCCTGAAACTGCAAGCTGGCTTAAAAGAACGTGGCTTCGACATTGGTAATACCAACAGCGTAGTAACACCCATCTATATGAAAGGCGGCGTGGAAGAAGCCACCGCCATGGTGATGGACTTGCGAGAGCATTACCATATTTTTTGTTCAATAGTGGTGTATCCAGTTATCCCTAAGGGGCATATTATTTACCGTTTAATTCCTACTGCTGCACACACAGATGCAGATATAGAGGAAACCTTGAAAGCCTTTAGCGAAACAAAAGCAAAACTGGAAGCAGGGGCATATAAGGTACAAATGATACCAGACATGGCAGATGCAAAATAGTTGATTGGTTATATTTTTTGGAAAAGCTACTCTGTTTGGGTAGCTTTTTTTATTTGCAAATGCGTTCCGTACTACTGATGACTGTGTGCATAAAATCATTCAGTAAGATTTGGCAACTTTGGGGTAATGGACAAAATTGATGCTCAAATTCCCTGTAATTAAGGCTAGCATTGTGTTTTAAGCAATCAAAGTATTTCCAATAGAATATTGATTACAAAAAAACATCTAAAATGCAGTACTGGCAAGTATTGTATGAGTTTTTTAAGGCATTGGAACTCAGAAAATAGCATCAATTTTGTCCATTACTCCGCAACTTTTGGAAAGTTGCCAAATCAAAGTACTCACAGCTTACGACTTACTACTGATGACTTATAAACTTGGGCGATTCCTGCTTGGCAAACTGCAGCTTGCTGCTCAATTTGGGCATTAGCCTTTTCATTTCTATTTTATCTCTGCCTGTAGCATCGATAAATGTCCAGTTAATGCCATTGTCTTCCGATAAGCCTATTAATGTAGATGTCGTAATTACCCTGCCAACCTGCATTTTCATTTCTGTAGTTTGCGGCATGGTGCATTGGAATTCAAAACCCACTTTTAGTATAGACAACACATCCCCAAAATTGATAGACTGTATGGCAATACCCTGTTTCACCATTTGAGAATCGGCAGTCTGTATAATTTTCAACGCTTTGGCCTTTGTCATGATATTCAGCCTTCCTTTTGGGAAGCCGTCAATGTTTATATACTTCAGCAAGGTTGTGTAATCCCTTTTCATGGCAGCTTCGGCCATTATCCTTGCCTGTGTTTTTACGTTGGTAATTTGTTGCGTATAGCCTTGCGCCTGCACAATGCTAACTAAAAATAAGAAAGCGGTAACTAGGAACGATGATTTTTTCATGCTGCTTTTATAAGTTATTTAAGTGCTGAAGTACTCAGTGTTACATTTTTTAAAAATGAAAATCACTAAAGTAACAGTAATTTATGCTATTTAATACAGAACTAAGCACCTAATTTGCAAGATTCATGCCCAATATGATAAATGAATTAATATGCAACCCTTTTTCTATTCTACAAAATTTTCAGCCAGCTGGATAAATTCTAAAGACTATAAATGAAAAAAAAAAATACTATCATTTTCCACCCACCCTCCTTACATCAACAGATACAGAAAGTGTATGGGGGCCACTGCTTAGTATTACGCCTTTTAAAGGGGTAATATCAAAATAATCCCTGCCCCAGCCGATGGTGATATGCTGCTCCGAGGGTATTACATTGTTCGTTGGGTCAAAATCGAGCCAACCAATATTGGGGATAAAAACAGAAAACCATGCGTGGGAAGCATCAACGCCTACTAATTTTTCCACGCCGGGCGGGGGTAGGGTTTCAATATAGCCACTCACGTACCTGGCTGGCAGGCCCACGGAACGGATACAAGCAATGCCAACATGTGCAAAATCTTGGCACACGCCTTTGCGTTTCGCCATCACTTCCGAAATAGGCGTGGCTACGGTGGTAAAACCTGGCTTAAATTCAAAATCTTTATATATACGCTCCATCAAGTTGTAAACGGCTTCATAAATAGGCCGCCCTGGCGTAAATGACTGCAATGTGTAGCTTGTGATGTACGCTTCAAAGCTGGTGGCTGGTGTTTCTGGTACATACTGGCGCGCTTCTATATAGTCTAAACGTGGCTGATACAGTTGCATCCTAGCTTCCTCCCATGGCTTCTTGCCATACGTTTCTATGCCTTGCAAAGTTTCCGCAGGGAGGCGTTCTATTTCTGAGGATACTGTTACCAGCAATGACTTATGCTCTTGCTGTATGGCAAAATAGACCACTTTATTGCCAAAAAAATCCTCAAATTCGTTCATTACATCCGGTACAGGGTCAATGGTAATCGTTGACTTTTTACATTCCTGCCTATTGGTACTACGGGGCGTAAGCCGCGCAATGTTGTGGCAAAGGCTTATTGGCTCGTGGTATATGTATTGTGTTTTATGTACAATCTTGTAATTCATGGTGATAAAAATCTATTACGCAATTTTATCGGCTGTAAACAATTGCCGTTGTGTTTGCGTGTGTTTAAAATATGTTTTGGAAATGGCGTTGGGTATGCATGCCAATAGTGTAAACATATCCGAAAGGAAAATATCCAGCTTTTCGTAAGTAGCCTCGTTCTTGCCCAATGCCAAAAGTGTGTTTTTGTCAGCCGCTTTTAGTTGGTCATATACATCTGTTATCAACCGTAAGTATTCTGGCATATTTCCATTATTATTTTGGGGCTTAGGCAAACTTTCCAAGTATTTCTTTATCCTGAAAACCTGGTATACAAGCGAGCGTGGGTTGTTTGCATCCAGCAGCATCAATTCTAACACATAAGGTAACTGAAGGTGTATTTTATATTTATAGCGGTAATTAACCAGCGATTCATTGCTTTTTAAAATAGCTTCCTGCAAGTTGTAGGATACTTGCTCATCGTGCTTGTTTACTAATGTGGCACGCAGCATATTTACCAGCAGGAGGCTTTGTTCTATTTTCCGTCCAGTGTCTAAAATTACCCACCCTTGCTCTCTTGAAATACTTTCCCTGTTCAGCCCGATAAAAGCAACCATGGAGGTGATTAAATCATCCAGCATGGCCATCATTTTAAAATGAGTAAGGTGCACGCTTTCGGCCTCTGCCCAATGTTCCTCCATGCTCCTCAATACCCGCCAAGTATCTGTGCTCCAGTGGTCTCTCACCGCATTTACCGATCGGCTAAACAAAGTGAAATTGTACATAAGTCCCCCACTTCTACTAATGTCAAACATCATGGACGACAGTTCTTTCCATGGGTTTTCCAGTTTTGCCTTTCCAGTATCGCCCACAAATCCAGGGTAGGTGCAGGTATAGTGCGTTAATGCCATCAGCAATGTTTGCTCTGTTTCCCGGTCGCTGTCAAATTGCAAGCGGTTGCCTTCGGTAATTACTTGCATCACGGTACGCTGGAACCGGGCATTGCCCAAAAAACGCTCTGCATACCTGCCTACCCAAAATAGGTTCTCGGCAGTATGGCTGGGCAAAATATTTTTTAAGGTAGGTATTTGTAGGGCTGCTGCTTGGCCGCCTTGCATCTCTATTGGAGATTGCATTTGCGACTGGGAAAATGCCCCTGCCTGCCCTTGCCAGCCGCCCATTGATTGAAATTGAGCACCGCCACCACCTTGGAACTGCATCCCTGTTTGTGCCTCGCCATCTGGGTTTATAATCCAAGTGTCTTTGCTAAAACCGCCAAGTTGGTTAGATATTACCATATTGCCAGCATCGCTGGCAGTACGGGTAAGCCCACCCTTCATCACGGTGTAAGTATCGTTGTTGCTTACCAAAAAACTTCTGAACAGGGCATTTCTCGGTTCTACTTTTTTGTCTGATAGGGAAGGGGTAGATGAAAAAGAAACTTTTTCCTGCCCAACAAATAAATAAGGATGTGTTTTTATTTGTTCTTTTAAGTCCTGTATCCTTTTTGCGTTCAGCGTGCTACCATCTATGGATGTGCTAGTGTCAGAATCCCTGTAAATCCTTTTAATGATTAAGGTAGGGATATTTTCCAGCACATACTTCATCTCCTTGGGCTGCCCACACCACCACGAAGCAATATTGGGCAAAATCAATGGCTTTTGAAAATAGTATTTTGCAATAGCTGGCAGGAAAGGCATTATGCCAGGGTTTTCTAAAATGCCGCTGCCAAGCGGGTTGGCAATGGTAACGTTCCTGCTTCTTACGGCCTGCAAAAGCCCAGCAACGCCTAGGTGCGAGTCTTCTTTCAACTCCAATGGGTCGCAATACACATCATCTACCCGCCTTAAAATTACATCCACTTTTTCCAATCCACCTATGGTTTTCAGCCAAACGATGCTGTCTTTCACCATCAGGTCATCGCCTTGCACAAGGGTATAACCCAAGTAAGACGATAAGTAAGAATGCTCAAAATAGGTTTCGTTGCGTGGGCCTGGCGTAAGGATAACAACCCGTGGCTGTTTCTGAGTGGGTGCCATTGCGGTTAGCGCATCGCGAAGGTCGTTGAAATAAGGGGTTAATTGTTTCACTTTTAGCCCTTCGAACAGCTCGGGCAATATCCTAGCCATTGCCATCCTATTTTCCAGCGCATAGCCGGATCCGGATGGGGCTTGTGTCCTGTCGTTCAATACCCAAACTTTTCCATCGGGGCTGCGGGCAATATCGGCAGAATATAATATAAGATGATGGTTGCCTGTTAAAGGTATGCCAGCACATTGACGCAAAAAACCAGGGTGGTTATAAACAAGCTCTATAGGCAACAGCCCATTTTTAATCAATTGCTGCGAGCCGTAAATATCTTTTAGTATCAGGTTGAACAATTCGGCACGCTGTACCAAGCCAGCTTCAATAATGGACCATTCTGGTTTACTAACCAGAAAAGGAATTAAATCAAGGTTCCATGGGCGGTTAAGACCAGAAGGGTCGCCATAAATATTATAAGTAACGCCGTTTTCTTTCAGGAAGCGGAGTATATCCTGCCTGCGTTCCTGTATTTCTGCTGGTCCCAGCTTCTCAAATGAATTAAAAAAAGTTTGCCAGTGAGGGCGTAGGTTCCCATCTTCTCCCAATAACTCATTATACGAATAACTAGTATTGAAATAGTTTTGAAAAAGCGACGCCTCTTTGGTAGCTATCATGTAAAAATTTTAATGAAAAAACTAGTGTTAACCAACACTTGCAAAAACTTTAAAAATAGGGCTTTTTTTAATAATAGCTTTCGAAACTGGGAGACGTGGATAAAAATAAGTTAACAAAAAGGAAACGACAAACAACTAAATTAAGTTGTCAAAATAACTTCCTTCAACCCAGATTTTGCAGTTTACCTCGTTATAAAAGGCTCAAATACAATAAATACAAGCATTTGAGCCGATTTTTTTGGCTGAAAACATAGTAAATTATTGTAAAGCCAAAAATTCCAGCAAGTGCTTGTGATTGAAGTAGTTGGGGCTTGCAATAGATTTCAATTGCAAAATCTGGGTTCAATGTAAGTAATATCTTGTCATGGCTAAAGGCTGATTAACACCACTTGTATCCCCAGCCTAAAGGCATAGAGTTATCTACAGCAGGCTAAATAAAGCTATTAATGGTATTAACAATAACCCCATGCCATTAGGCTGGGGTGAAATGGACACCGCAAAATGGCTTTAGCCATGATATTTGCCTTCAATAATGTGAAAGTTATTTCTACAACATTGCTAAGCATCAGTTGCTTATCGGGTGGCTTTTATGCATAACATTGCTTTATGGACAGTCCTTTGCTCAACACCCAGCATTAGGTGCGTTCTGCGTAATATACCTAACTAAGCTACGCTTGGCGATCGGCAGCAATGTTTCTTCAATAGGCAGGCTAAGTGGTGTTTCTACAGCATATACTGCTGGGTTGGGCATAAAACCCCGGTTCCGGATCAATGCTGCTTTTATGTTCTGATAGCTATTTGCCATGGTGCGTTGCCAAGTATCAATAAAATCTGTTTTGATGCTGCGGTACTTTTCATCGTGCTTTTCAAAAATACTTAGCCTGTATTGGTACACACGGGTATTTCCTTTCCCTTCGCACAAGAAAAAATACCCCTCGCTGTGATCCAGTGGCACCAGACCTATCGGCTCAATATTCAGCTTATCTTCCACAAACTCATAAATTTCTGTGCCACTGCTAATGGTGGTTTTCATTTTATGGGCAGAATAATTAATAATAGCCTGCAGCTCGCTCATCATGCTGTCATCTTCTATCATGCTTTCGTACAGCACTTGCAATTGTTGTATCTGCACACCAGTAAGCCGCTTTGGGAATTGCTCCTGCAGGTATTTTTTATTTTCCCTGAAGGCTACAAGGTTGTTGTAATGAAAAATTAAATCGGCAAGTTGAGGATACAACTTATTTTGGTTGAAGCAACCATTAATTTCCTGCAGGTAGGCTAGTAGCGTGTATTTTTTCAATTCAAAATCAATGTAGCCGTCTGCAAACCAAGTTTGTGATAATGATTTCATTTGCTGTTTTTTTTAATGAATAAAAGAACTTTTGGCACCGTGCTTGTTCACCAGCTCTAAAATAAGGAAAATAATTCACAATTGACAATGAATTATTGAAGAATTGGGAATAATGAGGGTGTATTTTAAATCTTCGCTTTTTGTTGGCCTTTTTTATTTATAAGTAGCTTTGAACTGGTTTATTTTTTGTTTTTCGGTGGTTTATTTTTTTTTGTTATTTACCTTTTTACCTATAACTCATTGATATTCAATTTTTTTTGTTTTTTTGAGCCTCATTTTTTATAATAATTTAAGTGAATTTTATGATAATTTATTGAAAATGAAATAATAGTTTTATGATAATAAACTGATAATTTATTGATAAGAAACCGATAAGATTTTGATGGTGGATTATCATTTTCCTAAGCCAACTAACATCCGATGCGGAGGCAAGGCTAAGATGCCATAGTTCCTCTTTTAATGTAAAGTTGGCATGGATAGGTATATAGCCCAAAACAAAAATCCTATATGGGGGAAATATTCCCCCATGGGTACCCAAAATTTCCCCCATGATGGGGAAAAATATAAATTACTGATTTTACGCATCTTTATTAACAATTGTAGGTTTATCAAGGGTTTTAGGAGATGATGAAAACTACATTAATACTTCTGCAACCATTGTAAACATTGACTTTGTGCATAGGTCTGCGTAAGGTGAGTTAATAGCAAAGCATTCGGTTTTTTTTAAATTGTTCAATTGGATGTATTTTCTATATAACTTTAGATTCTGAACTAGAAATGTAATATTGAAGTCATAGAACCCGAAAATCCAAATGATTGCTGAAAATATTTTCAATATTGTACATCCTCCACTGAATAACTAAAATATAAAACTGACCTTAATTAAATTTGACTGTTTGTTCTTGAAACATTTTTTCTGAAACATTTTAAAATGTTTCAGAAAAAATGTTTCAGCTTTGCTTAAAAATCAACTTACTAATCTTAAAACTATCATTTACCATGAACTGGATACAAGAACTTCGTGAGAAATATGGTCTTCAACAGGAGCAACTGGCTTTTTACCTTTCCATTGCCCGCAGCACCCTTGCTCAGGCAGAAACCGACAAACGGGAGCTGCCAACTCGGGCCATGCTAAAGCTAGCCCCATTGCTGAAAGAAGAAAAGGAAGATTTAACTGACGAAATAGCCGCATTGGTAAAGCAGCAGTCAGATGAGGAAGAGGCATTACTGCAAAAGCAAACAGACTATCAGGTACAGCAAAACCAGAGAAAGTTATACTATGCAAGGCAGCGATTGGCGGCTATGCAACAAAAACAGGAGCAGGCAACTAATGCGATGCAACTGGCATACCGTTTGTCTTTGCAGTCACCAATAAATGAGCAAGAAGCTGCCTACAGAAAAGCATTTACACATAGTTTATTGACAAATGCCCTCTTAGCATTAAAGGCAAATGGGAGAGTAGCGCAGGCAATGCTGGAATCGCAGATAAAAGTGTATGAAGTATTGAGTAGCTAATAATTTTTTCTTATTTTTGGAAAATAGCCCACTTAATTCGAAATAAAATGGAAGCAATATACCACCTGAAAATAAAAAAAGAATATGCTACGTCATTAATTGAGGATTTGATTAAGAGTGATGCAGTTGAAAGTATACAAGCAGAAAATGAAGGGCTGCCCCAATGGCAAAGGGATGCGTTGGATGATGAGCTGGCGAAAATTTCTGCTAACCCTAATTATGGTGTTAAATGGGAAAGCGTAAAAAATAATTTTAAGCAGGCATAATGTTGTACACGGTTAATATTAGTACTTTAGCATTATCCGATATTCAAGACGCACTAGACTATTATAATGAACTTTCCCCTAATCTTGGTTTTAGGTTTGCAGATGAAGTAGATGATGCAATTGTAGAAATTTCAAAATTGCCCGTTGCATACTCCTATAGGTATAAAAATGTTAGGGCTAAATTGCTGCCAAAGTTTCCGTACTTAATTTTTTTTCATTTGTGATACAACAGCCCTAACTATTAATATCCTTAGGATATTCAATACTCATCAGGATTCGTATTGGCTGAAAGAAAAATAAAAAAAATGCCGGAAGCAAACACTCCCGGCTTTATCATTAAATAACCATCTTATGCAACCACTGCCGCATCCTCATTCCTAAACACCAGCACATTATCGAACACATCTACCAATACAGGTTTTGTTTTGTCTATACTGCCGCCCAGTATTTTTTTGCTCAACTGGTTGATTATTTCTTTTTGGATGAGCCTTTTCAGCGGCCTTGCACCGAATTGTGGATCGTAGCCGTTTTCTGACAGGTAATCCAACAGGTAATCGGTGTATTGTAACTCAATACCATTTTTGGCAACCATGTTTTTCAGTTGCTGCAACTGTATGTTGATGATGCCTTTTATTTCCTTGCGCATCAGCGGTTGGAACATGATTATTTCATCTATCCTATTCAAAAACTCTGGGCGTATGGTTTGGCGTAGGAGGGAGGTTACTTCGTCTCTCAGCTTGTCTACTACCTCATCCCGGTTGGCATCTGTTACATCCTCAAAAGCATCCTGTATCAATTGGCTACCCATGTTGCTGGTCATGATGATGATGGTGTTTTTAAAATTCACCACACGTCCTTTATTGTCAGTTAGGCGGCCATCGTCTAATACTTGGAGTAAGATATTGTATACATCAGGGTGCGCTTTTTCTATTTCATCCAATAGCACTACGCTGTACGGTTTGCGCCTAACGGCTTCCGTCAATTGCCCGCCTTCGTCGTAACCCACATATCCTGGAGGCGCACCCACCAAGCGGCTAACAGAATGTTTTTCCTGGTATTCGCTCATGTCTATACGGGTCATCATGTTTTCATCGTCAAATAGGTAATCTGCCAAAGCCTTTGCTAATTCTGTTTTACCGACGCCCGTAGTACCGAGGAATATAAATGAACCAATCGGTTTTTTAGGGTCTTGCAGCCCAGCCCTGCTCCTGCGGATGGCATCTGCCACGGCAGTAATGGCTTCTTCCTGCCCAACAACCCTTTTATGTAGTTCGTCTTCCAGGTTAAGCAGTTTTTCCCTTTCGCTTTGCAGCATTTTTCGCAGTGGGATGCCTGTTACTTTAGCTACTGCCTCGGCAATGTCTTCTGCATCCACTTCCTCTTTCAGCAAGCGTTTTTCGCTCAACTTCCCTAGTTCTTCAGTCGATGCGGCAATAAATTCTTCTTGCGTCTTAATCTTGCCATAACGTATCTCGGCTACTTTGCCAAAATCGCCATCTCGTTCGGCACGTTCAGCGGCTATTTTCAGGTTGTCTATTTCCGCTTTGGCATTTTGTATTTTATCAACTATTTCACGCTCTTGTTTCCATTTGGCTTTTAAGGTATCACGCTCTACACTTAATACAGATATTTGAAGGGATAATTCTTTCAACTTATCCGTATCATTTTCCCTTTTGATGGCTTCCCTTTCAATTTCCAGTTGGCGGATGATGCGTTCTAGTTTGTCTAGCTCCTCAGGCATACTATTCATTTCCAAACGGAGCTTGGCAGCACTTTCATCAATCAAGTCAATAGCTTTATCAGGCAAGAAACGGTCAGTTATATAGCGATGCGACAATTCAACAGCCGCAATAATGGCTTCGTCTTTTATCTGCACATGGTGGTGGGCTTCGTACTTGTCTTTTATCCCACGCAAGATACTCACGGCATCTTCCACGGAAGGCTCATCTATCAATACTTTTTGGAAACGGCGCTCCAAGGCCTTGTCTTTCTCAAAGAATTTCTGGTACTCGTTCAGCGTTGTTGCACCAATTGCCCTTAACTCGCCCCTTGCCAATGCAGGTTTTAAGATGTTAGCGGCATCCAT
This sequence comes from Parasediminibacterium schistidii, assembly GCF_046546515.1. Taxonomy (NCBI): domain Bacteria; kingdom Pseudomonadati; phylum Bacteroidota; class Chitinophagia; order Chitinophagales; family Chitinophagaceae; genus Parasediminibacterium; species Parasediminibacterium schistidii. The sequence goes on along the minus strand of NZ_JBKHKJ010000025.1, from coordinate 1,073 downwards.
GGCGCCCTCGCCGCCACCTGCACCTACAAGCGTATGTATCTCATCAATAAACAAAATAAATTGTCCATCACTTTCGCCTACTTCTTTTACTACGGCTTTCAAGCGTTCTTCAAATTCACCTTTGTATTTGGCACCTGCTATCAACAAGCCCATATCCAGGGCAAAAATGATTTTGTTTTTCAGGTTCTCTGGCACATCCCCATTAACAATACGCATAGCCAACCCTTCAGCAATGGCTGTTTTACCTACGCCTGGTTCACCCACCAAGATGGGGTTGTTCTTACTCCTGCGCGTAAGGATATGCAATGTCCGCCTTATTTCTTCATCACGCCCAATCACAGGATCCAGCTTTCCTTGACGGGCTAAGTCGTTTAGATTCTTTGCGTATTTCTGCAAGTAATTAAACTGGTTATTGCTTGACTGGGAGTTTATTGTACTACCTTTTCGTAAATCAGTAATAGCAGCTACTAGCCCTTTTTCAGTAAGCCCTGCGTCTTTTAAAATTTTGCCTGTATCATCGTTCACTTCCAGTAATCCCAATAGTAAATGTTCTACACTTACAAATTCATCTTTAAAGCGGCTGATAGAATTGGTTGCTTTTAAGAAAACACTGTTCAAATCCCTGCCAATATTTTGGGCTGGTTCGCCTGTGCTGCTCTTTGGCAAACGTTTAATGCTCTCATCCAATTTTGTTTGGATAAGTGTGGTGTTAACAGAATTTTTCTTGATTAAATAATCAATGCTACTATCCTGGTCGTTCAGTAGCGCTTTTAGCAAATGATTGGTTTCAACATTGGGGTTTCCATTATTGAAAGCCACTTGCTGCGCAGCCTGTATGGTTTCCTGCGCTTTGATGGTGTAATTATTGAGGTTCATTTTATATTATTTAAAATTATTTCGACTAGTATTTTTTAGCCACAAATGCTCGAAGACTCAAACTTTCACGAAGAAAAGAAAAAGAAGAATAATACTTTCTTTATATCGCCAATTTCTTTAAACTCTTTTTTTATTTTCAGTGCTTTTGTGATAATGATAACTCCTATAATTGCAGCAAAAGTTTTACCATGTTTTAT
>NZ_JBKHKJ010000024.1:0-87112 GCF_046546515.1 Parasediminibacterium schistidii | reverse complement strand
TATAAGTGTCCTCGTTTTGCATCCCATCTTCTTGCCCCTGGGGGTGTTTGTTCCGGCTTTTTGGGATAAGTGGCGGGCAGGGTTATAGTAGGGTATTTTTTCACTAAAAAGCGAAAAACTTTTATGCACCCGCCTGACAGTTGTGCTGCAAGATGCACTTGAAGATGCCTGTGCAATGCCAGCAACAACTGCGGAGGGGCTTGCGGAAAAATTAGCTGTAGAGGGTGAAATGGTGCTGATGCACGATGGAACGGAGCGGGAAATACCACGCCCAGTGGAAGATGAGGAACAAAAAGAGAACTACAGTGGCAAAAAGAAAAAACACACGTTGAAAAACGGGGTGATTATTAGCACGCTATGCCTGATACTGTTCGTGGGTGCCACTGTAAGCGGTGCAACGCACGATAAAAAGATTGCAGATGAACAGTACTTGGGCGTACTTGGCAAAGCAATGGCAAAAATCATACTATTGCAGGACACGGGCTACCAAGGTTTTGCCCCCGATGGCATCAGGATTATCCAACCCAAGAAAAAGCCAAGGGGAAAAGACTTGACACAAGCCCAAAAAGATGAAAATAGGGCAATATCAACAGTAAGGGTCATGGTAGAACATGCTATCGGTAGCACAAAAAGGTACAGGATTGTTAAAGACGAATGCAGGTTGAGAAAAAACGAATATCCCTACAAGGTATTTGCTATTTGTACAGGCTTGCATAACTTTAAGGTCGAGAGGAAACCCGTTAAATAACCTGTAATTAAACTGACATAAACGCTAATGGTTGAGTGAAAAAAGAAAAACAAATCAAATGACTTATCAACACATTTGTAGTAGTTCCTTATCTTTGATTGGTGGAAAGAAAACGTACTATTTTTTTTCAAAGAATATTTTCGTGAATTTTACGACAGCCTCACTTGAAAGGTGCAGAAGAAAATTCTTTGGATCTTGGAAATTATTGAAAGCATTAATCGTATCCCTGAAATTTATTTCAAACACTTTGAAAAACCAATGGTCTTTATGAAATTAGGGTTCAGGTAGGAAATAATATCCATTGCATATTTTCTTTCTTTGACAAAAATGAAATTGTAGTGGTAGAGCATGGTTTTCAAAAGAAAACCCAAAAGACATCAAAGCAGGAACTAGACGAGGCAGAAAAAATTAAAAAGCAGTATTATGAAGAAAAGCAATCTCACAAGCCCTAGCGAATTTATAACCGAAGAAATAGGTCCTAAAGGCACAAAAAAACGTGAGAAATACGACAACGAATTTCAAGCTTTTAAGATGGGTGTACTTATTGAGGATGCAAGACAGGAAAATGGCTTGACACAAGAACAGGTTTCCGAACTTGCAGGAACTAATAAATCGAACATTTCAAAACTAGAAAAAGATTTAAAAGACGTGATATCTTCAACCTTGCAAAGGATAATTAAAGACGGACTTGGCGGCCAACTCAAAATATCTATAAAGGTCTAGCTGCGCTCAGGGAGCCATAAGGGGAGATAATACATAGCCCATCTGCAATGTGCCTTTCTTTGCAGCTCCATTTGGGTTTGAAAATCATTTTAAAAGATATACTTTCTTGATGAATAAAATAACTGTTTCTTGCTTGTTTGCATTGTTATTCGCGTGCAATGATAATGACACAAAACATAATCTTCCCACTGACACGCAACCTTCTGTAACAAATCTGCCTATCCAACTGTCAGTTACTATTACCAATATGTACCCGCACGACACAACAACTTATACCGAAGGCCTAGAATTTCACGACAATACCCTGTACGAAAGCGGGGGGCAATACGGTAGCAGCAAGCTGGTAACTGTTGATTTAAAAACAGGGAAGGACATTAAGAAGCTAGGCCTAACAAAGCAATATTTTGGCGAGGGCATTACCATTATCAACAACAAAATCTACCAACTTACGTGGAAAGAAAAAATCTGTTTTGTGTATGATGCAAAAACATTTGCCAAGTTAAAAGAGTTTACTTACGAAGGAGAAGGCTGGGGCATGACAAACAATGGCAAGCAAATAATCATGAGCGATGGCAGCAACAACCTGTACTTCCGGGATCCAGAAACATTCAAGGTCTTGAATATTGTAGGTGTTAGCGACAACAATGGCCCTCTGGGCAATGTAAATGAGTTGGAATATATTAATGGCTACATACTGGCCAATATCTGGCAAACAGATGTGATTGTGAAAATAAACCCCGAAAGCGGCAAGGTATTGGCCAAGGCAGATTTTGCAGGAACTAAGGAAAAATACTTCCCCGAAGCGATAGAAAGGGCAGAAGTACTGAATGGCATTGCCTATGACAGTACAAACAAGCACTTGTTCATTACTGGCAAATATTGGCCAAAGATTTTTGAAGTGAAGGGGTTGGTGGAGTAGGGATGGATTACCAATCGAGGATTAGTGCAAGCAAAATTGCATTAATTGCCGATTCTTGCCAAGTGAAATTAGTCCAATCCTAATTTTGATAGATGTATTTTGCTACTGCCTATAGATTGCCTTGCGGCCAATGTAAGCCTTATTTTCCGCAAGAAAGCGGCAAATAGGCGAATTGTTACCCGCAACTTGATATTTGAAATATTACTTACAACAAACAAAAAATTATATAAAAACTAGGTCTATAGTCTTTCCCTATCTCATTATAGAAACAATCAATCAATAGCTATAATTCACATCCTGCATCTTTGCGTTTTAGTAAAGAAATTAAAAAAATACAATATGAGCAATCGTGTCCTATCTATCGGCAGCACATTCCCAGCATTTAAGAAAAAAGTAGTAGTGTCTATTGAAAAAGGTAAAGAATTTACAGAAATTACCAACGAAACATCTGGAAAATGGACAGTAATGTTTTGGTGGCCAAAAGATTTTACGTTTGTTTGCCCAACAGAAATTGCTGAGTTCAATAAAAAAAGCAGTGATTTTGCAGATAGGGACGCTGTGTTAATTGGTGCATCTACTGACAGCGAATTTGTACATGCTGCTTGGAGAAGAGACCATGCCGATTTGAGGGATTTGAAATTCCCTATGCTGGCCGACACTTCAAAATCATTGGCTGAAGAACTTGGCATATTGGATGCAGATGAAAAAATTGCCTACCGTGCCACATTTATCGTGGATCCACAAGGCATTGTTCGCTGGGTAAGCGTATATGACCTAAGCGTAGGCCGCAATGTGCAGGAAGTATTGCGTGTGCTAGATGCTTTGCAAACCGATGAGCTTTGCCCTTGCAACTGGACAAACGACCAAAAAACATTGACAGCCGAATTGGCACTTAATTAATTTTTTGAGGCAAAAGGGGGTTAGGCAAGGAGGCAAAGAGTATTGTACATGATTGGAACTCTTTGCCTCCTTGCCCCTCTGCCTGTTTCCCTCAATAAAACATATCTAATGAGTATTCAAAACGAAACTTTTGTAAACCTGCTAAACGAGTTGGCTATACCCAATTACACGCCTTCGGCCAATGCCGAGGCATTGCTGGCCGTTGATGCAAGGTTTATTAAAGACTTGAAAATAAACGTGGGAAATGTATTGGTAAACACGCAATACCTTAACAGAAAAGAGGCCTTGTTGCTGGCGCTTAGCGTAGCCATTAACGAAAAATTTGATTTGCTGAAAGAATCATTTACTGGCTTGGCAAAGCAGGCTGGTGCAACCGATGCGGAAATTGCCGAAGTGGTGGCTTGCACGTCGTTGATGAACACGAACAATATCTTTTACCGCTTCCGCCATTTCATGAAGAAAGATTTTTATTCCAACCAGCCAGCAGGGATTAAAATGAGCATTATGATAAACCCTGTACTGGGTAAGGCATTTTTTGAACTGATGAGTTTGGTTATATCTTCCATCAATGGATGCGAAATGTGTGTTACTTCGCACGAACAATCTGTTTTGCAGCATGGTTACTCCGAAAGCAAGATTTTTGAAGCTGTAAAATTGGGTGCTATTATTAAAGGGTTGATTACGGTATTGAGTTAGGAGGCAAAGAGTATTAATTTGCTATCTTTTCTTACTTTTTGCCTCCTTGCTTATTACCTCTTTGCCTTTTTCGATAGCCGAAATTAAACCCTCATCTACCTTAAACCTTCTGCTTTGCGATGTTTTTACTGGGCAGCATTTATTAATTTTGTGCTTTAATACAAGAAGTTATGATTAAAACGGGTAATACCATCATCAGCATATATACGGAAATGACACCTAACCCGGAAACAATGAAGTTTGTAGCCAACAAACTATTGTATCCGGGCAAAAGCATTGATTTTGCGGAGGAAAGCCTAGCAGGCCCATCGCCATTGGCCAAGGAATTGTTTAGCTTCCCGTTTATAAAAAGTGTTTTTATAGCTAGTAATTTTATTACGCTTACAAAAACCAGTGATACAGACGATTGGCAAGACGTGATACCTACCATTAAGCAATTTTTGAAAGAATATTTAGAAAATGGCGGCGTGGTAGTAAACGAGGAAGAAGTTGCGAAGACCAAGCAGGAAGCAAGCAATACAGTAAGTGCTGATGACGATGATATTGTGAAAAGAGTAAAAGAATTGTTGGAAAATTATGTAAAACCTGCGGTGGAAATGGATGGAGGAGCCATTCAGTTTAGGAGTTATAATGAAGGCACGGTAAACCTGATGCTGCAAGGCAGTTGCAGTGGTTGCCCATCGTCTATGATAACGCTGAAAGCAGGCATAGAAGGCATGATGAAGCGCATGATACCAGAAGTAAAAGAAGTAATTGCAGAAGCAGAATAATAGTTGTTTTTGTTGTGTGTGTTTGTTTTGGTAAGCGGGTTGCTATTGCATCCCGCTTTTTTTTGTGGGTTATTTGCCACAAAAGCACGAAGACACAAAGAGGCACAAAGTTTTTAAGGAAAGAATAAATAAAGAGCTTGTATTTTTTGTTTTTTCTTTGTACTTCTTGGAGTCTTAGAGCCTTCATGGCAATATAAGTTGCAATTAGTAACTTTTATATTTTCTTTAGAATGTATAATGTTTAATATTGCAATTAATTGCACCATATAAAAATCTGAAAAATGAGCGCATTGTCCCGTAGGAAATTTCTAGCTGCTGCCAGCCTCGCCGCAATTGCCACCACAGCTTCTGGCCTTAGCAAAAGAGCTGCCGCAAAGCAAAGCCTGATGCACATAGTATATTACTGGTTGAAAAACCCAGCCAGCGAGGCAGACAAGCAAAAACTAATAGACGGCTTGCATGAGTTGGTAACGGTAAAACAAATAAAATACCACCATATAGGCGTGCCGCAGGTTTTTGTGGAAGGCGACCCGCAAAAAAGCTATCATGTGTCCCTGTTAATGGTGTTTGAAGAAGCGGGCGATATAGATGTGTATCACAAAGACCCAATACACGCCAAGTTTGTAAAAGAATGCGGCGATTTATGGGGGAAGATTGTGAAGGCAGATTCGTTGGCGGTGTAATGTTACCCCTCCTCCAAAAACAAATCACTCGCAATACCATCTGCCAATAGTTTGCCTTGCTTGGTTAATTGAAGGCACTCACCCGAAAGTAAAGCACTACCCTGTTGAATATATTTTGTAGCCGATGCCTTTATGGTATCGGCTTTTAGTTGCCCCCAATTGCTGGTTATATGGGTAAATGACAAACCCTCCATAGTACGTAGGCTGGTCATAATATATTCGTTCAAGGTTTGGGTAGGCGTAAGTTCCTCTTTTTCAAAGGCAAGTGCTTGTGTGGCAATGCCTTGCATATACAAAGCATTGTTGGCAATATTCCATTGGCGGCTAGTTCCATTAAATGAGTGTGCTGCTGGCCCAAGGCCCATATAATGCACGCCCTGCCAATAACTGCTATTATGTTTGCTTCGCCAACCGGGTTTTGCGAAATTGCTTATTTCATAATGCTCATAACCTGCTTCGCCCAGCCATTGCATCAGCAATTCAAAATGTCGGGCTTGTTTCTCGGCTTCTGGTTGTGGCACTTTTTTTAGCTGTATCATTTTGTCCAATGCCGTTTTGGGCTCCACGGTCAGGGCATAGCAGGATAAATGCGGTATGCCCAAAGCAATAGCCGTTTTCACATTGGCCTGCCAGTCTTCGTCAGAAAGCGAAGGCGTGCCATAAATAAGGTCGATGCTTATATTGTGAAACCCATATTCTTTTGCCAGTTGTATGGCTTCCCACGCTTGGCTTGCATTATGGGCACGGTTCATCCAGCGCAAATCTTCCTCCCGGAAAGATTGCACACCAATGCTTAGCCTGTTAATGCCACGGGCTTTCCAGTGCAGCAATTTTTCAGTGGCAATATCATCTGGGTTTGCTTCTAGCGTTATTTCTGCCGTGGGCGAAACAGTAAAATTACTTTTTATGGCAGCCATCAGCATATCCATCTGCTCGTTGGTGCAAAGGCTCGGCGTGCCGCCACCAAAATAAATGGTATTTATCTCGCCAGTTATATACCCTTTCCTAATCCCCATTTCTGCAACAATTGCCTCCACCATTTGGGGCAATAAACTATGTGTAGTAGAAAAATGGAAATTGCAGTAATGGCAGGCTTTCCTGCAAAAAGGAATATGGATATAAATGCCAGGCATAAAATTTATTTTAAACGCTAAATTTAAAATTTAGAAACGGTTGGTATAGCCACGACGGCTAAAAGTAGCGCTAAGAAAAGAAAAAGATCTTTCACCACATAGCCACCTAGATTTTCAGGTATAAAATGCCGGATTTGTAAAAATAGTCCTATATTGGGTTTAGAATGAGATAGATTTTACAAAAAACCAGCCATTTTGAATAGACCATGTTTGCAATGTGTAAAAATAGGAGTTGATTTGGTGTAAAGACATAGCAATAAATTTGATTTTTTGTTACTCCTCAAGTGCAAGTTTGGTTAATCTGCCACGAAGGCACAAAGCTACAGGAAGGTACAAAGTTTTAAGGGAAGAAGAAAGCATTTATTTAACGCTAATTTCAACGCATATTTGCCTAAACAGCAATTTTCTCATTCATAATGCAAGCAACAATCACTGAAAAAATACTTAAAACCACCCGGATTGCCATTTTTGCATCGGGAGCAGGTAGCAATGCCCAAAAGATTATTGACCATTTTCAACAGCATCCCCAAATAACTATATCCCTTATTGTATGCAACAAGCCCCAAGCAGGTGTTGTTCAAATAGCAAGCAATGAGCAAATACCTGTTTTGATCATTGAAAAGGAACGTTTTTTCAAGGGTGATGGATATGTGAGTGAATTGCAAGCACTTGAAATAGATTTTATTGTGCTGGCAGGCTTCCTTTGGAAAATACCGCTTGCCCTTATCAATGCTTTCCCAAATAAAATCATCAATATACACCCTGCGCTATTGCCAAAATATGGCGGCAAAGGCATGTATGGTCATTTTGTACATGAGGCGGTTATTGCCAACAAGGAAGCGGAAAGCGGTATCACTATCCATTATGTAAACGAGCATTTTGACGAGGGCTCGCCTATTTTTCAGGCAACTTGCCCAGTTTTATCCACAGATACACCCGACAGCTTGGCTAAAAAAATCCACAGTTTGGAACATGCGCATTTTGCGAGGGTGATAGAGGAGATTTTTTTGCCACAAAGCCACGAAGGCTCAAAGCAGCACTAAGAAAATATAGGTCTAACCACAAGGTTCACGAAGAATTTACACAAAGTACGCAAAGAAATCCTCCATATTTTAAGTAATATGTTGCACGGGTGCATAACACTTTTTCGCTTTTTATTGAAAAATCAAACAAGCCTAACCTCACCCCTCCCGAACGGCCATAACAAGTTACCCAAATGAAAAGGTAATAGGCACATGGCAGGGGAATAACATTTGCATATTTTTAATAATATATTTTTTATCTTGTTTTTATTAAAATAGTTTCAGATTTGCCATTTTTGTGGGATTTTTACGCTGTTCCTTTTTTTCAAAAATCGTTACCATGCTTGTAAACCATTGATTATCAACAAAAACATCAAATTTTAGTGCTTATTTTATGCCTATTTTGTGCTTATTTTATGCGTATTTTGTGCTTGGTTTCTGCGTAATTTATACTCATTTTGTGCCTAATTTTTGCGTATTTTATAACCATAAATACAAGACGGATTTATGGGACTACAACTATTTTAATATTAGTAAAAAAAGAACTACGATTAAGATGCCGAGGCACTAGTTTGGTAAGTAGTTTGTATCAAGTGCATTCCTAGCACAAAAATAAGGTTTTTATAGATTGGGGCTTATCAGGACAAAGCGAAAAAGTTTTATGCACCCTCTTTACACTTCCCTCACCCCCTAAAGAAGGCAAATAGACACAATGGCTATGTGAGAAGCCTGTTATTTATTTGAGTTGTGCAATGCTTTGTTTTCTTTATATGCCCTTAGCCTTGTGTATTTTGTGTTTTCTATTTCTTGTGAACATTGTGGCAAAAATATTCTATGTGGTGAGTAGTAACAAAAATTTAATGGAAACCTTTGTAGGCTTCTGTGCTTGCTTGCGCCACAACAGGTGCTTTTTTGACAAGAAGCAATATACACAAGGCAATGCTTACAGAAACTGCCATTACCAATGCCGTGGAAAGGATGCCTTTATATGGCAACATGCCTACCCCAGCAGATATGGCACCTCCAATGCCAATTTGTATAAAGCCCATTAGCGAGGAAGCTGTACCAGCATTTTTGGCAAATGGATTCAACGCCACAGAAGCTGCATTGGGAAAACTAAGCCCTGAACAGGAAAGCAATATAAACAGGAAGCATATAGTAGATGCAAGGCTTACCCACCCATTTAATGCCGTGGCCAGGAAAGCAAAACTGGTAATGGCTTGTATTATCAAAACAGTTTTAAATATGGCTTGGTTGCTGAACCGGGTGGTTAAATAATGATTTAGCTGGCTGGAACCAATAAAACCTATGGATAGCCCGGCAAATATGCCGCCATAAACTTTGGGGCTAACATGGAACTCCCCCATGAAAATAGCTGGCGAGCCTGCCACATACACAAACAATCCTGCAAAAGAAAATGTGCCTGCAAGGGCATAAATATAAAATTGTGGCTTGGTCAAGATATTTAAAAAGCCCGTGATGATGGGTTTTGGCATGAGAGACACGGTTGGGTCTGGCTTGTAAGCCTCGGGCAAAAAGAAAATGGCAACTACCAAAACAATGGCAATAATGGCAGCTAGTATCACAAACACAATACGCCAATTCCAGGCTGTTATAATAAACCCACCAACGGTAGGTGCCAGCAATGGCGACACGCCCAATATCAATATCAGCAACGAGATAATCCTTGCACTTTTCTCGGCTGGGAAAAAATCAAGCACCATGGCCATGGCTGCCACGGCACTTACACAGCCACTTAATGCCTGCACAAACCGCATTACCCAAAACATTTGGATGGAATTTGTCAAGGCGCAACCAAGCGTTGCCACAACACACAAGCCAAGCCCGATAAACAAAGGCTTTTTTCTTCCAAACCTGTCTAGCAAGGGGCCATACAAAATTTGCCCAATTGCAAACCCAAAGAAATAAATAGATACAGACAAAGCGACATCCCCGAGGCTGGTATGCATATCTGCAGCAATATTGGGGAAGGCTGGCAAATACATATCAATAGATATGGGCGTGATGGTGTTTAGCGCACCAATCATTAGTATCAGGAAAAAATTTTGCAGCTTGATTCTTTGCGTAATGCCCATTCCATTATATGTTTAGTGCAATGATACAGCCTATCAGTATAAAACAATGATACCTTTTTTACCGATAATATTACCCATTAACCTTTCTTCCCATTTCAAAATTCAATGCTATTATTAATTTTGAAAAATTAGTAAGCCATATTACATCAACCACCATTATGAAAAAGTTCTTATTTATAATCATCACATTCACTTGCATTTTCCAACTAAATGCCCAAGTAAAAGAAGGCACCATTATCTACGAGCGGAAAATAAACTTTTGGAAAAGGATACAAAGCGAAGAAAGGAGGGCTGTTGTGCCAGAATTCAGGGTTACCAATCATGTATTGTATTTCAATGACAGCATTTCACTGTACAAGACCTTTGCCGCGCCAGAAGAGGATTTCAATAGCGGCGATGGGAGCGGGTTTGGCGGAGGTGGTGGTTTTGGTGGTGGCAGGGGCGGTGGCCGTTTTTCCAGAATGATGGGTGGCATGGATGGCGACTTGTTTAAAAACCTTTCGGAAGGCATTTCCACTCAGGCTACCGAGCAAGCCGGGCGAAATTTTTTAATAACCGACACCATTAAAAAACAATCATGGAAAATTGCCGCAGAAACCAAGGTTATTTTAGGCTATACCTGCCGCAAAGCCACGCTGAAACAAAAATCTTTTGGTGGGGGCGGCTTTGGCGGAGGCAACCGAAACAGGCAGGGCAGCGATAACAATAATAGCAGTGCAGATACAGCCCGCAGGAACAGAGCTGCAACAGAAGTAGATGTAGTGACTTGGTTTGCAGAAGGCATACCAGCTTCCGTGGGGCCAGAGAGCTACGGGCAACTGCCTGGTGCCATACTGTCTGTTGATGTTGACAATGGCTTTATGGTGTACACTGCCACTGACATAAAGAAAACAGTATCGGAAAAAGACTTGAAAGAACCCAAAAAGGGCAAAAAAGTAACCCGGCAGGAATACCGCAAAATGATGGAAGAAGCGATGAAAAATTTTGGCGGCAATGGCGGGGTGGATATGACACAAGGGTCGCCACAGAATGAATAATTATGCAATATACATAGCCACAAATGCACAAAGTCTCGGAGCAAGGGTGCATAAAAGGTTTTAAGTTTTTTTATTAAAAAATGAATCCAGCGAACCTCAACCCCTCCCGAAAAGCCGGGAAAAGTCCTCCAAACGGAGCGTTAACAGAAACAAGGGAAATGGCAAGGCAAAAACATTTGACTATTTTTAATACTATTATTTTAGCCTTTTTTTTATTAAAATAGTTTCAGTTTTGCCGATTTTTGGTCTTTTTTGCCGCTTCTGATTTTTTTTAAAAATCCTCGCAATTTTTGTAAAGGATTGATTATCAATAATATTAGCGAACTTTTTAGTAGAAAAAACGTGTAATTTTATGATAATTTACTATCATTTATTGATTATGTATTGATAAGAAACTGATAATAAACTAATCATTTCATGATAATAAAGTGATAATTTATTGATAAGGAATTATAATACCCTAATTTTTAAAAACTACTATTTTAATATTAGTAAAAAAAGAACTACAATACTGTTGCGAGACACTAGCTTTGTAAATGCTTTGTATCAAGTGCATTTATAGTACAAAGATAAGGTTTTTATAAATTATGGCACGTTTCAGGACAAATCAAAAAAGGTAGCCCAAGCGAAAAACTCCTATACAACCAATTAGCCACTAATGCACGAATATCACTAATTTTTTATATTAATTAGTTGTTTTTAGCTAAACACCAGTTGCTTGTAGGGAGACATTCATGCACCCTGAAGCACGAAGCAACACTAAGAAAAAGTAAAAAAGAATAGATTTTAACCTTGTTCTTTCTTCCTTTAGTAACGTTTCCGAAATAACTTTCCCCATCTAGGGTAATTTCAAAAGAAATATTTAACCACAAAGAACACAAAGATTTTGCGCAAATAAGCATAAAGAGAATCCTTTTTAAGGTAAAACGTTTCACTTTAAGGACACAAAGGGAAACGCAAAAAGATTGATAAAATGAAAAAAAAAACTTATTCGGAAATGGGGAAAGTTATTTTGAAAGTATTACTAAGACAAAATATCCTTATATTTGCATCGTTAGTTTTGGTTGCGGCTCCGATTTTTATCGGGGCCAATTTTTTTTATAGCCACTCCACCAGTATTCCTGAAATTAGGAAATGTTTTTTGTTAATTTTAACCCATAGTAAAATAGTAAGGCTGGCTGTTTTGAAACTATATAACCTGAGCGCATAGCACTTTTATTTATATAGTAGCCACATCGCTATATAAAGAAGAAGAAGAGAGAAAACATAAATATTGAGGAAACGCAAGCAATAATTGGAAAGTATTTTTTAACTGAAGGATTAAATTGGCAACATTGCCAAAGAACTTTCCCCAAGCACATTCAATTTTTAGGCTCCTACTTTGCCCAACACATACAACTGGGTAAGATCTGGCGATGGACTGCCGCCTGCTTTTTCTAGTGTGATGGCAAATATGTCTGCCTTTTGGGTGTTTTTTAGCTTGCAAACACCATTACAGTCAGATAAAACACCTGCATCTATTGGCTTGCCGTTTACCAAAGCCCATAGTTGGTATTGTTTCCCCGCTGGTGCTTTGGGCAAATTGTTGGCAAATAAATATACGTCCTTAGTTTTGTTGTTCCAGAACACGGTAGCCAAGCTGGTTTCTTTTGTAGGCACACCTTTCATGGCCACTTTGATGATGTTTGTGTCGCTCATCAATTGCAGATTGCTATACAGGTCTATGTATTTGGCCTGCATGGTGCTATTGTCGGCCGAAAGGTTGTTCTTGTCGTTTAGCAATGCCACTACTTGTTTGTTGGCAGCATCGTACTTGCCATAGAAATATACATTCAGCCCTGCGCTTACTATCAATAATATGATTGCTGCTGCGGCTGCATATTTAAACAAATATGGTTGGCTAGCTGCTGGCTTTATGGGCTGTAAAGGCACTATCTTGGCTTCTTGTACATTTGCCGCCGGTCTTATCATATCCCCAGCCTCTTCCTCCAATGCAAGCATCAATTTTTCACGGGTGGCAGCATTTGGCACAATAGCGTTAGCAAAAGCGGTGGCTTCTAATGACGCTTCAAATGAGGCAATAGCTTCCGCTATTTCAGGGTGCTGGCCTCTGAGTTGCTCTATTTCGGCAACTTCTTGTGCATCAGCCATACCTAAAACGTAGGTTTCTATTATGCCATTTGATATGTAATCCTTGATGTCCACTTATTGTTTTATTGCTTTATTCTTTTATTATTGTCCTTAATTGTATTAATGCGTTCCTCAACCTTGTTTTTACCGTGCCTAGGGGGATGTTTAATATTTTAGAAATCTCGTCCTGTGTGTATCCTTGAAAATAAGCCAGTTCTACCAGTACTTTATAATCTTCTTTCAATTGGTGTACCACTTTTCGCAAGCCTATCACGTCTGTTTGCAACTGGGTAGTGCCGCCTGCATCAAAAGTGGCTTCTGTAAGCTCACTATTTTGCTGACTGTTTTGATACCCTTTGCTTCTTACCGTGTCTATTGAGGCATTGCGGGATATATTGAGCATCCATGTAAATAACCTTCCTTTTGTATCGTCGTAACTTTCTATCTGCCTCCAAATTTTAACAAAAACCTCCTGTAGCACATCATTTGCCAGCTCAATGTCCGCAACAATGTTGTGAATAACAGATAGCAAAGCCCCGCCATAATTATCGTATAGATAACCATAGGCTGTGTGGCTACGCTGTTTTAGCAATAGCACCAACTCTGTTTCGCTGTATTTTTTTACGGCCTCCAAGCTGTATTTTAAGGTTTTAAAAATCAGATGTTACATTATAAACGAGAAATGATGGCAGTTGGTTTTGTGCCTTCTTTATTTTTTTACTATCTAACCAATGCCTGATAGGCTGCGGCATCTAGCAAGGTGTCTATATCGCCCACATTGGCAACTGCAACTTTCACCATCCAGCCTTTGCCATAAGGATCGGTATTTACCAATTCTGGTTCTTTTTCCAGCAATGGGTTTGTTTCCAGTATGGTGCCGTCAACTGGCAAAAACAAATCACTTACCGTTTTCACTGCTTCTACGGTACCAAATATTTCAGCGGCTTTCAGCGTTTTGCCTACGGTGCCTATTTCTACAAAAACAATATCGCCCAGTTCACTTTGTGCAAAATCGGTAATGCCTATTGTGGCTGTGCTGCCTTCTAGGCTCACCCATTCGTGGTCTTTGGTATAACGTAAATTGGTAGGGAAACCCATGATATTTCAATTTTATTATAATGCAAGTAAATGCTTTTTATTCTAACTACACAGTGAAAATTATATTTAATATTCCACTAGATATATTTATTGCCACAAAGGCACGAAAACACAAAGAAGCACAAAGTTTTAAGGGAAAAGAAGAAAGAAAAAGCATAAATCCTTTTATTTCTTATTGCTACTTTGAGCCTTACTTCCTTTGTGGCAAATCGTGTGGTGCGCACCATTTTATCAATTCAGCAATTTTATTTTCATCCAAACGTTCATCATGGGCCTGTCTCCTGGCTTGGTGTAAATAGATGCTATTTTGTCTATAACGTCTAGCCCGCTTATAACTTCCCCAAAAACAGTATAATTCTGGTCTAGCTGTGGCGTGCCGCCAATGCGCTGGTAAATTTCTTTTTGTGCTTTGGTATAAGCAAAACTGGCATTGCCACTTTTTGCAATCCTTTCACCGGTAGTCCTTATTTGTGCTGTGTCTATCGGTTTGCCTTGCACAATGTAAAACTGGCAATTGCTGCTTGCCTTGGCAGGGTTACCATCCCTTGCGGCGGCTAAAGCGCCTTTTTTATGGAAGAAATTGGGGTTGAACTCGGCAGGTATTTTTTCCCCTGGTGCTTCGCCATCGCCTAGCCTTACCGTGTCGGGGGCGTTTTTGCTATGCGGATCGCCCCCCTGAATCATAAACTGCCTGATTACCCGGTGAAACAATAAGCTATCGTAAAAACCATCTTTTACCTTGGCAATAAAATTGTCCCTGTGCAGCGGCGTGGCATTGTATAGCTTGGCAACCATAACACCAAAGTTGGTGGTTATTTCTACTAGTTGTTCTTTTGGCAATGGGGCTGATGGTGTTGTTGCCTTATTGGTAGCAACTTCTTTTTTTGCAGTGGTATGTTCTTTTGCTTGGGCAAATATGCTTGTACAGCTTACGAGTGCAATAGAGAATATTAAGGCTTTCCTTATCATATAAAAATATTGTTACTAACTACAAAAATATTGTTTAGCAGCATTGCCACTATCACGCTCTAAAGTTCAAATATATAACCTATTGATAAATGTATGATACAACAGTGGAACAAAAGATTGAATAGAGGAGGGCAAAACTGAGTGTGTTCTGACAGCCATCAATATTTCAAATGTTAGTATTGGTGGGATTATAGATAAACAATTGTCAATTTGCCGCTTCAATGTTTTTCCAGTTTTCGCCGCGCTTAATCCTGAGTATTTGCGTTTCTGTAATCTTGAAAAATTTCACGAGTTGCTTCATAGGCTTGCCCTCATTTAGCATTTTTTTCAGCAACATCACCCTTGTTACAGTCAATTTTGCTGACTTTGACTTGGTTTGGTCGCGTTTCTTTTTCACCATGTTTTCTTCTATCACATAAGGGCTTTTTTGTTGGTGTTTGTAGTTCTCGGCGGGGGTCATCCATTTTAGGTTCGTGTACCTGTTGTTCAATTTCTCGAAGTCGATATGGGCAACTATTGTTTGCCCGGGTGTTGGCTTTTCGAGGAAATGCTTTGCCACAAGCCTATGTATGAGGCAGTGCCAGTTGATGGTCCTTGCCAAAGTTTCTTTTTTTATTTTTTTCGTATGGTTAATTTTCAATTTGCTCAACTGCTTCGTGGTTTCGGCAATTTTAGTTTCGTTTTCCCCCGCTTTTTTCATACGGGCCAATTGATAATACAAGCTTAGTATTTCTGCTTGCGCAGCATCAAACTGGGCTTGCGTCTCTTTGTCCCTTGGCGTAAAAAACTTTAGCCTAATTATTTCATAGCCATTTATTAGCAGGGTCTTTAAAATATTGCCGTTTGATTTTTTGTGGAAAGAACGTACCCGCCCATAGCTTGAAATCTCAAACCTGGCTTGGTTTGTGATTTCAAAATCAAAGTCAAACTCAATGGGTTTCCATTGTTCCCTTGCGAAGTCTATCATACTATTTCTCGAAAATTGAAGTGCGTGGCAGGCTGTTTTTGCATTGCCACTACCACATACGTTTATCAAGCAAACAAGATTGTTTACCCCTTTACTCCCTTTTTTATAAACATACAGTACGTAAAAATACAAACAAAGTGCCACTTTATGTGGGTCATATCATTTTTTTTAGCCTTTATCGGTAAGATTTGGCAAATTCCCAAAAGTTGCCCAAAAAAAATCGGGCAAATAATCGAAACCTTTTACTTACACTGTTGTAGGCCTATATCCTAGATATTTCCTAAAATCCCATTTGTTCAAAATAGAGCAAGATATGGTCTTTCAGAAAGTTGTCCTGCTCGTGCAAGGGCATGGTTGGCAATGTTTTCAATTGCTTGAAGTGTGGCCAGCCTTCCTCGTCGTTGCCTTCTTTCAGGTAGTAGCCGCTAGGCCCCAGTATAGTGCAGATGGCAACATGCATCAGGTCCTGCTTCTGCTCTTTGCTTATTTTTTCTTCTAAAAAACCTGTTTCCTGCATCCCTATTAGAAATAAAACTGCCTCTGTGTCTGGTTTTTTGCCAAACCGCTCTATCAATTTTGCTTCCAATGCCCACCAGCGTTGCTGTAAATCGTCTGTAATCAACATCCAGCAAAGATAAAGTTAGCTGCAATTGGAAATGGGAAAAATTCCTTGTTGAATTTCGTCACAAACACACGAAGGCTCACTGCGGCACTAAGGGAATGAGAAAAAGAAAGATGCGCGCAACAAAATACTAATTCTTTTTTGAGGTGCTAACGACTTTAATAAAACCCTGAAAGGGTTAAAAAATAGTAGCCACGGGTTGCACCCGTGGTAAGCATTAAAGGCTGTAACCAACCCAATGGGATTGAACTTCCCCACGCTAACTGTACGCAAGGCAACATTTATTGCTGCAAGACATGAAAACTGCTTTTTAGGAAAACCGTTTCACTTAAATGACACAAAGAATGGTGTAACTAGACTAATAAACAGTAAATGTACTTGTGCGTAATTAGCTTAATACTGTATGAAGAAGAACCGCAGATTCTGAACCGCTTATCTTCTAGGCTTGGGTTCAATATAGGCATAAAACGGGTGGTGCAAGATTGGTTAATCTGTGACGAAGGCACGAATACACAAAGCGGCACAAACTTTTATAAAGGAAAAAGTAAAAGAATGATGTAATCAATATCTTTTAACCTTCTCTTTCTTCGTCTTCTCGTGTTTTTGTGCTTCTCTAAAAATCATTCAAAACAAACTTTGAAACAATGCATGCTATCAATATAGCTATACTGCAACTTGTACCCAGCAATGGCACATACCTGCTGCACAATAGACAGGCCCAGCCCATTGCCTGGCTGTGTGGTTTGTGGATGGCGGTAGAAGCGGCTGCCAATTTTTTGAATATCTAATGCTGGCAAGGAGGATGTGTTTCCAATAACTAAATAATTGGCAGTTAACGCTATATCAATTGCTCCACCAGCTACATTATACCTGATGGCATTATTGAACAAATTGGTAATGATAATATCAGCAAGGTGCAAATTGAAAACGGCTGCAACTGGTACTACATCGATCGTTGTTTTTATTTGATTGCTACTATTTAGCTCAGCCACTTCCTCTATTTTTTGCTTTATCAGTTCATCCCAAAGTATTGTTTCTGTAAGCTCAAAAAAATGGTTTTCTATTTTAGCCAATAGCAGCAGCGACTGGTTGAGGCGGGACAATTTATTTACCGATTGTTCTATTGTGGCAATGGAAGCGTGATGGTTTTGCAGAACAGCATCGTCCTGCATCAGGGTTTCTGCACGGGATGCAATAACCGCCAAAGGGGTTTGCATTTCGTGTGCCGCATTGCTTGTAAACGCTTTTAACGTGGCATACTCCTGCTCTATTTTGCCGGCCATATTTGCAAGGCTTTTGTTTAGCAAGGCAAACTCGTCAATCGTGCTATCGGGCAATACTAAAGATTGGTGGCTTGCCAGTTTATATTGGGTTATTAAATGGATTGTGTTGTAAAATGGCTGCCACAGTTTCTTAAGTACAATTCGATTGATAATAAGGCCAACAATTATTATTACACCAATCATCCCAATAGCAATCAATACAATCACCTGTATAAGGTATTCTGTTTCTTCCTGTGATTTTGTAACGGTAACTTTATAATGCTGCCCGGCAACAGCCACATGGAAAGATAACACCCTTAGCCAAATATTTTCTTGTTCTTTCTCTTCCCAAACCATTTGGGTAGCAAACTGTGTTTCTTGAAAAGGGGCATTAGTTTTAGTAAAAGCAGTTTTCTGGTCGCTAGTATTTACAATCTCGGGCAATTGGTTGTGTTCTTTTATATATTGCACAATCTCTGATTGCTCAGATTGTAATGTTTTGTCTAGCTGACGTAGCAATACATAGTGCAGCACAAAATAAAAAGCCAAGCAACCAGCCAAAAAAACAAGTATGGATGCCCCTATATTGATGCGGTTGTATCGGCTAAACAATTTCATATACCAGAAAATTTATAACCCATGCCATATACGCTTTGCAGGTAATCTGGCGTGCCTGCCACCATTAACTTTTTCCGTAGGTTTTTAATATGGGTATAGATAAAGTCGTAATTGCCTACCATGTCCATATCATCGCCCCAAAGATGGCTGGCAATGGCATTTTTAGAAAGCACCCTGTTTTTATTTACCATGAAATAAAGAAGCAAATCGAATTCTTTCCTTGTAAGTATCAAGTTTTTTTGATGCACATATACTTGCTTTGCCAGAACATCTATCAATATTTCGTTGAATGATAGCTTATTGCTGCCCTGCTGGTTTTTGCGGCGGATGATGGCAGCAATACGCACGCTTAGCTCGGGCAAGTGGAATGGCTTGGTAAGGTAATCGTCTGCACCAAGCTCCATGCCTTTTATTTTATCGTCTAGTTCGTTCCTTGCCGAGATGATGATTACCCCATCCATTTTGTGGTTTGCCTTTAATGTTTGTAGCAATTGCAGTCCATTGCCATCTGGCAAGCCAATGTCCAGCACAATGCAGTCGTATTCATAACATTCAATTTTATCAAGGGCATCGGCAAAATTGCTGGATGCTTCACACAGGTATTGCTGTTTGCCTAGGTAGTCGGCAATGCTTTTGTTTAATGAAGGCTCGTCTTCAACAATCAATATTTTCATGCCTGTTTATTTGCCCAAAGTAAAAGCGGAAAAAGGAGAAGGTGATAAAATAGTTGCTATTCCGCCACAAAGGCTCGAAGGAGCATTGAGAAATAAAAAAGAAAAGCGGTTAGTTTCTTTCTTATTCTTCCTTATTCGGACAGTTTCAGATGCTCCTGGGGTTTTAACCCCGTGGAAACAAAGGGTTGAAATCGATTGGAAAGTGAACGAAGAAATACAAGCCTATTCTGAACAGCCTATCTTGGTGCTGCGTTGTGCCATCGTGGTAGATTAACAAAACTGGCACCTGAGTAGTAATAAATAGGCGAATTTTTCAAACAAAACTTAATTAACATTAATTTAACATTTTAATATTTATTTAGTAACACATTGATTATCAATACTATAATCTATTCTACATATCTAAACTTAACCCATTACCAACACAAACACGGTACTTTGTTTTGCATAGTACTGTAAAATCCCATTATCTTTGTATCGTCAAAATAGCTGAAAGGCTATTCATTATTTAAGAAGATAAAAAGATTCAATCATGGATATTCAAAACACACAGAGCCAGATGCGGAAAGGGGTATTGGAATTCTGCATTTTATCTGTTATACGCCAGGGCGAGGTTTACCCCAGCGATATAGTAGATAAAATGAAGGCCGCCAACCTAAACATACTGGAAGGCACATTGTACCCCTTGCTTACCCGGCTGAAAAATGCGGGATACCTTACCTACCGATGGGTAGAAAGTAACAGCGGCCCCCCACGCAAATATTTTGTAATGACTGACGAGGGGCTCGCTTTTTACGAAACACTGGAAAGCACCTGGAAAGAATTGGCAGACGCAGTACACGCCCTTACACAACCGATAGAAGCAGAACACAACAACACACTTTAACCACCAACAAATTTTTACGACATGAAAAAAGTAATCAACATCAACTTCCAAGGACGGGTAGTACCTATTGAAGAAAATGCTTACGATATATTGAAACAATATGTAGAAAGCCTTAGGAGGTATTTTGCAGAAGAAGAAGGCAGGGACGAAATAATAAACGACATAGAAAGCAGGGTAGCCGAGCTGTTTGCAGAGACATTGAAAAAGGGCAGCACCTGCATTACAGACGATGATGTAAACAACATTATCAACAGCATGGGCCGCCCAGAAGATTTTGACGACGAGGAAGCCAACGTGCACGCACAGCTAGGCGGCAAACAACAAAGCTACCAACAACAGCCCAACAACAATGGCCCACGCCGTTTTTTGAGGGACGAGAACAACAAAGTGCTGGGTGGCGTTTGCAGCGGCATTGCCAACTATCTTGGCATCGACCCATTGGTTGTACGCATCTTGGCAGGCATCATGGTTAGCCTATGCTTTGTTCCTTACCTAGTTATTTGGGTAGCCGTGCCAAGCACTGCAGCGGCTGTTATTGGCAGCACGCGCAAACGCCTGTTCAGGGATATGGACGATAAGGTGATTGGCGGCGTGGCCAGCGGACTAAGCCACTATTTTGGGATTAATGTATGGATACCAAGGCTTATATTCCTAATTCCTTTCCTTTCCTTTATTACCAATTGGAACCATGGCAGCCTTTTCCATTTCCAGCATTTTTTATCGCTTTCCTTTAGCCCAGGCGCTACTGTTATCTATATTATACTATGGCTGATACTGCCAGAAGCACTAACCAGTGCCGACAAACTGGAAATGAAGGGCGAAAGGGTAGATCTGAACAGCATTAAAAACACTATACAAACAGATATGGAAGGCTTTAAGGAGCGTGCCGAAAAATTTGGTGCCGACCTGAAAAACAGAGCGGAAGAATTTGGCAAAGGGTTTGCCCCAAGGGCGCAGCAATACGGCAACGAGGCAGCTTTTATGGCCAGGAGAAGCGGTAGGGGCTTAGGTGGGGTAATAGCCATGATAGCCAAGATATTTGCATATTTCATTCTTTCTGTATTGTTATTGACACTAACAGGGGTCTTGTTTGGCTTTGGCATCGTATTCATAGGGTTTTCGCCCGTTTTTGATTATGTATTTAACAGTGGCAGCGAAACAGCACTTGCTTGGGCTAGCATTGTGTTTTTTATCTGGGTACCCGTTATTGGCATTATTACATGGGTAATCCGCCGGTTTATGCGGACCAAACGCAACAGCGGCCTGATGCGCTACACTTTTATCTCGCTGTGGGCAGTAGGCTGGGTATGTGCTATTTGTTTGCTAGCATCTTTAGATAGGGATTTCAAGTATAAAAACAGCGCAGTTGAGGAAAACGTGCGCCTTAGCAACCCTAAAATAGACAAACTAGAAGTGCAACTGAGCGGGTATGGAAGGAATGGAAGGGGCAATCATTGGATGAAATTTGAACCTTTTGAAGGCATAGACAGCGATACCGTATTTGTACCGAATACCGACATAAGGGTTACAAAATCTAATTCAGATAGCTTTGAAGTAACAGTGGTAAAAATGAGCAATGGCGAAAGCAGGGCAGCAGCTAATGCGCTGGCCAACAAAATTACTTATTCCATTGCCCAGAAAGACAGTATCCTTTCCTTATACAAGGGCATACCTATCAATACAACAGACAAGTTTAGGAACCAACGGATGATTATAACCATTGCCGTGCCTGTGGGCAAAAGGATAAAAATTGATGATAAAATTGGCTGGAGGAACAATGTGCATATTGGCATCAACGATAACGACTGGGATTGGAAGCACGACTTTTTCAATGAACAAGACATGGACTGGCAAACAGATGTAGAATATATAATGACCGTGAAAGGGCTAAAATCGGTTAAAAAATCGGAGGATAACGATAATAACAATGATGACAAAAACCAAAGTCTGGAAGATTACAAACGCAGTCGTGAGGAGCTGAAACAAGATATAGAAGAGCAGCAACGCCAGATAGACGAAAAGAAAAAAGAGCTGCAAGACCAGATAAAAGACCAGCAAAAAGAACTGGAAGAAAAAAAGCGTGAGCTAAAGAGGACAGTTGACAGCACTTTGCTTAAATCTATTTATCAATTAAAGCCATTGCCTAGGCAACAAAAGTTGTATTACAAAGGGCGCGAAGTAAAAGTAGTAACACGCATCATGAACACAATATAAGCTGCATAGCTAAACTCGGTTAAAGTTGGGGAACTATAAGGCCACTGTTTTATTCTTAAAACGGTGGCCTTCCCTTTTTGCTTATGGGTAGGTGCCTATTGCATAGGCCCTGTTGCACAAGGATATTTTGTAAATAGCAAAAAGTTATACTCCACCACTTCAACCGCTTCTTGCTCCATGGAAAACAAACACCACCACTATAAAATTGAAGACCAAGCCGATGTGGTTATTGCTATAAGGCATGTGAAACGAAAACCGATTTAAAAATAATAAAATTTTACCTTAAAAGGATTGCCTCCCCGTTCTTTTATGAATACTCAATACGCTGCAAACCCCAGTATTTCCTCCAGCAATTTCCTGTCGTTGCTTAGCCTTGGCACTTTGTGCTGCCCGCCCAGCTTGCCTTTGCTAAACAGCCATTTATTGAAGGTGTTGCGTGGCAATGCTTTTACCAAAGGCATACGCAGGGCAATGTCTTTGTGCCGCTTGGCCTCGTAGTCGCTGTTCAGGGTTTTCAATGCACAGTCTAGCTCGTAGGCAAAGGCTGCTATGTTTTCCGGGTCTTTCTCAAATTCTACTAGCCACTCATGGCAGCCATTGTTACCCTCGCTAAAGTAAACAGGTGCAGCCGTGTAATCGCTTACTACCACATTCAATTTTTTGCTGGCGATAGCAATGGCCTTGTCGGCATTGTCCACCATTACTTCCTCGCCAAAGGCATTCATGTAATGCTTTAAACGCCCAGTTACTTTTATTCTGAAAGGATACAAAGTAGTAAACTCCATGGTGTCGCCCACCAAGTAACGCCACAGGCCTCCATTGGTGCTTACCACTAGGGCATATTGCTTGCCTGTTTGCACATCCTTCAACCCGATTGTTTTCGGGTTTGGCTTGCCGTATTCTTCCACGGGCATAAATTCATAAAAAATACCGTGCTGCAATAGCAGCAATAGGCCATCGGCTTCTGGGCTGTCTTGCGCAGCAAAAAAACCTTCGCTGGCATTGTATATTTCCATGAACCGAACTCCTTCGCCCACTAGCTTTTTAAACTGTTCCCTATAAGGTACAAACGAAACGCCGCCGTGTATGTACAGCTCTAGATTTGGCCATACTTCTTTCAGGGTTTGCTTGCCAGTTATTTGTAAAATGCGCTTTATTAACAATATTGTCCACGTAGGCACGCCAGAGATAGAAGTTACATCTTCTTCGATGGTGCTTTGCGCCAGTTGTTCTATCTTGTTCTCCCATTCGTCCAGCAGGGCAATGGACAATTCTGGTGTACGTATCCACCCCGACCATACAGGGGCATTTTGCAATAGCACGGCACTTAGGTCGCCATATTGTATGTCATTGTTCAGCAGGCTTACTTGGTGGCTGCCCCCTACTACTAGCCCTTTGCCCGTGAGCAGGTCGCTATCTGGATTGAAATAATAATACATGGTCAGCACATCTTTGGATGCTTGATAATGCCCATCCTGGAGGCTTTCTTCTGTAATGGGTATAAATTTGCTTTTGTTGCAAGTGGTGCCGCTGCTTTTGGCAAACCATTTTACAGGCGTGTTCCAGAGCAGGTTGTCCTCACCCGCCATCAGTTTTTCTATATATGGCTTTATGTCGTTGTATTCGTGTATGGGTATGGCTGCTTTAAAGTCCCTGATAGAAAATACTTTTGAAAGCCCGTATTGCCTGCCCATTTCTGCATATTGGCCATGGGTTACCAAGTCCTGCAACACATCGCGCTGTGCGGCAATGGGGTTGTTCATCCATTGTTCTATACGCCAGTGCCGCATCCGGGCCAGGCGGGATATTGTAGGGCTAAGCAATTTCATACGCAACTAGTAAAAATAAATCGATTACTGCCAGCAAGGTACGCAATGATTTTGTGATAACAATTATTGTTACTATACACCACTTATTTTGCCACAAGGCACTAAGACTCGAAGCAGCACTAAGAAAAAATGGAAAAAGAAGAAATGAATTAGGCCAAATAAAAAAAGTTAAGCAACTCGTCACTTTTCTTTAATTGACACGAATGCACGGGTGCATAAAAGTTTTTCACTTTTTTTATTAAAAAATCAACCTAGCCCAACCTCACTACTCAAAAAAAAACGGGGCAAGTTACCCAAGGAAAAAGGTAACAGGAAACAGGCAAGGAGACAATATTTGCATATTTATAATAATATCAATATTTCCTAGTGTTTTATTAAAATAGTTTCAGTTTTGCCATTTTTGTGGGATTTTTACGCTGTTTCTTTTTTCAAAAATCGTTACCGCCTTTGTAAGCCATTGATTATCAATAACAACATCAAATTTTTGTGCGTAATTCATGCGTATTTTGTGCTTATTTTTTGAGTGATTTGTGCATATTTTGTGCTTATTTTATGCTTAATTTTGAGTGATTTGTGCGTATTTTAAAGCCATAAATACAAGACCAAATTTTGAGATTACAACTATTTTAATAGTTGTAAAAAAAAGATTTACGATTAGTATGCCAAGAGACTAGTTTGGTAAGTAGCTTGTATCAAGTGCATTTCTAAACAAAGTTAAGGTTTTTATAGATTGAGGGGTATCAGGACAAAGCGAAAAAGTTTTATGCACCCGAATGCACGAATAAGCACGACTAAAAAGATTAGTGTCCATTCGTGCATTCATGGCAAGTTCCCTATAGGCTTATTTCCTGTGTGGAAATTTATAGATGCTTTGTCTTTTTGCTTTCTTTATGCCTTAGTGGCCTTTTGTGTTTTCCTGCCTTCGTGGCATACTGCCCCAAATTGCACCTGAGCCAGTGAAAAATAATTTTTACCGGCTCATACTACTTAGTAACGTTTTCAAAACAACTTTCCCATTATTGCTATAAATATCATGGCTAAAGCCATTTAGTAGTGTCTGTTTCGCCCCCAGCCTAAAGGCATGGGGTTTACTTTTCTACAGCTTGAGGTTACTAACCCCATGTCTTTAGGCTAGGGATTCAGATGAGTACTTATCAGGCTTTAGCAGTGAACAAGATATTACTTGAATTGGGGAAAATTATTTTGAAACCTTTACTTATTAATATCATTTATAAGCTGTTGCCTGAATATTTATCTACTACCAAAATTATCTACTTTCGCGGCACAAAAAATAAAACAATGAGTAAAGGGCCTGTTTCCCAGTTTATAGAACACCACTACCGCCATTTTAATGCTGCTGCACTAGTAGATGCTGCAAAAGGATACGAAACGCACCTTACCGAAGGCGGCAAAATGATGGTTACCCTTGCAGGCGCCATGAGCACGGCAGAGCTGGGTATTTCTTTTGCCGAGATGATACGTCAAGGCAAGGTGGATATTATCAGTTGCACGGGTGCCAACCTGGAAGAAGACGTGATGAACCTAGTAGCGCACAGCCACTACAAGCGTGTGCCCAACTATCGGGACCTTACCCCACAGGACGAGTGGGACTTGCTGGAAAACCATTACAACCGTGTTACCGATACTTGCATACCAGAAGAAGAAGCTTTCCGCCGATTGCAAAAGCATTTGGTAAAACAATGGAAAGATGCAGAAGCAGCAGGCGAACGTTATTTCCCCCATGAGTTTTTGTACAAAACAGTACTAAGCGGCGAACTGGAACAGTACTACGAAATAGACCAAAAGAATAGCTGGATATTGGCAGCAGCAGAAAAAAATATCCCCATCATTGTCCCGGGCTGGGAAGATAGCACCACGGGCAACATATTTGCCAGTTATGTCATAAAAAAAGAACTACAAGCCAGCACCGTAAAAAGCGGCATTGAATACATGGTATTCCTTACGGAGTGGTACAGGGCAAACAGTGGCGGCAAGGGCGTAGGCTTCTTTCAAATTGGTGGTGGCATTGCGGGTGATTTCCCTATTTGCGTAGTACCTATGATGTACCAGGATTTGGAATGGCACGACGTACCTTTCTGGAGCTATTTCTGCCAAATTAGCGATAGCACTACCTCCTATGGTTCATACAGTGGTGCCGTGCCCAATGAAAAAATAACCTGGGGCAAACTAGACATACATACCCCTAAATTTATTGTCGAAAGCGATGCTACAATAGTAGCACCGTTAATTTTCGCTTGGATACTTGGGTGGTAAATAAACTACTACCCGAAAAGTTATTTGCCACAAAGGCACGAAGGCTCAAAGCAGCACCAAGAAAAAGAAAGAAAAGAAAGGTAATATGCTTTTTATTTTCTTCCCCCCTAGAAACTTTGTACCTCTTTGTGTCTTTGCGTCTTTGTGGCAATAAATACGCTAAAATAAAAAGCGGCTACCTTATTGGGATAGCCGCTTTTATTATGTGGTAAAACAATTAGGCATTAACCCAATGCTACCCTTACAAATTGTACTACTTTTAAATCAGCACTTACACTTTTCAGGTATTCTGCTACTGATTTGCTGCCATCTTTTACAAATGGTTGAGCCAATAAAGTTTGCTCTTTGAAGAAAGCATTCAATTTGCCTTCTGCAATTTTAGCTACCATTTCGTCTGGTTTACCAGCCATTTTAGGGTCAGCTTTCATTGTTTCTATAACAATAGCCCTTTCCCTTTCAATTGTAGCTGCAGGAACACTGTCAGCATCAACAGCCAATGGGTTCATCGCTGCTATTTGCATAGCTACGTCTCTACCAGCTTCTGGTTGTGTTTGGTTCAACGCTACCAATACACCCATACGGTTTGCACCATGGATATAAGAAGCAATATAAGGGGCTTCTATCCTTTCAAAACGGGCAATGCCTATTTTTTCGCCGATAGCTGCTAATTTGTCATTGATCAAATCACCTACTTTAGCACCATTTACGGTTACTTCGCTTAGTTCTTCTGCGCTTTTAACATCGTTTGAAACTGCTGCGTCAGCAATGCTTTGTGCAAATGCTACGAAATCTGCATTTTTAGAAACGAAATCTGTTTCGCAACTGATAGTGATAGCAAAACCTGTTTTGTTATCTGCTGTTGTAGCAGCGATAATTACACCTTCTTTTGCTTCACGGTCGCTACGTTTTGCAGCCACTTTTTGGCCTTGTTTACGCAACCAGTCGATAGCACCTTCAAAATCGCCATTTGCTTCGGTTAAAGCTTTACGGCAATCCATCATACCGGCACCTGTTGCCTGACGAAGTTTGTTAATATCTGCTGCTGTAATTGCTACTGCTGTACTCATGGTAATATCCTCCTTGGTTTCCGCTGTTTAGGCGGTTTGTTGTTAAATTTAGAAATGGCTGCAAAGTTTAGTTATGCAGCCATTCTTTATTATTGTTTTAAGTTTTGTGTTTTATGTTTTAAGTTAAGCAATGTATTTTTATTAAAACACAGGACTTAAAACATAAAACTCAAAACAGAATAAATTATCGGCTTCCACCTGGACCACCTGGACGACGTGTGTTGTTACTAGGAACACGGCGTTTTACTGGACCGCCTGGGCCACCTGCTGGTGCTGCTTCTCCAGTGCCACGACCGCCACCACGACGACCACGACCACCTTCTGCTTGAGCTTCTTGCTCTAAGCGGCGAGCCCTGGCTTCATTTTCGTTGTTGCCATCGTCTGTAACATCTTCATCATCTTTATTTGCTTGACGCTCTGCCAAACCTTCAGCAATAGCAGCAGTAATATAATTGGTGATGATAGCGATAGATTTTGTAGCGTCGTCATTTGCTGGGATAGCAAAGTCTACCTTATTAGGGTCAGAGTTTGTATCAACAACGCCGAATGTAGTAATGCCCAAACGCTTAGCTTCTGCTAAAGCAATGTGTTCAACGCTGATATCAACCAAGAACAAAGCTGATGGTAAACGACCCATCTGAGCGATACCGCCCAATACTTTTTCCATTTTGTCTTTATCACGGCCCATTGTAAGCTTTTCCTTTTTGGTAAGGCTTTCAGCACTGCCGTCGTTTAACATTTTGTCAATGCTTTGCATTTTCTTTACGCTCTTACGAACCGTATTGAAATTGGTAAGCATACCACCTAACCAACGTTCTGTAGCATAAGGCATGTTAACACGCTTAGCGCATTCAGAAACAATTTCTTTCGCTTGTTTCTTAGTGGCCACAAACATGATTTTTTTACCGCTTTTTGCAATTTGTTTCATTGCAGCAGCAGATTCTTGCAGGTGGTCTACAGTTTTGTTAAGGTCAATGATATGGATGCCTTTCTTTTCTGCAAAGATGTAAGGCAACATTTTAGGGTTCCACTTCTTCTTCAAGTGGCCAAAGTGTACGCCGGCCTCCAGCAGTTGTTGTTGTAATGAAGTGTTCGCTTCCATTTTTGTTTAAGTTTAAAAGTTTCACCATCCCATCCCAAAGAAGGGCTGGCGAAAACAGAATTTGAAATAATTTTTGAATATTATGTATTACCTCACCCCAACCCCTCTCCGAAAGAGAGGGGCAAGAATATTTAGTATTAACGTTTGCTGAACTGGAAGCTTCTACGGGCTTTCTTATGACCAAATTTCTTACGCTCTACGCTACGTGGGTCACGGGTCAATTGACCAGCGGCTTTCAGTATAGGCCTGAATTCTGGATTTACTTCCAACAAAGCACGGGCAATACCCAACTTTGCAGCTTCTGCCTGACCTTTTAAACCACCACCTTGTGCATTGATAACAATATCAAATTTACCGGCTACATCAGCCGTTTTGATAGGGGCTTCTACTTGGTTTTGTAAATAAACCAAAGGGAAATATTTTTTATAGTCTTTGTCGTTGATAGTAATTTTACCTTCGCCCCTGCTAATGAATACACGGGTTACGGCTTCTTTACGACGACCAACAGCGTTTTTTTGCTTTTCCATTTATTGTTGCTTTTAGTTACTAGCTTTTGGCTATTAACTGTTCGTAATTTAGAATTTTAACTCTTTAGGTTGTTGTGCAGTATGCAGGTGTTTGTCGCCAGCATACACAAATAATTTCTTGATCATTTTGCGGCCTAGGCGGTTTTTAGGAAGCATGCCTTTTACAGCCCTTTCTATCACAGCATCTGGGCGGCGTTTCAACAAGTCTTGTGCAGCTTCTTCTTTCTTGCCACCTGGGTAGCCAGAGAAGTTGATGTACATTTTGTCTTCCATCTTGTTGCCGGTAAAAAGAACCTTGTCGGCATTGATTACAATTACATTGTCACCACAATCAACGTGAGGTGTGTAATATGTTTTGTTTTTTCCTCGAAGGACGGCAGCAATTTTTGCGCACATACGTCCTACGGTTTGATTAGTACCGTCCACAACATACCAGTTGTGTGTAACGGTAGCCGCGTTGGCGTGTTTTGTTGTAAAATGAAGTTTGCTCATTGTAAAATGTTTAAGTTGCCTGTGCTATCCCACAGGGCTTTTTTAAATTTAGGCGGCGAAGGTAAGGGGAAGTATGTGAATAACATTGCGTTTCACAAAGTATTTTTTACTACACCTTTGTAAGTGGTTGATTTTCAATAAAAAATTTGATGTAAAATATAAATGATTGATAGTTTGTTGGTGCGTAAGTTGATTTGTTAGTGTTTTTTTGAGTTACTTCTCACCAGCTATATGCAACAAAAACTCAAAGAGGCACAAAGTTTCAAGGGAAAAGAAAAACCATATAATGCGTTTCTTCTTACTTTTTTCTTTGTGCTAATTCGAGCCTTGAAGCCTTTGTGGTAATAAAACTGAGAATGTATCAGTTATTTCAACAATTCGCAAGGTTTCAGCCCTGTATGCTTTTTAAAAGCCGCAGAAAAATGCGAAATGGAAGAATACCCTAATGCTGCTGATACATCTGTAACGCTCAAGCCTTTTTCGTACAACAAGTATTTGGCATGTTCCATCCGTTGTTGCTGGTAAAAATCGAATATAGTGGTGCCAAATATTTCTTTGAAGCCTTTTTTTACATAGCACTCGTTCATGGCTACTTTCCGGCTCAATTCTTTGATGGTAATGGGGTCGCCAATATGCTGTAGCAAAATTTCCCTTGCCTTATAAATCCCTTCCCTGCTCCTCTCGTCTTCCAAAAACTTGCAGCTAAATCCTTCTTCTTTCTCGTCAACCAGACAGTCTAAGCTGTACAGTAATATTTCATGCACTTTGGCATTGATAAAAATGTTTTCCAATGCGCCTGTGTAGCTATGGTTTAGCAAAGCATCCAGCACGTTCCTTTTTTTATTGCACAAAGGGAATACTTTGGTAAATGCGTTGGGGTGCTTAAAAGCCAAAACCTCATCTTTGCGGCTGCTCAGTTTTACATTGTGCGTAAACTGGTTTAAGAAACTGGCAGAAAAGTGGAAATTGAAAACATCCACTGTTACTTGCTTTCCATTGCAGTCAGTAGGCTTGTCTTTGCAGAACGAACAACTTTTGTCGTAGCAATATTTGTTGCCAGTAATACAATAGCGAAGCTCTAGAAAATTATCATTCGGTTGTTTTTCGTTGTAGTGGTACACCAACATTCCGGCATCGTCTGACAACCACTCGTTTTGGGCATAGTAGCGGTTGATATTATAGTTGATAGAACCCGGTATTTGTTGCTCTTTGTGGTACAGCAGTTCCATGGCCGGTTCAAAGCCGCCACGATGTGCCAATTTTAAAATGTCAAGTACTTGTTGCATTCTCAAAATGTTTGTATATGCAAATATAGTGTACATACATCTATTTTTACTAAATTGGGTTAAATAATGTGTTTTTTTACAATTCCAAGACATTAGCCTTTGTTTTTTCCCTATACTTTTGCTCTTATGGAAAAGCAAATTGAGATTATCAAAAGCACCCGGCAGGCACTGTTGCAGTTTGTGAGCGACTTAACGGTGGAGCAATTAAATGAAATACCTGCTGGTTTCAATAACAACATTATCTGGAACCTCGCCCATTTAATGTCTAGCCAGCAAGGCTTGTGTTATGTACGCTCTGGGTTGCCATTGTTTGTAGAAGAAAAATATTTTGAAAGCTACAAGCCAGGAACTAAGCCAGAAAATGTAGTAAACAGCGAGGAAATAGCCGCCATCAAGTTTTTGTTTTTATCGACTATTGAGCAATTCCAGCAAGATTATGCCAACGGGGCGTTTGCCAACTATACCTTGTTTACAAACCGGTATGGCGTAAACATCGCTTCTATTGAAGATGCCATTACGTTTGTCAATTTTCATGAAGGGATACATTTTGGGTATATAATGGCTTTAAAACGAGTGGTAAGTCGTAAGTCATAAGTGGTCAGTGGTCAGATTTCATTATCTACTAAAGGTATAGTTTTTCGGCGTTCTTATGGCAAATCATTGGGCAGTTTTTTTATCGAATAATGCAGATAAGCATGGGCTTATACACCAGTTGCTGTCTTCAAAAGCTACAAATGCACTTGCCACGTTTAATGGGCAAAAGGGGGCATTGTTTTCTACCATTGCCCTCAAAGAATTTATAGATGAAGAAGCCCTGCACGAGGAACTGGTGGTTTCTAAGGAATATAACCGAAGCATTAGGACGTTATCAAGTGGGGAGCAGAAAAAGGCATTGCTGGCTTATCTGTTAGCGCAAAAACCAGATTTTATTGTGCTGGACAACCCTTTTGACAACCTTGATATAGCCACGCAGGCATCATTGCTGCAAAAGTTGATTGAAATAAGCGAGCATATATCTATTGTGCAATTCATTAACCGGGCTAAGGACTTGCTGCCCTTTATTGCTAATGCAGCAAGTTTAGAGGGCAATCAATTGATTTTTTATGATAGTGTGCAGGCTTATCTTAGCCAGCACCTGGCAGCACATTTGGAAACCTTGCCCGCCCCTGTACCCAAGCCTATTCGCGCATTTGATATACAAGGCAGCGAGCTGGTAAAGTTTACAAACGTTACGGTTAGCTACGAAGGCAGGGTAATTGTAAAAAAAATAAACTGGACAATAAAGAAAGGTGATTTTTGGCAATTGGTGGGGCCCAACGGAGCTGGAAAAACCACTTTGCTTACTATGATTACAGGAGATAACCCAAAAGCATATGGGCAGGACTTAATACTGTTTGGAAGGAAAAAAGGCAGTGGCGAAACCGTTTGGGAAATAAAAGAAAAGATTGGCTACCTTACCCCTGCCATGACCGATTTGTTTAGTACTAGACACACTGTGGGGCAAATGATTGTTTCTGGTTTTTTAGACTCTATTGGGTTGTACAAGCAGCCATCGGACATTCAACTAAGGCTGGCAGACGAATGGCTGCACCTAATTGGGATGGTACACCTAAAAAACAAACCTTTTTGCAACCTCACTTTAGGCCAGCAACGCATGGCTTTGATAGCCCGTGCCATGGTAAAGCACCCTCCTTTGCTAATACTGGACGAAGCCATGAGCGGCTTGGACGATGCAAATGTGGAATTGGTATCGATGCTTATTAACAAAATTGCTGCCGAAAGTACTACTGCCATACTTTATGTGTCGCACAGGGTGGAAGAAGGTCTTGCACCCGATAAAATATTTGCTTTGACGCCTAGCGAGGGTGGTTCGAAAGGGACGGTGTTGTAAGTCAATGCATTAATTGTGCCTAGGATTGGCATATAAACACAAAACTATAGCCTACTTGAGTATCCAATAAAACCATTTTGCCATGAATGCACGAATATTCACAAATAAAAAGATTAGTGTCGATTCGTGCATTCGTGGCAAAGGCTTAATAAATTGGCTTAGACTGTCTTACTTTGTCAATAATTCCTTTACTAAAGCAGATATGGTTTTGCCATCGGCTTTGCCAGCCAGTTGCTTGGAGGCTACGCCCATCACCTTGCCTAGGTCTGCGACGGAAGCAGCACCTACTTGTGCGATGATGGTAGCTACTGCTTCTTTTATTTCTGCTTCTGACATTTGCTTGGGCAAAAACTTTTCTATCACGGCCATTTCTTCCAATTCCTTGGCAGCAAGGTCTGCACGGTTTTGTTCTTGAAAAATAGCAAGGCTGTCTTTGCGTTGCTTCATCATTTTTTGAAGCAGTTTTAGTTCGCCTTCGGCAGATATTTCGCCGTTTGCACCTGGTTCTGTTTTTGCCTTTATTATTTCTGCTTTTATAGCCCTCACCCCACGCAGCCCGCCTTCATCTTTTGCTTTCATGGCCTCTTTCATTAGTGCCATTACTTCTGTTTCTAAACTCATTTTGTTATTGTTTTAAGTTTTGTGTTTTAAGTTTTGTGTTTTGAATTTTGTTTATTAACATAAAACTCAAATAATAAAACTTAGAACAATTATTTTGCTTCTTTCAATTGTGCTGCCCTGAACTTGGCATAAAAATCTTTTGCGTAAGCCTTCATTTCTGCTACCAATGGGTGCATGTGCGTGGCACGGTCAAACGTATCGGCCATGCCCATCATGGTTTGATAGTAAAAATCGGCCATTTCATCCACCATCATGTCTTTTGTCCACAAATCTATCCGCATTGCGCTTTTGTCTTCGCCATCCCAGAAAGAAAGCATGGTGGCTTTTGATTTCTGCATCATGTCGGCCGTGCTGTCTGTGGCCGTCCATAATATTTCGCTGGGTACTTTATCCTCGTCTAGGTTTACTTCTACCGTTATTGTCGATTTCATTATTGCTTCTTTCTTTAAAAGTTGCAAAAGTACAGTTTTCTGTCGAGGCAAAGAAGGGGGTGGCAAGGAGGGATATTTGCAAAATGCTTAACTGGTTTGGTAACTGGTTACTAAACTACTTGTAAGCCTTTATTTAAAATAGCTCTTGCATCTTCTAAATGCTCATCTGTAAGGCCAACAAGTGGGCTGGTTAATATTAAGTTTTTCTTTAAAAAATCAGGAAGCTCATTTAAAGATTTATCATCATCTATAATGATGAAGTTTTCAGTTGTTTTATTGGCATTGAACCAATTTACAACTTCATCTTTTCTGCTGAGGTTATTTATATTGTTTTCAAGGGGTTTTATGTTGTGAATATCAATGCCACGTTTTTTAAAAATAGCTTTCCACTCCTCAATAGTATAATTTGATTTATGGGAAGTTGTAAGCATAAAAGTGGTATCTTCCGAAATCAAATCCTTAAGGGTACGGGTAGCCTTGTTACTAAATGCAGGGAATCCATCATTTAGCAATTCGGGGGCTTTCCAACCTTTTGCAGGTACCAGTACGCCATCTATATCTAAAAATATCAACATCCTAACAAAAATACACCTTATTTCAATAAATCAAAAATTTGGGAGATTGGCATATTATTGTATTCTGCGTCTTGGTTATTAAGCATATTTATTTTGGCAGTGGTATCCCAATCCTCATCTTCAAATAAAACTGATTCCCATTCTATTAATATAGTTGCGGATGTACTAAATGTGGGTGTTTTTTCAATAGGGTAGTTCGCTAAAAGAGCGGCTAAATATCTATGATGACCATCGCCAATCAAATTGCCATCTACCTTTATAGCAGAAAATGCAATGCCAGCAGACATTTTTCTATACATCCTGTTTATAATTGGTAGGCATAGCCTTTTCTGTGTTGGAAGTAGGTCAATTTTAGTTGTAGAAATAAAATCTTGAATGATTTGTTTAGTAATTTTCTCCACTAGTTTTTTCTTTAGAAACCAAATTTATTAGAATTTTAATCTAGAATAAAACAATAAGGTTGTAACGTTTTTTTTAAAGATGTTGACAATAAAAATGAAAAAAGCAGGGCATTCTACAATGATACCCTGCCTTAATTCAAAATTCAAAACTTAAAATTTAAAACAACCTACAAGTACTTATCGCCTTTGCTGCGTTTTACCTCGGCTACATATTCTTTAATGGCTTGTTCTTTTTCTTTTTTGCAGATAAGCAAAGCATCAGGGGTGTCTATTACGATGTAATCTTCTAGCCCTTGCAATACAATCAGCTTGCCTGGAGGCGCACTTACCATGCACTTAGCCGCATCTATAATAATTGTGCTGTCGCTGGCAACGGCATTGCCCAAAGAATCTTTTTCTAGGTTGTCATAAGCACTTGTCCATGTACCTAAATCGCTCCAACCAAAAGAAGAAGGAATAACATATACGTTTTCTGCTTTTTCCATCAGGGCCACGTCCACCGCTACATTTTTGCACTGTGGGTAAATACGGTCTATCGCTTCTTTTTCGCCCGGGGTGTTCAGGTGTTGTTTTTCTGCATCAAACAAATCAAATGTATCGGTATCGTATTTTTCAAACGCATCCACCACATCCTGTGCTTTCCAGATAAAGATGCCGCCATTCCAAAGGAAATCACCGCTTTCCAAGAATTTCTTGGCAATTTCTAGGTTGGGTTTCTCGGTAAATGTTTTTACACGGTAGATGCCATCACCTGCATCATCATTCTGGTCAAACTGGATATAGCCATACCCTGTGTTAGGATAGGTAGGCTGTATGCCTAAGGTAACAAATGCTTTGTTTTTGCTTACAAAGTCCAATGCCTTTTTTGAAATGTCAATGAATGTTGCGGTGTCGGCAATCATGTGGTCGCTAGGGGCAACAATCAAAGCAGCATTAGGATTTTGCTGCAATAATTTAAAGGAAATATATGCCACGCAAGGGGCGGTATTTTTGCGACTAGGCTCGGCAATTATGTTTTCCAAGTGAATATCGGGCAATTGCTCTGCGCATATACTGCTATACTCGGCAGCGGTAACTACATAAATATTTTCTTTTGGCACAAAGAGGGCAAAGCGCTCAAATGTCCACTGTATCAGGCTTTTGCCTGTGTTCAAAATATCTAAAAATTGCTTGGGGTACCCAGTGCGGCTTTGTGGCCAAAAACGGCTGCCTATGCCTCCAGCCATGATGGCTACATAATAATTGGGGTTGTGTTCAGTACTCATTTTCCTATTGTGTTGTTTTAAAGTTCAAAAACCAAATATAAAGGTTAAAAATAGTGGTGGGTATTAAATTATTAACACGGCCGTAGCCACAAAGACACGAAAGCACATAGAGGCACAAAGAAGCACGAAGAAAAAAAGAAATAAAATTGCCACGAATGCACGAGCAAAGGGAGAAGGAAAGAGGGAAAATTGAAGAACTAAGCGAAGATTTGAAATGGATTTTTTCTTCTTTTCCCGTGATTTATTTTTTTCGTGTTTATCTTTTTTGTATTTAACTCATTGATATTCAGGTGTTTATGTTTTTTAAAGCCTCATTTTTTATGATAATAAAAGTGAATTTTATGATAGTTTATTGATAATGGAATGATAGTTTTATGATATTAGAATGATAATTTATTGATAAGAAACTGAAAAGATTTTGATAGTGAATTATCATTTTCCCAAGCCAACTAACATCCGATTCGGGAGGCAAGGCAAAGATGCCCCAGTTGCTCCTTTAATGTAAAATTCGCTTGCATAGATATATAGGCCAAAATAAAAATCCTATATGGGGGAAATATTCCCCCATGGACATCCCAAATTTCCCCCATATAGGATGCTTGTTGAACTGCAAGCACCAAGGGATTTTATTGTGTAATAAATTAATATGGCCTGTTTCTGCCAAATAGAAAACAAAAAAAACGAAATTTTGAAATGCATCCCTTTTTGGGTTCAAAACCCTTTGTGCTTTCGAGTCTTTGTGACGATAAAAGGCGATAAAAAGTTAAGTGTAGCCGATACCCTCTTTTATCAATTCGTGCAAATGCAATATGCCTAGGTAGTGACCATTGGTTTCCACTATCAATTGGCTAATGTCGTGTAAGGCAAATACCTCCATGGCATCTACTGCCATTACAAAAGGTTCAATTGTTTTTGGGTTGGGGGAGCAAATATCGGCAGCAGTTATGTTTTTGATGTCGTCCCTTTTTTCCAGCATACGGCGTAGGTCGCCATCGGTTATAATACCTTTTACCTTGCCGGTTTCATCCACCACGGCTGTTACA
Source organism: Parasediminibacterium schistidii (assembly GCF_046546515.1). Taxonomy (NCBI): domain Bacteria; kingdom Pseudomonadati; phylum Bacteroidota; class Chitinophagia; order Chitinophagales; family Chitinophagaceae; genus Parasediminibacterium; species Parasediminibacterium schistidii. Next base: position 50,141 of record NZ_JBKHKJ010000024.1, on the reverse strand, counting down.
CCCAGCATTTTTTCAGTGATTTCCATAATCACTTCTTTTAACGTAGCTGTGGGAAGCACTTTGGGTACAAGGTTATTGGCAATAAGATCCTGTACTTTCAGGTATAGACGCTTGCCAAGGTTGCCGCCTGGGTGGTAACGTGCAAAATCTTCATTGCCAAAATCCCTTAGCTGCATCAGGCACACGGCTATGGCGTCGCCCATAACCATTTGGGCAGTTGTGCTGCTTGTAGGTGCCAGGTTGTTTGGGCAGGCTTCTTTGCTTACGGTGGTATTGATAACAAAGTCAGATTGTTTGGCAAGGAAACTATCCGTGTTGCCCACAATGGCCATCAATAGGTTATTGAAATTTTTAATCAGTGGCACAATGGCTTTTATCTCTGGGCTTTCGCCGCTTTTGCTCAAAATAACTACAATATCGTCTAGCTGCACCATGCCTAAATCGCCATGGATTGCATCGGCAGCGTGCATAAATAGGGAGGGTGTACCTGTAGAGTTGAATGTAGCTACAATTTTTTGGGCTACGATGGCACTTTTGCCAATGCCGCTTACAATGACCCTGCCCTTGCAGTGGTATATGGCATTCACAGCTGCCTCAAAGCCGCTATCAATAAATTGCTGGAGGCCAGCAATAGCATTTGCCTCTAGTGCAACCGTGTGCCGGGCTGCTTCTGTAATAGATAAATTCATGCGGCAGCAAAGTTATGGTTAGAGCGGAATAGGAGTAAAAACAATGTTATAATGCAGGTGCAAGTTTGGCTAATCTGCCACGAAGGCACAAAGACACAAAGAAGCACAAAGTTTTAAGGGAATAAAAAGAAAGGAAAAAAGAAGGAATTTTATATTATCAGTATCTTTTAACCTTCTTTTTCTTAGTGCTGCTTCGAGTCTTAGTGCCTTTGTGGCTATTTTCATTACGCTTTCATAACACCAATTTTTTTGCCATCCCATTCTGGGAACAAAACTTTGTCGTTATTGATATTCAAATGTCTGTCTGCCACTTCGCTGAAAACACTGCGGAAGTCGGTGGTTACTGGCACGTCCCGCCCATCTTCCAGGTTTTCCTTGGTTAATATGGGCATATTGCCATGCACAATGCCGCCGTTTACATCATTGCCTAGGATAAACAAGCAACTGCCACGCCCATGGTCTGTGCCTGCGGTGCCATTTTGTTTCACGGTGCGGCCAAACTCGGTCATGGTCATCAAGGTTACATCATCTTGATAAGCCGAAATATCTGCCCAGAAAGCAGCAATGGCTTTGCTTAAATCATCCACGTTCCTAGCAAAAACACCTGTTTCCACGCCTTGGTTATAGTGCGTGTCCCATCCGCCGCACTCTGTAAATGCCACTTCTAGGCCTACGTCCATTTTTATTAGCTGCGCTATTTGCTTTAATGAATTGCCCAACTGGCTTTCGGGGTATACTGCATTGTTTGCAGGCTTGTAATTTTTAGTGTCTGTTTTTTGCAGCATTTTCACTGCATCAAAACTTTCCTTGCCTGTTTTGCTCAATAGCGAAGAAGATGTTTGGTCGTACAAGTCCTCAAAGCTTTTAGAGGCCATGTTGGCACTCATGGGGTTGCCCCGCATTTGGATGGCAAAATCCTGCAAATTGCTAATGGCCAGCGTGGCATTGTCGCCATAAAAGGAACGTGGCAAAGAGCTGGTAAGGCTTACGGCCTGGAATGGCGTAGCCCCTTCATGCCCTAGCAGGCCAATAGCCCTATTTAGCCAGCCGCTGTTGCCGCTTTTGGTGAAAGGCGTGCCTGCTTCCATGTAGTCCTGTGCATCAAAGTGCGAGCGAGTATTATTGGGCGAGCCTACTGCATGTACAATACCCAGCCTTTTTTCCCTGAAAAGCGGCTCAAAGGCTTTCATGGATGGGTGAAGGCCAAAACGGCCATCCAGGTCTATCAGCGGATTGGCTGACGACCCTTTTGCGGCCGACATAAACAAGGTAGGCCGTGCTATTTTTAGGTTGTCGTCCGTAAACGGTGTTACGGCCATCAACCCGTCCATTGCCCCACGCTGGAATATGCAAACCAGCTTTTTGTTTTTCTTGTAAGGCGATATTAATTTATCGCTATTGGCCGCGCGGGCTATAAATGTGGGTACCCCACCAACGCCTGCGGCAAAAAGTGCCAAAGCACCTGATTTTAGGAAACCTCTTCTTGTGTTCACGGTGTAAATAATTATGAGTTATGAATTATTAGTTATGAGTTTTTACTTATCATTATAGGTTAAAATTTATAACTTATAATTTATGACTCATAACTAAAGAATTATCGTCTTTGAAATTCTGGCGAGCCAATGATAATGCCCGTTACTTGCGAGAGCATAGTATTGTTCCCCGCATTCATGGCCATTAATTGCTGGATGGTGTAATCGGGCACTTTTTTCTTGCCAGGCTTTTCTTTTAATAACCGTTTTTTGTCGTGCGCGGTTCCTTCACCATCACCATTGCTCATCATCATGTCGTCCCCACTGTTCATGGTCATCGATTGCGGCTCTTGCGGCGGTGCCATGGACATTGCTTTGCTTGCAGCAGAATCTATTTTTTTGTGCAACTGGGGATCATTGATTAGTGGTTGGAGCCTCTTTACAGTTTCATCTACCTTCCTTTCGGGCATCAGGAGCTTGCAATAAGTTGCCAATGCGGCTTCTGCGCTTTCTGGCTCATGGTTGTTGTTCAACCCTACAAGGCTAAAAGTAACACCTGGTATCCGTTGAGAAGCCATTGCCAAACCAAAATTCATGCGGCTAAGTAAGGAGCCTGTATTGATCCAATATTGTGCCTTGTCTGGAAAACCAGTAGGGGCTTGGTAGTAATATATTTTCTCTCCCATTTTATTGATCCAGTTGAACAATTGGTAAGGCTGCGTAACTTTTGCATTCAATGCCCTCACGGTGCTGATGGTCAACTCAAAAGGCGATTTTATTTTATCCCTTAGTGCATCCGCTGCCCAAAACTCTGGCGATTTTACCATTGTCATCAATACTTCTTTTATGTTGCCATCCTTGTCTAAGAACGTTTTTGCCATCCTATCTATCAATGCCTGTGGTGGGTTGTCGCTCACAAAACGCACTGCCAGTTTTTTAGAGATAAAATGTGCAGTTGAAGTATGGTGCGCCAATATATCCAGTAGTTTCACCCCTTCATCATAGCCACCGCCAGCAGGGAAGGTTTTGCCCAATACTACTTTTTCTGTCTTATCGTGCTTGTTTACGGTAAACATAAAATCGCCATCGTGTACAAAGCCTTGTTGTTTCAATTTTTCCTCGCCTACTTTTTCTATCATTTTTTTAATGGCTTGCTGCCCGCCATAATAATCGTGCATGGGGTATATGGTCCAGCCAGTAAGTACTTTTGCGGCATTGGTTACATCCGTTTGCGTATAGCCGCCATCCACGCCCAATGTATGCAGTTCCATCACCTCACGGGCATAGTTTTCATTCAAGCCCTGTGCGTTTTTGGCTTTTTTAATTTTATCCATTATTTCTTTATACCTGCCCGTTGTGTCGCCGGTTTGGTTCATCATCAGTTGCTGCGCATACAGTTCACGAAGCCTTTTAGCACCTGCTTCCGTGTTGCCGTTGCCTTCGCTGGCTACGCTGCGGAAATTGTCTAGATAAGCCAGCATAGCAGGCGATTTGGCAGTTGCCAGCAATAAGGTGCCGAAGTTGCCAAGGGCATTGGGCCGCAGTACATCTTTTTCATATACCGTTATATAATGGCCACACTCGTTTTTGGTGAGCGACACATTGAAATGGTTGAACCAGAAGCTAGTCATTACCTCTTTTAGCTGGTTGTTGCTATAAGCGGCGCGCAATATTTTCTGGTTAATTAACTGGCGGAATAGTTCACCAGATGGCTTCAAGCCCTTTTCCTTCATATATGCCTCTAGTAGCGGCCTGTATTCTTTTTTATCAAACTGCCCAGAGTCTGATTTAATATAGCCATCTTTTATAGCCATTTTTAGGGTAACATTGTTGTTTTGAGGATAAATATTGACAATCTGCGTATTGTCCATGGACAGCGTTTCGTAAGGGTTCAACATTGCGGAGAGCGAATCATCGGGCTGGCTGGCTTCAAGTTGTTGCTCAAACCATTTTTCCACGCCTATTTTAGCTACTTCATCCACCTGGCCTGGCGTAGCCCCAAACGTAAAACGGCTAAGCAGGTGGGCGGCAGCCTGCTTGTCGGTAAGCCCTGCTTTTTTGTAAGGGAACTTAGCCGAATTCATGCTTTGCTCGGATGTGGTGTAGGAAGAAAAAATACCAATGGCGGCAATCAGTACCAATAAGGGCAGGAATACTTTTGAATATGTTTTCATAATATTAAAATGATTGATGGCGTTAAAAGCAATAAATAAGTGCGTATTTAACAGACATAATAGGTTAAGCAAAGTTTAAGGATAGGGGGGTAGTTTTAACAGTTGGGGTTTCTCGCCACAAAGGCAGGAAGGCTCAAAGCGGCACACTTTGTTTTATCCGATGGGCTATGGGCTATACCCATCGCTAGTATATAACACCTCTTCGGGGCTTTGCAGGCATATTTGCCATGAATCTCGGTTTTGTAGGAATTTTTCGATTTTATAGAGGAGCGATTTTATAAATGCACCTTAATCACACTGGGATTTTACGTTTATAGTAATCGAAAAATAGCTTCCCTTCGACTCCTTCGGGGGGCGCATGTGCTTTATGGATTGATTATTTTCTATACCCGTTTGATGCCGATGCCCTCGGCTCAATGCTGTGCATTAGATCTGTAAAGCAAAAAACTTTTCTGCCCCCGTATCCAAATAACCTTTAAACTTCTTTTTCTTTGTGCTTCTTCGTGTTTTTATGCCTTAGTGGCTAAATACAATCCTTTAATTTTACACCATGCTTTCTACCAGACATGAAGTGTTTCTTCAAGTAGCCAAGGAAAAAAGTTTTTCCAAGGCGGCGGCGGTGTTGTTTATATCGCAGCCAGCCATTAGCAAGCATATCAAGGCACTGGAACAGGAATACAAAACCAAGCTGTTTGAACGCAAGGGGCTGCATATAGAACCTACCGCCGTGGGTAGCCTGCTGTTTGAAAAGCTATTGCAGGTAAAAAACATACAGGAACAAACTGCCCACGATATATCTTTGCTTAGCAATGCCATGCAGGTAGAGGGCAGGCTAAAACTGGGGGCAAGCACCACAGTGGCATTGTATATTTTACCAAAAGTATTGTCGCAATTCCACCAACAGTACCCGAATATTGATATTAGTGTGCTGAACAGGAATACAGAATCGGTATTGAATGCATTGATAAACAAAGAAATTAACCTAGGCATTATCGAGGGCAATGGCCGTTTGTCTAACATAGACTATATGCCTTTTACCACTGATAAGGTGATAGCCGTTTGTAGTGCCAAAAGCCCTTTGGCACGAAAAAAGATTTATACCATACAAGACATTGCCCAAATGCCCATTGCGCTAAGGGAAAGGGGCAGCGGCACATTGGCAGTTTTAAAATCTGTACTGGAACAGCACGGCATAAAAGAAAATGAACTACAGGTAAAAGTGAAGCTAGGTGGTACAGAGGCCCTGAAAAACTTTATCATTGAATCGGATTGCCTTGGTTTTTTGCCACAACGTTCTGTAATGAAAGAGCTGCGCTATGGCGAGCTGGTAAGTATAGAATTTGAAGGACTGAATATAGAACGTAGCTTTTATTTCATTCAACGAATGGGTGAGAACAGCAACCTGAACAAAATATTTATCAAGACAGCTAAAAAGGAGTATAACATTTAGTTATGCTTCATAATAACTTGTGAGCAATGTAGTTATATCATTCCACTTAGCTTTACTGCATGGAACAGGATATAGCAACCCTTTCGACTATTACACATTTGTATTGCCCATCGTGCAATAAACAATATAGTATATATAGCTTACAAACATTTGCTACTTGTTGCAATCAGCCTTTATTAAGTGCTTATAATACCAATCAAGTTTCAAAAGAGGCAATTGATACCTCTATTAGTTCCATGTGGCGGTATGCAGCTTTGTTGCCATTACTGGATGAAAGCAACCTCGTTTCCCTTGGCGAAGGTTGGACACCCACTTACAACCTATCAAAAACAGCAGGCAAACTAAGCATAGACAAAATACTGCTAAAAGACGAAGCACTAAACCCTACTGGGTCTTTTAAGGCAAGGGGCATTAGTGCCGCTGTTTCCAAGGCAAAGGAACTGGACATAGCGCATATAGTGATACCCACTGCTGGCAATGCGGGCGGGGCATTGAGTGCTTATGCCGCAAAAGCTGGCATTGCAGCCACTGTTATCATGCCCAAGCACACCAGCGAAACGCTAAAAGAAGAATGCAGGCTATATGGCGCAGAACTGATTTTATTGGATGGGCTAATTGATGCCTGCGGCAAAAAAGCAGGGCAACTAAAGCAAGAAAAAGGGTATTTTGACATGAGTACCCTGAAAGAACCTTACCGATTAGAAGGCAAGAAAACACTTGGCTACGAAATAGCCGAGCAGCTCAACTGGCAATTGCCCGATGTAATCATATACCCCACTGGCGGTGGCACAGGCCTGATAGGTATGTGGAAAGCCTTTGGGGAAATGAGAGAAATGGGCTGGATAAACGGAAAGCTACCCCGTATGGTAGTAGTACAAACAGAAAATTGCAACCCCATGATACAGGCATTACAATACGGTGCTATACCCGATAGTTATATAGCCACTCCTTCAAAAGCATTAGGCTTGGCAGTGCCAAGACCATTTGCCAAGGACTTGATTTTAGAAGCCGTAAGGACTAGCAATGGCACAGCCATCTGCGTAAGTGAAGATGAAATGGAGCAAGGCATCCATGAAATAGCTTCCTCAGAAGGTATTTTGCTGTCGCCAGAAGGCAGCGCCACTTATATGGGGCTGAAAAAATTGATAGAAAAAGACTGGGTAAAAGAAGACGAAACCGTATTGCTATTCAATACAGGATCCTGGTACAAGTATAGGTAAAGTGGGCGGGATATGAAGACCAAAATTTATTGGGCATTGTTTTAACACGCCTTATTCGATGGGCTACACCCATCGCTAGTATATGACACCCCTTTGGGGCTTTTCGAGCCTATTTACCATGAATATTGATTGCATAGGAGTTTTTTGCTTAAATGCCTCTTTATATTGATTTGATGGTCGGCTCTGATGCCGCTGGCATCAAACGTTTATAGAAAATAATTGGCCTGCAAACACCTGCGACCCCGCTTAGGTCGAACGATAGCAGCGGTTGATTTCTATAAACGTAAAATCCCGATGGGATTATCACACATTTATAAACCTGCTTACACCAAAAGCGGAATGCTTTTATGCACCTGGAAAACTATCAACAAAATAGCCATCACTATATTTGGTTAGGTTTTCGTGCCTCATTTGCCAAGCCTGCTGCCAGCAGAGTTTCTGTTATTTCAACCCTTTATAAAACATCGCTAATAATTACCTCTTTGCACGCCCACCTTATACTACCCTAAAACAAATTTATTCCTTTTTTATATACCCAGCCTACCCCTACTTTTGCAGGGGGCATAAAAGTTTTTCGCCTAACTGCTCTGTTAGATTCGATAACTTGATTTGGTAACTTTCCAAAAGTTGCCAAATACAACAATTATACAACTTATAACGTACAACTCAAAAACGTATAACTCAATATGAGCAACATCCAACCTTTTAAAGCATTGCGCCCTGTAGCGGAGCTTGCCAAGCAAGTAGCCAGCAGGCCTTATGATGTATTGAACAGTGCAGAAGCCCGCATAGAAACAGATGGCAACCCTTATTCGTTCCTGCGGGTTACCAAAAGCGAAGTAAGCCTTCCTGAAACGGTTGATATACATAGCCCCGAAGTATATGAAAAGGCAAAGGAAAACCTACAAGCGTTTATAGAAAATGGGACTTTGATAAGGGAAAGCAAGCCTTGTTATTATATCTACCAATTAATTATGAACGGCCGTAGCCAAACGGGGCTAGTATGTGTAAGCAGCGTAGATGATTATGAAAACGACATCATCAAAAAACATGAGTTTACCCGCCCTGAAAAAGAACAGGATAGGATAAACCATATTAAAACTTCTGGCGCGCAAACAGGCAATGTGTTTTTGGCTTATAAAAATGTTGAAGCTATTGATACGTTGATTGTCAATTGGAAAGCCAACAATGCACCTTTGTACGATTTCTTGGCAGACGATGGCATACAAAACACCATTTGGCAGGTTAGCAACGATGCAACCGTGGCAAAAATCACCAGCCTGTTTGAAACAGAAGTACCTTTCACTTATATAGCCGATGGCCACCATCGTGCTGCTTCTGCTGCAAAAGTTAGGAAAGCATTGGGCAACGATGCAACAGAGGGGAGCGATTATTTCCTTACTACCTTGTTCCCGTCCAACCAATTGTACATCATGGATTACAACCGCTTGGCAAAAGACCTAAATGGCCTGTCAACAGAGCAATTCCTAGATGCATTGAATGAGAAATTTACTGTTACAGTGGTAGGCGACACCCCTTTAAAACCCACAAATTTGCACGAGTTTGGCATGTATTTGGGCGGTTCATGGTACAAACTAACGGCAAAGGAAAATACTTACACAACCGACCCAATTGGCATATTGGATGTTACCATACTGCAAAACAATATTTTGGATGCTATCCTAGGCATAGCTGACCCTCGCACAGACAAGCGTATTGATTTTGTAGGCGGCATCCGGGGCTTGCAAGCACTTGCAGAGAGGGTTGATAGCGGCGACATGTCAGTAGCTTTTAGCCTGTACCCTGTAACCATCCAGCAATTGTTTGATATTGCCGACAGTGGCAACGTTATGCCCCCTAAAAGCACATGGTTCGAGCCTAAGCTAAGGGACGGTGTGCTTACGCACTTGATTTATGAATAAAGTTTTATGTTACTACTAGGTGCAAGTTTGGTTAATCTGCCACGAAGGCACGACGCCACAAAGAGGCACAAAGTTCTAATGGTAGAAGAAATACAAAGCATATAATCCTTTTTCTTCTTTTTCTTAGTGCTTCTTCTCGCCTTCGTGGCTTTGTGGCAAAATAAACACTGGGTAGCATAGTTTTATTAATTTATTAACTTTACCAATGCACCAATACAAGGGTTATAAGTATCTATAATATGTACTTGTAACCCTTTTTAAAATAAAGGCTTAAAACAAAACGAAATGAAAAAATTTATCTTTTCTATGCTGCTTTCAAGCTCCTTTTTTGCAGCTTTTGCCCAGCCGGCTACTAGCTTGTACCAAACTGCAAGAACCTATATGATGCATGGCGATTTTGAAAATGCGGCAATCAATTATAATACATTATTGAAGCAAGACCCCAACAATGCAGATGCCCTTGCCGATTATTGCTACCTGCTGGTACTGCAAAAAGATTATGCAAAGGCCATTGAGCTTGGGAAGCAATTGATAGCCAGCCCAAAAGCCAATGTGCAGGTATACCAAACACTAGGCCTTGCATACAAGGGCAAAGCTGCTTACAAAGAGGCAGAGGCATTGTACAAGGCAGGCTTGGTAAAATTTGCATCAAGCGGGGTACTGTACAATGAATATGGCGAATTGTTTGCCATGCAAAATAAATTGTCAGATGCCATTTTGCAGTGGGAGACTGGCATAAAAGCAGACCCTAACTATAGCAACAATTACTACAATGCCACCATGTATTACAGCAAAGTACAGATAGACTTGTTCTGGGTAATACAATATGGGGAAATTTTTATCAACCTTGATAGCTACAGCGCACATACTGCTACTATCAAAGTAAAACTGCTGGATGCCTATAAAAAAATATTGGCTGGCGACCAGTTGGACAAGCTAGCAGCAAACCCTGCCAACTCCGATTTCCAAAAAGCATGGTACCAAACCATCAGCCTTAGCAAAAGTGCGGTGAAAAACAGTATAGATGCTGAAAGCCTAGGGGCTTTGCGTACACGCTTTATCTTAGATTGGTTTTACAGCAAGCAAAACGAAAAAACACCTTTCCATTTGTTCGACAATAACCAATACCTAGTAAAAGAAGGTTTTTTTGATGCGTATAACCAATGGATTTTTGGCGAGGCAGCTAGCCCAGAGGCTTATCAGGGATGGGCAAACACACACGATAAAGAGTTGAATTTTTTTAAAGCATTCCAGCAAAACAAAATATACAGGCAGCCGGCGGGGGAATATTATAAGTAGGTATAAAAATAAGAAGCCCCCAAACTGTAGTTAGTACAGAGGGGGCTTCCTTCATTTGCAGTTTGCTCCGAGAGCTATTTTTGAGGCATTTTTGCCTCTATTTCTTTACATAGGGCACTAAATATTTCATCTAGGCTGCCTTCCCCCTTTATATGTTTTACCTTATCGGTAGCCGTGTAATAGTTGGCTACAATAGATGTCTTGTTCTTGTATTCTGTAATCCTGTTCCTGATAATGGTTTCGTTGGTATCGTCGCTACGGCCACTGGTTAAGCCCCTGTTTAGTAGGCGTGACACTATTTCTTCTTCCCCAACTTCCAGTGCTAACACAATACCTATAGACGTGCCTTTTAGTTTCAGCAATTTGTCCAATGCCTCTGCTTGTGCTGTAGTCCGTGGGAAACCATCGAACAAAAACCCTGCTACCTGTGGGTTGGCATCCAGTGCCGAGCTTATCATGCCTACCACCACTTCGTCTGGCACTAGCTGACCTTGATCCATCATTTTCTTAGCCTCGATGCCAAGTGGCGTGGCTGCTGCAATTTCACTCCGCAATAAATCGCCCGTAGATAGGTGCTTGAGGTTGTACTTAGCTATCAGTTTTTCACTCTGTGTGCCTTTGCCGCTGCCCGGGGGGCCAAATAAAATGATATTAAACATGTACAGTATCCTGCTATTTTAGGTGCGAATATAACAATTGCTGCGAAATATGCTTTAACAAAACCTTACAGCAATAAAATTGTTTTTTTTGTAAGGCTTTTCATCCCATGCGTATCCAGTTAAATAAGCCTAGCTTTAGTAAAAAAAAGGATATAACTGTAAATTATAAAAATTGAAAACAACAAATTTTTTATTAGTAGCGGCAACTTTTATATTCCAGAGTTGCAATTCCCAAACAACCGTAAATAAAAAAAATATGGACAATGCAAAAACAAACAACCCTGTTTATTCAAAAACAGACAGCAGCAAAGTAAACCTGAAAGACGAGGAGTGGAAAAAAGTACTAAGCCCAGAGGTTTACTATATAGCCCGTCAAAAGGGTACGGAAAGGCCTTATACCAGCAAATTCGAGGATTTTAAAGAAGCAGGCACATTTTATTGCGCCGCCTGTGGTAACCCTTTGTTTAAAAGCGATGCCAAATTTGAAAGCGGATGCGGCTGGCCTAGTTTTTACGAGCCAATCAGCAAGGGTGCTATTATTTACACGCCCGACAACACCCACGGCATGAGTCGTACAGAAACACAATGCGGCCGCTGCAAGGCACATTTGGGTCATGTGTTTGAAGATGGCCCGCCCCCTACAGGCTTGCGTTTTTGTATCAATGGCGTAGTACTTGATTTTGAAAAAGCCAAGGATGCAGAGAAAAAATACAATGCTGCAGAAAAAGCCAAAAAGGGATAGGAATAATTATGTTTGAGTAAAGCTAAGTAAATGGCTGGTAGGGTAGGCATAACAGAAAAAGAGAGGCAATGCAATGGAGCAGCCTCTCTTTTTGTGCAAAAGGGATGTAATGAAAAGTTTCTTATTAATATTCGTCTTCGTTGAACATAAAATCTTCCTGGCTAGGATAGTCTGGCCAAATGTCTTCAATGCTCTCGTATATCTCGCCCTCGTCGTCTAGTTCTTGCAAGTTCTCCACTACTTCAATAGGCGCACCGCTACGAATTGAATAGTCAATCAATTCATCTTTCGTGGCCGGCCAAGGAGCTTCTTCTAAATAACTGGCTAATTCTAGGGTCCAAAACATAGCTTCAAAATTTTTGCAAATGTAACTCTATAAATTAAATTTCCAAATGTTAATTTACAAACCTACCATGGCAGTTCTTGACCTAAGTGGATATACTTGCCTGTAGGGCCATCGCTGCCTAATAGGGCTAGTGCCACAGAAGTTTTTGCCCCATCTTCTATGCTCATCGGTGCGGCATCGGTACCCAGTTCTGTTTTTACCCAGCCAGGATGTGCAGAATTTACCTTGATATTTGTGCCAGCCAATTTTGCTGCTAAGTGGATGGTGTACGAATTTAATGCTGTTTTAGACGTGTTGTATGCAAACAGCTTAGAGGCATAAATAGGAGAATCGGGGTCGCTATGAAGCGTTAAAGAACCCAAAATGCTGCTTAGGTTTACAATACGCCCTGCTTCGCTTTTTTCTATTAAAGGAAGCAATTTATTGGTAAGTTTCACAACGCTAAAGAAGTTGGTGTCAAAGGTTTGCCTAAATGCTTTTTCTTCAATAGTAGTAACGTTGTTGTCGCCAAAGTGGCCTTCTTCCACAATGATGCCAGCATTGTTCACCAGTATGTCAAGTTTGCCATACTTGTTGCTGATGTAGTCATACGCTGCCTGTACAGATGCATCACTATCTACATCCAACTGTAAAAACGTAACGCTTACGCCTTGGACTTTTAATGTTTCTACTGCTTTCAAGCCCCTTTCTTCGTTGCGGGATGCTGCCAAAACAGTTACGCCTGCTTGTGCCAATTGCTTGGCTGTTTCAAACCCGATGCCCTTGTTGGCACCGGTAACTAATGCTACTTTGCTCATTTTATTTAATTTTAAATTGGTGATTTGATTGTTTTTTTCCTTGTGCTGCTTTGTGTTTTTGTGCTTTTGTGGCAAAAAACGTTTCTTGCTATGCGTTGTAAGCCGCTGCAAAACCCTTTGCAAAGTCTTCCAGCTTTATTTTCCCCAATACAGGCTTATGTTTAAAATAATCTTCTTGTATCAGACCTTCCCTTATCGATTTGCCCATTTGCGTGTAGCCATTGGCTATTTCTTCGTCAAGGCCAGCCCCCAGCATTCCTTGAAGGCTTTGTTCATCTGTAAACACTACCCATGGCGTGCCTGGCTTGCCAATGGCTTCGCCAAGTATGGCGGCTATTTCATCTGTTGTGCGTTCGTCGCTAGCAATGTATTGTATGGAATGCCCTTTGAAAGCAAAGTGCAGCAATGCCTCTGAAGCCACGGCAGCAATATCGCTTGGGTCAACCAGCACAAGCGGCTCTTTGCCACCAAAGTTTGCCCCGAAAATATTGGCTTGTTTTACCAACCCAATCATGCCATATAAATTGTTCATGAAGTACGAAGGCCTTAGCATCAGCAAGTTTACATCCGTTAAGGGCGCTAGTTTTTCTTCTAGGTAGCCCAAGCCGTCAATAGGGCCTGCGCCTTTGCGCAAATGCGCCCCAATGCTGCTTAGCTGCACCACATATTTTATATTGTTGGCAGCTATGGCAGCTACATAGTTGTCTGATATTTGTTGCTGGTAGGCCAGCCAATTGGCTACTGCCCATTTGGGCGGCACCATCAGGTAAACAGCATCTGCCCCTGCAAACGAGCTATTCACAAAACTTGCTTCTTCCACGGAGCCTACTAATGCTGTAGCACCGAGATCTTCAATGGCAGCTACCCTGTCTGCACTGCTAGTAATTACTTTTACCGAATGGCCAGCTGCAACCAATGCCGCAACTATTGGCTTGCTTATGTTCCCCAAGGAACCTGTGATAACATAATTCATACTGGTTTGTTTTAAAGAATTATTATTGTATATACAAATGATTAAACAAAAAAAATCAACTCAGCTTATCGGCCAGTGTACACATATTCCAAACCATCTTTTTGCTTTCTTCTTTGCCCAATATGTCGCACGAGCTTTTTGAGAAATCTGTAAGGCATTCTTTTAGCATAGGCATCAGCTCTTTGCCTTCGGGTGAAGGGAACACATTTGTTGTTTTGCCTTCCGTAATGCGGATAACCAATTTTTTCTCTTCCAGTTTTTCTATCAAGCGTGTAATAGTGCTTGGGCTAAGCTGCAAATGGTTAGCAATACACCCCGGCTGCAGCCCGGGTTCTTCTAGTACCATCATCAGCAAATAAGCGTGGCTTGGCGAAAGGTCCACAGGCTTCCAGCTTTCAATTGCCAGTTTTTCTACTTTCCTGGCCAATGCATTGGCTGCAAAATAGAGGCACTGGTTATATTTACTTTCCGTCGTCTTCATTTGATAGTGCAAATATAAAGTAGTTTTATTTGTATGTACAAATATTTTTTTGTTTCAAAAGTTTATCTTCAACCAATGGAATATACTGCCCACTTGCAGAAAGACAAAAAGCTGGCTACCATCCTTGGCACAGCCACCCACCAATTGGTATTGCACCAAAACATACCCCTGCGGTTGATTGCCAGCATCATGAGCCAGCAGCTAAACACCAAAGTGGCGTCTATTATTTTCAAGCGGTTTTTAGCGTTGTACAATGGTGCAGAACCCACACCTCAACAAGTAATAGACACACCTTTTGAAAAATTAAGGGTAATAGGGTTAAGCAACAACAAGGTAAAATACGTTCAAAATGTAGCCGCCTTTTGCCTGGAAAATAAAATTACAGATACCCTGTTGCTGGGCATGGAAAACTATGAAATCATTAAACTTCTAACCCAAATAAAAGGCGTTGGCCAATGGACGGTGGAAATGTTGCTGCTATTTTCCCTAGGGCGGGAGGATGTATTTGCGGTGGACGACCTAGGTATTCAGCAAGCCATACAGCAGTTGTATGGCCTAGATGCCTCGGATAAAAAGAAGCTGAAAGCCGATATGCTGCAACTGTCTGCCCAATGGAAGCCCTACCGCAGCTATGCTTGCCTGCATTTATGGAGATGGAAAGACAATATCAATTGATAATTAATAGTTGATAATTGATAATTGGGTTGGGTTTTTGCATCAGCTTGCCCCTTAACCAATGTTTCCTCAACTATATCGATTTAGGTTTCTTATTCACCAAATAAACACCGCTTAAAATAATGCCCAAGCAGCCTATTTGAAACAAAGTAACGGTTTCGCCATAAAAAATGCCCCAGCCAGCGGCTATAAAAGGGATGCCATAGGTAACCATGGAGCCAAACAATGCCCCAGCACGTTTTACGAGCCTGTAAAACAATACCGTTGCAAAGGCTGTGCCTGCAATGCCTAAAGTGCAGGAAGCTACCGTGGATTTAATAAACGCCATTTGCCCAAGCGGCTTATAAAAATAACCAGTGGCCAAAAGCACCGCTAGGCAAGCAGGGATTAGCATAACAAACGCTGCGGAAGCAATATTAATAGAGCCAATGCCAACCATGTGGCGGCTCACCATATTTACAGTTACGGCATACATAACCGTAGCTAGCAATACCAGTGATATATAATTAAAATTCTCAAAATGCAATTGCCCGTTTGGAGATACCAAAAAAAACAACCCTGCCAAGCCAATTAATACGCCTATCAGTTTTTGCAGCCCAGCCATCATTTTAAAAAACAAAATACCTATTACCACGGTACAAAGCGGCGTAAGGGAATTGATCATGCCTGTTAAGGAGCTGTTTAGTTTTGTTTCTGCTAGGCAAAACAAAAAAGCTGGGAAAAAATTCCCAATCAACCCCGACAGGAACACAATGGCTATTTTATTGGATGGTATTTCATTAAATGCTTTAAGACAAAAGGGTATAAGCACTACCCCGGCGCTTAATATACGCAGGGCAGCTACCTCATAAGGCGCCAAACTTTCCATGCCTATTTTCATCAGCAAAAAAGAGCTTCCCCATATCAAGGATAGCACAACAAACAACACCCAATTCATAAAGCTGTCTTTCAAAAGCAGATATTTTGTGTAAAGGTAAGGTTGGGCAAAACAAAAACCCCATGCAGCCTTACTATAAGGAAAACGAAGGTTAAACCTGAAAAATACCCAATATTGGGTATTTTTCAGGTTTAACCTTCGTTTAATTTTGTTGCATCTTGTACAAGTTAGATTATCAGGATTAAAATTCTTGGTTATTGTACTTTTTCTATACTCATCTTTTTATTAGTGCGGATTCAAGTTTTAGGTTAGCCGATAGTGCATTATTATTTCATTTATGGCTTACGCCTAAAATATTTTGAGTAGCAGAAAAACAATTTTTATTGGCGGGAATGTTATTAAATTAGAAGCTATGCAAATTTTAAACGGCAAAATAGGTTTTTGGCAGGTTTGTCAATGGGTTAGAGGGTTATGGCACAAAAATAAAAATATTTGATTTTTTTTACTATTATTGTAACAATATATATTAATACCTACTTCCCATCAAAGAAATGAAAGTAGAAATTTTTGAATGTACAATTTTAAAACATTAAATTCCTACTAATTTAATCATTAAAACCAAACCATTTTATTTTTCACTTAGGTCAAATTTTAATAATAGGTGAAATTTACAAAAAAAAACACTCACAAAAATTAAATATGTGAGTGAGGTGGCGAAGCTGTGCAATTGCTGCAAAATTCCAGCAATTACTGAAATATCCAAAAAATTGATTTTTTATTTCATCATACCCTGCTCAAGTGTAAATTTGTTTTTTACCCGCAAATTGTCAAGCTACAAATGATGATCGTTAAATTGAAATTAAGTTGTCTTTTTATTATATCCTTTCTTATTGTTTCCTGTACAAATCAAAGGCACTTAGGTGAGAAAATGGTGTATTTTGAAGACAGTACAAGCAATAAAAATGCCATAAAAAGTATCGAGGAAAACTACATTATAGAACCTGGAGATATCTTATCTATAAAAATTAGTACTTTAAATAAATTATATGCAAAAGATTTTCTTTTTGATAATACGGAAATTGGCAATGCCGGGGGCTATGTTTTAGACGAGGATGGCTATGTAAAACTGCCTCAACTGGATAAAATAAAACTGAGTGGGTTAACTATCCCCAATGCAGAGGCCGCTATAGAAAACAAATTAAAGGAGTATGTAAAAGACCCGGTTGCCCAAGTAAGGCTGCAGAATTTTAAAGTGCATGTTTTAGGGGAAGTAAGCAAGCCAGGAACCATAAGGGTAAGTGACGGCAAAATAAATTTGATAGAAGCCATTTCACAAAGCGGCGACTTGACCATTTTTGCCAAGAGGGACAATATATTAGTTGTACGAACAAATAAAGATAGCACGAAGCAATTTGGCAGGGTAGATATTACCAAAAGAAACTTTTTTGAATCGCCGTTTTATAATTTAAAACAGGGTGATGTGGTGTATGTGGAGTTTAAAAAAGAAAAGTTATTGGCAAACGATGTGGTACAAAACAATCGTTACAGGGATTATTCTTTGCTGATGGCCGCTATTTCAACAGTTGCTATATTGGTGAATATTTTTAAACGGTAGTTTTGGTTGATTTGCCACGAAGGCACAAAGCGGCACTAAGGAAAAAGGAAAAACAACCAGCTTCGTATTATACAATACCCTTAAACTTATCTTTCTTTGTGCTTTTGTGGCCAAAAAGTAGTGGGTAGTATTAAAAACTTTACTTAATTAAAAGAATATTGAAACAGGACATAATATTGAATAAGCCCGAGTTAGACTTTAGGAAATATCTAATGAAGTGGTATTATTATGTTTTGTCGTTATGCTTAATGATACTATTGACGAAGCTTTTTATCGACAATCGATCGGTGAGTTTTCAAGCATCGGCAAGGATATTAATAAAACCCAATAACACAAATAGTGCAAAATTGGATGTGGCTGACGATGCCGCAGGCTCACTAAACGGTATTTCAAAGCCCAATTTAGACAATGAGATAGAAATGCTCAAGTCCACTAAATTGATAGAAGCCGTAATTAATAAAATAGGTTATAATACTATTATAAAACAAAAAACACTGTTTGGCGAGAAAGAGGTGTACCAAGATTTGCTTTTTAATAATATTAAATTCAAGTCGGTTAAAGATTCTTCTGTTTTTTTTACTTTTCTATTGGTTAATGATGGCAATGAGGGGCTGGATATTGAGTACAACAAAAAGAAAACCCATATCCCTAACAATAGCTTATTTAATACGGATAAATTTTCTATAAAACTAAATATTGACAAGGCCTTTTCAAAAAAGCAATTACTCATTTGTTGGGTACCTACCCCAATTGTTGCTAAAAATATTTTATATGGCATGTCTGCCAAAGCTATTAGCGACAATGCGTCCGTGATAGGCGTTTCGCTTTTGGACAATATAGAGCAACGCGACACCTTACTGCTGAATGCTATTATTGCTGAGTACCAGAAGCAAAACCTTAACCTTAAAAACAGGAATTTAGAAAATTCTATTAGCTTTTTGAATGACAGGATTAGCGACATTAAAGATGATCTGGGCAAAATAGAAACCGAGATAAAAGAGTATAAGGTAAATAATAAAATATTTAATATCAAAGGGCAAAGCACGTCAGACGAGGAAGCCTCCGTTGTTGATAGAAACAAACTGGAGCAACTGAAATTGAAAGAAATGATTTGCAACCAAATATTAGACTATACAAACAACCCTTCAAAAAAATACTCGCTGATACCCTCTTCCTTAGGCGTGGAAGATGCAACCTTGCTTGAAATCATTAAATTGTACAATACTAATGCCTTGCTAAGGGAAGACCTTTTAAAGGACGCAGAACCGAAGAACAGCAACGTGAAATTGGTAGAGGGCAGGCTAAATTCTTTGATTATAAAGATTAAAGAAAACCTTGAAAACATAAAAAAATCTATCAACCTATCCGTAAAGCAAACAGAGAAAGAATATTTGGCAATTCAAAACAACTTGAGCAGCCTGCCAGAAATAGAAAAGGAATTAGCTTCGATTGAAAGACTGCAAGCCATAAAAGAGAAGCTGTACTTGTATTTATTGCAGAAAAAGGAGGAGCTAAGCCTTTCCTTGGCAGGCTCTGAAAGCAATAGCTATATTATACAAACTGCAAGCATAGAAAACAGGTTAGGGGCAAGCGAAAACACCATCTGGTCTGCTTCCATATTAATTGCTTTTATGCTGCCAACCTTAATTATTTATTTGTTCCATTCGCTTTATGCAAACATTTTAACCAAATTTGATGTGGAATCTGTTTTAGATGTTCCTGTAATTGGTGAAATATCAAGGACCCAAAACAACAAATATTTTGCCGTGAACGGGATAGACAGGGACAACATAAACGAAGACTTCCGCTTGCTGAGAAGCAATGTTTTGTTTGAACTAAAGCAAAAAAATGCAAAATCGATATTGATTACATCAACTACCCCAAACGAGGGCAAGTCTTTTGTATCCATTAACCTAGGCATGGCACTGGCCTTGACCAATAAAAAAGTATTGCTGGTTGAAATGGATTTAAGGAAACCAAAGCTATCACAAATTTTGAAAATAAGTGAGAAGGAAAAGGGCATCGTTTATTATTTGAATAATGAAAAAGTGGATATAAAGGAGATAATCCACCCTATCGAAATTCAACCCAACCTATACATCATACCTTGCGGCTTGATCCCCCCCAATCCATCTGAATTGTTGCTGTCGGAAAAACTGAAAACATTGTTTGACGAGCTAAACAAGCAGTTTGATTATATTATAATAGATACCCCGCCAATTGGGATAATTAGCGATGCAAAAGCAATTGCAGGTTATGCAGGCATCGGGCTATATATTGTAAGGCAACGATTTACCTCTAAAAAGGTGCTGCCGCAAATAGATAAGCTAGTTAGCAATGGCAGTTTTAACAATCTTTCAGTTGTAATTAACGATATATCGCACAACGGTAATTACGATTACAATTTATACAAATACGCTAAGTATAGCTACCAATACACCAATGATGCGCCTAAAGGGGTGAATGGTTTTTTTAGTAGGTTTTTAAGCTGGCGCAAATAATTTTTTTTCGCCATAAAGGCACGAAGGCTCAAAGTGGCACGAAGGAAAGAAAAAAAGAAAAGAAAAAGAACCTGCCTCATGTTATACAATACCTTATAAACTTCTTTTTCTTTGTGCTTCTTCGTGTTTTTGTGCCTTTGTGGCTAAAGCAATCACTTTTTCTTTTTCTTACTTATGTGGTGATTCGAATACCAATTTCTTAAATGCTACAACATAAAAATCGTTTAAAATATTTCTTTAGTTTTTTAAAAGGGCAGCTTCTTTTACAAATCATCAATGTTGTTACAGGGTTCTTTTTGCTAAGGTGGCTGCCCATTAGCGAGCAAGCAATATTTGGCGTGGCATTTAGTTTCCAAACACTTATCCTTAGCGTATCTGATTTGGGGTTCACGGGCAGCATTATAGCATTGGTAGGTACTAAATGGAACGACAAAATAGTTGTTGGCAGTTATGTTGCAGCTGCAAGAAAGTTGAGGAGCTACTTTTTTGGGGCAAGCCTTGTGCTTTCTTGTATCATCATACCCTTTATTGCTAAAAAACAAAATTGGGGTTTGGTTCAAGTGTTGGAAATATTCACGCCTTTATTGCTAGGTGTTTTTTGGCAAGCAAACTGTAGCGTTTACGACTCGGTGCTGGTAATGCACAAAAGGTTGTCGGAACTATTTCAGCCACAGCTAATAATGGCAGGTGTGAAATTGGTTGCCGCTTTTTTGCTGTTCAAAATAGGCATTATTAGTGCCTTATGCATCATATCTTTAAATGCCCTTGCGTACTTATCAAATGGGATGACGTATAAAAGAATTGCCCAGCAATACATTTCCATTGATATTGAAAATAGTACCCATGAACACATAGCAGAAATATTCAGGTATATAAGGCCTTTGCTGCCTAGCATCATCTTCAATGCCCTGAACGGGCAAATTCAAATATTATTGATTTCATTATTTGGAAAATCTACGGGCATTGCAGAAATAGCAGCACTAGGCAAGCTTTCCCAGTTCTTCCTGTTTTTCAACTCTTTTAATTCTTTGGTGATAGCGCCATTCATAGCCAAGTCTGACAAAACTGCTTTGCTTAAAAAGTATTTGACTGTTTTTATAGGGGCATTGTGTATAGGGGGGGGCATTTTGGTATTTACCTATTTTTTTCCGTCTTTCTTGAAAAGTATTCTAGGAAAAAAATTCACCTACCTCAATAACGATTATATATTTTTATTGGTTTTGTCTTCTACCATTGGGTATTGGTCCGTAACCTTGTGGACAATGAGCAGCGTGCTAAAATGGGTATATTGGTGGGCATCTATAAGCTATATAGTAATCATTGTGCTGATTGAAATATTGTCAATCGCATTTTTAAATATCTCTACAACAATGGGCGTTTTAGAAATGGGGCTATTGGTAAACATTGGGGTATTGCTATTACAGTTAAGCATTTCAATGGTGGGTTTTAAAAAAGGGGCTTATGTTTAGTATTTCCTATCTGGTAGTAAACAAAATAGAGAAGATAATCCAAAAGATTAAATGGGATAACTACCGTTCATTCTTTAAATATTGTGGGAACAATGTAATTATTGACCCTACCTGTACTATACTAGTACCTGACAACTTTTCCATTGGCCACAATTCGTCTATTAGTGCTTACACTGTTATTTATAGTGCTTATGGTGTGGAAATAGGCAATAATTGTTTAATATCAAGCAATTGTGGCATTTCATCCATCAATCATATCATCAACTCGGCTAACAGGGTAAACGACCCAAAAGATATAGGGCAGCACTGCAAGCCAGTGAAAATAGGCAATAATGTATGGATTGGGATGAATGCGTGTATATTGCCGGGAATTACTATTGGCGATAATTCAATTATCGGCTCTGGAAGTGTAGTTTCTAAAAACGTGCCGTCGAACGAGATTTGGGTAGGCAATCCTGCCAGGAAAATAAAGGAGGTTATTATATAACCAGTTTTTTTTGCCTTTGTGGCAAATTAACCAAACTTGCGCATGAGTGGTAATCTTTCTTTCTTTTCTTCGTGCCACTATGAGGCTTCGTGCCTTTGTGGCGAAAAAATCAATTTTTTAGCACATGGCTTTTAGGCTTCCCTTTCAACATAAAATCACTTGGCTTGTAACAACAAATATTGCCAAGTATAGAAGGTCATTGTTTTTATCAAGAACTAAGCAAATAATGTCTTTTATTAAAGCCAATAATTCCCTAAAACCGATAGAAGTAGATATGCTTAGTTTTTCGGGAAAAGTATCCATTCCCGATCAAATACTATCCATTTTTTCATTTCTCTATTATGTAGGGTTGCCCACAAAATGGACTATTTATACCGACAAAACCTATACGGAAGAAGATAAAAAAACGCTTCTTTCCCTATTCCCATTCTGTGAAATATTGGATTGGGACAATAGCGAACCCATTGACAATGTAATTTATGATTGCAATAACAAGTACTTTCTTGCAAAAAAATTAAATGCCATTATCAACCATCCAAAAAAGGGGATAACAATATATGCTGATTCTGATATAATATTTTATTCCAAGTTCAAAAAATATATTACATCGCCATTGATTAAACCCGATAATTGGTTTATGGCAGACACGCTATCTGATGATGATTCAAAATGGTTCACTGAAAATGCTTTTACCCGTTTAAATTCTGGCTTCTTTTTGTTTAATACTGATTTTGACAATAACGACTTAATTATATTTCTTAAAAGCCTAAACGGTGATTTTAATGCCTATTTTACAGAGCAGCTAGCTTTTGAATATGCCTTTCAAAAGCAAAATGCCAAAAGCCTCGACGCTAGGACGTTTATTTTGGATACTGGCGACCAATTTAGTTTCGATACCCCTTATTTGCCATCACACATTGCTTTGCGGCATTACACATCGCCCGTAAGGCACAAAATGTGGCAATATGGCTGGCGTTGGCATTTTAATTAGTTTTCTATATGGTATTAGATAAAATTATTACAATTGCTAATAGCAACAGCCAGTTACGGTTCTTGGCGATGGTAAGGTCATTAAGGGCGGTGGGCTGCACACTACCTGTTTGGGTGATACCGTATGACAACCAGCTTTTTGAATTGCCAGACAATTGTATTTGGTGGGATATGGAACCAATTGCATCTTGGATAGAGAAAAATAAACTATGGCCAGCATTTAAGAAAATACAATGTTTTACAGTAAAAAACTATCAATTTGTTGATAGCGATATTATTTTCCAGAAAAATCCGGAAGAAGTTTTGGAAACACACAAAGGGTTTATTACTTCTTGTTTACACTGGAACAACCCAGCCCATACGACAACAGATGAAACGATAGTAGCATACAAAAATCAAACCACCACTTGGCATAAATTGGTATTTAATAGTGGGCAATGGGCATGTGATAAGGTATTGTATCCTGACGAAAATATGCTTACTAACTATTGTGAAAACAATTTTAGGGAAACGCTTTTTACCAATAATTATAACTACAAGGACCAAGCAGGTATCAATATATTGGTGCTAAAGAGCAAAGTAGCCATAACTAATATTACACTGCCACCATTTAACATGGAATCAACCTGGGCAGGCGATTATGTGGATGCAGGGTTTGAAAAATATTGGGTGGAACAGGAAAAGATGCCTTACTTAATACATTGGGCTGGGTGCAACATGTGTGTGCCTAGGGCGGTTGATGAACTTTTTTACCAATATTTAACGGATGTTGAAAAACAAGAATGGGACGAAAAAATAAAAAATGAAAAGAAACCCAAAATAGCTTTTTTGCAGAAGCTGAAAAAAATAAAAGAAGTTTTAAAATCAGTATAATTTTTTTCTTTTTTCTTCCCTTAAAACTTTGTGCTTCTTCGTGTTTTTGTGCCTTTGTGGCAATTCCACAACCTAGTTAAATTAAACCAACGTTTTGTTATTTACTGTCATTATCCCTACCTACAATAGAAACGATTTATTAAAAAAATGTTTAGATGCCTTGGCACTGAATATTGAAAAAATAAACCAACCATTCGAGGTTATCATTACTGATGACAGCCACGGAAATGTAGCCAAGGAATTAGTAGCAGTATATCCTTGGGCTACATGGCTTGCAGGGGCTAAAAAAGGGCCTGCCGCAAACAGGAACATTGCTGCCAAAAACGCAAAAGGGAAATGGCTGGTTTTTACTGATGACGATTGTTTGCCTTCCGAAAATTGGCTAAAGACGTATGCTGATGCATTTATTGCCAATGAGTTTATGGTGTATGAAGGCTTAACCAAGGCAGACCGCAAGCAGTTAAGATTTGATGAGGAAGCACCAATTAACCTCACAGGCGGAAAATTGTGGTCGTGCAATTTTGCCATAAGCAGCAGCCTATTTCGGACGCTGAACGGGTTTGATGAAACCTTCCCTTATGCCGCAATGGAAGATATAGATTTTTACATGAGGGTGAGCCAAAAAGCAACAATCTATTTTTTGCCCGAAGCCTGCGTAGTTCATCCTTGGAGAAAGGCAAAACCCTTTGGTTCGTTCAAAAAACATATACGCTCGCACAAGCATTTTAATAAAATTCATGGAAACCCTAAAGAGATATACAATTACAGGATAACACGGCTTAAAATTTTGATTGGCTATTCGTTTTCTGGGTTTAAGCAGTTGGCAAAGTTCCATTTCAAGGGGTATGCTTATTATATAGAACACCTTTATATTAGCCTTATTTTAATTTTCGTATAGCTATTGGCTATGTTTTTTGCTTTGCTCCTCGCTTTTGTTCTTGCTCCCTCTCTCTTTGGAGAGGGCTGGGGTGAGGTCGGCTTGGGGTGAAGTCTAACTAAACAATGCGAAAAATTTTAAGCATCTATAACATAATTTCCCTTCTTTTTCCTTTCTTCTTCCTTTAAAAACTTCGTGCCGCTTTGAGTCTTTGTGCCTTTGTGGCTCAAAAAAATACCTAAGTATGTTAAAAATATTTACCGACTTTGATATTTTGCAATATGGAGACAGTATTGAAATGTTGATTCCATTTATTGGAATGCATGAATACGACACCAACCCAAACAATGTTATTTGTGGCAGGTACAATCAATGGTTCAAAGAAGGTAAAGGCTATTTACAGATTGTTGACAACATTGAAGATGCCGATGTGGCCATCTTGCCAGTAAATTACCCCATAAAAAATGGCCAGGAAAATGCAAAAGCTGCTCTTTCAGCTTACTTAGGCAAGGTTAAAGCATCTGGTAAAAAAATCTTTGTTTTCACAGGGCATGACATACATAATTTAACCGTTCCGATAGAAAACGCAATCATTTTTGATGGTGCTATGAATAAGTCTTCCCAGCCCGCCAACCGGTATTCATGGCCACATTTTTTTGAGGATTTTATAGAAAAATACAAAGATGGTAACATAACCCTGCGGAACAAAACAGAAAAACCTGTAATCGGCTTCTCGGGATATTCGCCCCCACTGGAGGTTAAATTTGGAAAAGAAAAGCTAATATCCGCTGTTAAGCTAATTGCCAACTATTTGGGTTTGATGAAACATTTCCCTGCTTTGTCTTCTCATTCTTACAGGTCCAGGGCGTTGATTGGTTTAAAAAAATCAAAAAAAATAACCTCCAATTTTAGGATAAAGCCCAATTTTGGTTTTGGGCCCATAGGGCTAAATAGTGGGGCAACAAACGAAACCAACCAAGAATTTAGGGTTAATTTCATCAATAACATTGTCAATAGCGATTATACGCTTTGCGTAAGGGGCATTGGCAATAATTCAGTGCGTTTTTTTGAAACACTTTGCTGCGGCCGCATCCCCATTTTTTTAAATACAGATTGTGTTTTGCCTTTCGACCATATTATAGATTGGAAAAAGTATTGCGTGTGGGTAGAAGAAAAGGATATTGACAATATCGCAAATATTGTAGCCGATTTTCACAATAATATTTCCAATGACGATTTTTTAGCAATGCAAAAAAATGCTAGGGCTATTTGGCTGGAATATTTATCGCCAGTTGGTTTTTTTAAAAACATGCAGCATTTTATAAAATAAATGAAAATTGTCTTTGTTTGTGGGTGCATGGAAGAGGGGAAAGATGGCGTAGGCGATTATACCCGCCGCCTTGCCGGGCAGGTTATCCGTTTGGGGCACCAAGCCACTATCATCAGCTTGATGGATAAATTTGTTGCAACCAAAAAAGAAGAAACCCAGCATTATGACCAAACCCCAATAGCAATACTACGCATCCCATACAATCGGCAATATAAACTGAACTTTATCATTGCCAAAAATTGGGTTGAGAAAGGAAAGCCCGACTGGATCAGTTTGCAATATGTCCCTTTTGCTTACAACAACAAAGGCTTCCCTTTTTTCTTCGGGAAATATGTAAACAGCATTACCAGCAACCACCATGTGCATATCATGTTTCATGAGCTATGGGTTGGGATGGACAAAGACTGTTCAGCAAAAGAATTATTGTATGGTTTCCTTCAAAGGATATTGATTAAAGCTTTTATTCATAAAGCAAAAGTGAAATTAGTTACAACGCAATCCTTTTTATATGCGCAGCAATTGGCTAAATTAGGGGTGAGTGCCACTATACTTCCTTTGTTTTCTAATATAAGGCGCATTGACTTTAAAACCCAAAAAGTAAAAACCGCTGTAGAAAATATACCTGATAGCACTATCTGTTTTGGGATATTTGGTACCATCCACGAAAAAAACGATGTAGCCTCTTTTGCAAGTGAGGTTGAAGTATTTTGCAGTAAATTCAATATCAACGCTAAGCTGCTATTGATAGGCCGATGTGGCAAGCAAAAAGAATATTTTACATCGGTATGCCAGCAACACAAAATAGATATTGCTGCCCATGAGGAAATTACTGCCGAGGAAGTATCTAAACTATTAAGCACACTAGATTTTGGTTTAACCACCACCATCTATTCCAAGATAGATAAAAGTGGCTCTGTTGCCGCAATGCTAGAGCATGGGTTAAGTGTTATTAGCTTGGCTAAAAAAAGTGAAATAGATACAGCCTTAAAATCATACCTGAATAAAAGGTTTTACAGTATATACGAGTATGTGCCGGGTGGCTTAGAAACGTTTTTGTTATCTGAAAGGAAGGTACCAGCATTTGAAGAACTAAATGAAGTTTCAAAGCAATTGCTGTTTTTGTTTGATAACAAGCAGCAAAAAAATACCTACTAGTAACCTTAATTGGTAACTATCAATTACCAATTATCAATTATCAATTATCAATGAGGGTTTGTTTGTTTAGTGCCCACTCGCCATCAACAGGAGGAGGGGCTGTAATTTTAAAAAGCCTAGTAAATGCGTTGCCCAACGCAAATATCGAGTGGATATATGTTGCCAAAAATGCTGCAAGCGGTTATGAAGCAGGTTATATAGGCAGCAGCTTTATGGGTGGCAATATCATTGCTGACATAGTCAAAACCTTTAAAATGTTAGCTGGCAAGCGAGTAAAAGAAATTGACGAAATAGTAAAAAGGTTATTGCAGGTTGACTGCGATGCATATTGGGTTGTTTCCCACAACGAAGGGATAAGGGTAGCATTGGAATTAGCCAATGCGCAAAAAAAAATACCAGTACACTTAACCATACACGACGATTGGGCAGGTGCTTTGTGCGCCCGTTCTTTCCGCTATAGGTTAATGTCAGCCGAGGCAAACAACATGACCATCAAAGCTATAAAGGCTGTTAGCAGTTTTGATGTGATAAGCAAAGGGATGCAGGAATATTATTTAAAAATGACGGATAGGAAAGGGCAAATTTGCCACCGCTTTTTGTCATTAAACCAAACAATAAAAGGCATAGGGGTTTCCTCCGAAGGTTCAAAGGATTTACATATAGGCCATATTGGGTCTCTTTATTCTGAAAAAATGTTTCTAAACTTTTGCAAAAACCTACACGAGTTCACTATCCTTAGAGGTCTTAATTTAAAAATACACGTTTGGGGGCACCAGTTTAGCAACCCCAATCTTAATCTTGATTATATAACTATTTACAAGACATCAAACGAAGAGTTTGTGGTAAAAGAGCTGGCAATATGCAACTTTGTATATTGCATGTACCCTTTTGAAAAGCGGTTCAGGATTTTCAGTAAAACAAGCCTCCCTACCAAGTTGAGCACTTATGTGCTGGCAGGCCGCCCCATACTTGGTCATGGTCCAAAAGAAAGTTCGCTCGCTGAATTTTTAGCAGCAACAGAAACAGGCATTATGTTGTGCGAAAATGATAAAGAAGATACATTTAAAGCATTTGATGCCATTTTAAGCCTAAGTGTTACTGATATTACTTGGCTTACGGCTATTGAAAAATATTTTGGACAAAAAAACCTAAATGTCATGGATACCATATTTTCAAATGCCCATAGCGGCCGCCTTTCGTAGGGGCTGGGCTTGCCCCCGCCCTTCTGTCGTACATGACAGTAAAAGAAATAGGATAGTTTAGTTGCCACGAATGCACTAATGGGTACTAATGCTTTTATTCGTGTTTATTCGTGCATTCGTGGCAATTTCCCTATAAGGAAAGCTAATCTATAGGTTCTTTTTCTTCTTTATTTCCTTCGTGCTACTTTGAGCCTTTGTGGCTTTGTGGCAAATTACTTGAAATGAAAATTTTATTTACACATCCCATCGGCAACCAAAACGTAAAAAACCTTGCGAGGTTTTTGGCTGAGGATGGTATGATAGAAACATTTATCACTTCCATTGCCGTGTACGATAATAGCTTCTTGGAAAAATTAGCTAAAACAAGTTTTTTAAAAGAATTTGAAAGGAGGCGTTTTGCCGAAATACTCAAGCCAACTACAAAGCAGTTCCCGCTGTATGAATTGATGCGGTTTGCTTTGCCTAAGCTTGGTATTAATCGTTTCAACGAACATGAAACAGGCATTTTTAGCATTGATGGCGTTGGGCGGTATATTGACGATAAAGCAGCAGCTTATTTAAGAAAAAAAAGTAAAAACATAGGGCTAGCCTATTGCTACGAAGATTGTGCATTGAACACTTTTTCCGCAGCATCGGCATTGGGGATTAAAAAAGCGTACGACCTACCTATTGGTTATTGGAAAACGTATAGGCAATTATTATCAGAAGAGAAAGAACGCAGGCCAGAGTGGGCTGCAACCATTACGGGCTTTAAAGATTCTGACGAGAAATTGGAGAAAAAAGATAAAGAGCTTGCCTTGGCAGATGTGATTTATGTTGCAAGTGCGTTTACAGCCAAAACGCTGGAGCAAAACAAAGCAATTGCAAATACCAAAAAGGTCATTGTCCCTTATGGTTTCCCACCAGTAAATGAAACAAAAAAAGCCCTGCCAAAATATGATGGCAAAAGGGCTTTAAAGCTCTTGTATGTGGGGGGGCTAACACAAAGAAAAGGTATTGCCAGCCTATTTGAAGCAGTTGAGCATTTTAAAGAAAAGGTAACTTTGACCATTGTAGGCAGCAAGGCGTCGGAAGGCTGCAAAATTTTGGATGACTATATTAAAAAACACCAATGGATACCTACCCTGCCCCACGATGAGATACTAAAGACCATGCACAACCACGATGTGCTTATTTTCCCATCCTTGTTTGAAGGTTTTGGCTTGGTAATCACAGAGGCAATGTCGCAAGGCACGCCTGTGGTAACAACCAACAGAACTGTTGGCGAAAGTTTCATCAGGCATAACGAAAACGGCTGGCTAGTGAAGCCAGGGGATACAGAAGACATTATTAAAGTAATTGATGGCTTATTGTTACACCCAGATACTTTAGGGCAAATAAGCAACCAAGCCAAAGAAACAGCAAAAAAAAGGACATGGCAGCAATATGGCGATGAAATGGCAGCCGATTTACGTATGTACCTGAATAGATAAATGGCTAATTCTTTTTTGCGATGCTGATGAGTATATGTCATTGTAATTCAGCTTTTCCCCCATCATGGGGGCATTTTGGGGCATCCATGGGGGCATATTTCCCCCATATAGGATTGTACTTTTGCACAAGTCCCAAATCAATCCCAACTTTGTAAAATATGGCTCTTATTTTCATTTGCACAAGCCCTTTAGTTGGCCTTGCCTTGCTGCCGGTATTCAAAGCCTCCGAGGTTTTTTGTGGTTAGCCTAGCCTTGGCTCGGTGTCCTGTGGGGCTCATTTTTAATATACAAAAAAACATTGTTATGAACTACGTCCATACTCAAAAAAACACTCACAAATCACTCACTTTTCCTCGGAAATCACTCACAAATCACTCACATTTCACCCAAAAATCACTCACATTTCACTCACAAAACACTCACTTGTAAAATACTCAAAACGCTGTATTTCAATGAGTTGAGGTGCGGGATTGCCTAAAAAATAAATTCAGGGTGCCAAAAGTCAGCCAAATCAAGCGGGCAATGTCCCTCTAAATGGGTCATAAAAGTTTCAGTTTTGCCCCATCATGGTTGCAAGCAATGCTCGGTTGGCACTCGCCAGCAACTCAAAAAAAGAATTAGCCAGACAAATGCTAAAAGCACTACGTGTCCTATGTGTCTATGTGGTGATTAGAAACACTAAATGAAAAATGTAGCAAACGATATATTAGCTGAGCAACAAAATATCAAGCAAGTAAAAAACCTTGTTTGGGTATATTTTTATTTGTTGATTTTTGAAGGGGCATTGCGCAAATGGGTGTTCCCCTCTTTGGCCAGCCCATTGCTCTTGGCAAGGGAGCCTATTGCTATGCTGTTAATTTACCTATCGTTCAAAAGCAAGGTTTACACAAACCCTATTTCTGTGTTGGTAGTGTGGTCAGCTACCATTTTGTCTTTTTTCCTAACCATCTATTTTGGCCATGGCAATTTATTGGTGGATGTTTATGGCCTGCGCATTTTTTTGCTCCATTACCCGCTTATATTCATTATAGCACATTATTTAAACAAAGACGATGTGTTGCAAATAGGTAAAACAATACTTTGGCTGAATATCGCCATGACTATACTGGTAGCCATGCAATTGTTTAGCCCCCAATCAGCATGGGTAAACCGAGGGGTGGGTGGCGAGGAAGGTTCAGGGTTTTCAGGGTCAGGGCATTTTTTCAGGGTGCCTGGCACTTTTTCCTTTACCAATGGGCTTTCTATGTTTTATGGTTTTGCTGGGGCTTTTATTTTTTATTTTTGGTTGGATAGTAAATTTATCAAAGAAAATAGGTTGCTGTTAATCGCTTCCACCGTAGCCCTTATAGCGGCAGTTCCATTAAGCATTAGCAGGGCAGTTTTTTTTCAATTAGTGGTCTCGTTTATTTTTCTACTGCTATATAGTTTAAAGCAGCCAAAGCTAATTGGGAAGCTACTGTTAGGCTTGGGTGTTTTTGCATTGTTGATTTTTATATTAAATTTTTTTACGTTCTTCCAGATAGCCACTATTGCATTTTCCGACAGGTTTCAAAATGCCAATAGGATTGAGGGCGGTGTGCAGGGGGTTTTTGTAGATAGGTTTTTAGGCGGCATGTGGGGTGCAATAACCAATCAAAACACTTCCTTGGCAGGCTTGGGCTTAGGTATGGGCACCAATGCTGGTGCTAGGCTAATGTCGGCAAAAGGGTTTTTAATTTCAGAGGGTGAATGGGGCAGGTTAATTGGCGAGATGGGCATCTTTTTAGGGATGGTTATTATACTTGCACGATGTGCATTAACAGTAAACATCCTACAAAAAAGCTGGGCCCTTTTAAAAGAAAATGAACCCCTTGCTTGGCTTTTAATAAGCACATCTGGTTTATTATTGCTGCAAGGACAATGGGCGCAGCCCACTTCGTTGGGGTTTTCCGTTTTTGGTGCAGGTATTAATATGGCGGCAATGAATAAAAGTAAGTTATACTAAACCTAATATGAAGAAGGGGGGGTTTTACCACAAGGCACACAAAGGATTAGCACAAAGCACACAAGGCAGGCGCAATATTTAGGTAAACCGTTTCACTTAAAGGACACAAGGCTATGCGGGAACCCTGCTATTTTTTGGGGTTGTGCAAATTCTTTGTGCCCTGCTATCCGTATTGCCTTGTGTACCTTGTGGTTTTTATTCCTTGTGACCCTTGTGGTTAAAATACTATTCAATACCAGTAAACTGATATGAAAATAATTTTAATTGGCAATTATAAATCAGACGAGCAAGAAAGCATGATCCGGTTTGCCGAGATGCTTTTACTAGGCCTTACAAAAGAAGGGGTAGATGCAAGCATCTGGTCGCCTACAATCATTTTGGGGCATTTTTTTGCCAATACCAAAACAGGCATCGCTAAATGGGTTGGATATATTGACAAATGGCTTTTGTTTCCAGCTATTTTAAAAATAAAACTGTTGAAACTAAAGCTTACAAAGGATAATAATATCCGATACCATATTTGCGACCATTCCAATTCCATGTACTATCAATATTTGCCCAAAAACAAAACAAGCATCACCTGCCACGATGTGTTGGCCATAAAAGGTTCGTTGGGCTATAAGGATGCTTACTGTACGTCTACAAAAACAGGCAAGTACTTGCAGCAAATGATATTAAGGAATCTTGTGCAGATACCTAAAATAGCCTGTGTGTCAACGTTTACCCTGAATGAGCTTACCGGGCTTGCAGGCATAGATAAACCTAAAAATGCCAATTGGTTGGCCATCCCCAATTCATTTAACAACGCATTTGCCAAGCAAGAAAATGCCGCTGGCAATGCAGAAAGCATTGCCTCGCTTGAAAAGTTTGGGATAAAAGAAGGGGTGCCTTTTGTTTTTCACGTTGGCACTTCGCACGAAAGGAAAAACCGCCAGCTCCTTATTAAACTTTTAGGGGCAGTTAAAAATGAATGGGGTGGTGTTTTTATATTTGCGGGCGAAGCCCTAAATGCCGAATTGATGCAACTGGTAGAAAAATTAGAAATTCAAGATAGGATAATCGACATTGGCAATGTAACCCATCAAGAATTAGTAACATTGTATAGCAATTGTTTTGCATTTATTTTCCCTTCTTTTTCAGAAGGGTTTGGTTGGCCTATTATAGAAGCACAGGCATGTGAAGCACCTGTAATTACTTCAAATTTACAACCAATGAAAGAAGTGGCAGGAGAAGGGGCTGCCCTTTTTGCCAACCCGCATGATCTAAACGATTTTAAATTGGCTTTTGAAAAGTTAAATGATAGCGTATACAGGGATGACTTAATTCAAAAAGGCAAAAAAAACATTGAGCGGTACAGTTTAGATATTATAACAAAGAAGTACATTCAATTTTTTAATTCATAAACGAATAATGACCGTTTTACACATCATTCCAACCATGGATCCGCTCTCTGGGGGGCCTTGCCAAGTTATCAGAGACATTATTCCTGAACTAGAAAAAATAAACATAAAAAACGAAGTTGTTTGTTTCGACAATGCTGCTGAATATTATATTTCCCAAGAAAGCTTTGTGATACACGCCATTGGCAAGGCAAAGGGTCTATGGCAGTACAACAAAGCCTTTTCAGCCTGGCTTGAAAATAATTTACTGAATTATAATAAAGTTATTATTCATGCTTTGTGGCTCTCCCATGGGTATGTTTTCTTAAAAGCTTATCAAAAAATAAAGAAAAAAACAGAATCTTCCCTGCATTATTACATTATGCCTCATGGCATGTTGGATCCTTATTTCCAAAACGATAGCACAAGAAAGCTAAAAGCCATTAGAAATGAGGTTTATTGGAGGTTAATAGAAGCGAAAGTTGTTAATCAGGCAGATGGGCTATTATTCACCTGTGAACAGGAAATGGCCTTGGCAAGGGAAACTTTTAGTGGTTATGCGCCTAGGCTTGAGTTTAATATTAGTTTGGGCATTGCGCCCCCCCCCAATTTCAAACAAGCCTTTATAAATGCCTTCTATCATTTTTATCCCCCACAAAATACAGTGCCTTTTCTTTTGTTTTTAAGCCGCATACACGAGAAGAAAGGTGTAGATTTATTATTGGATGCATACGAAATAATTGTTAACGAAAATGATGGGGTCCCTATCCCCAACCTTGTTATAGCTGGGCCCGGAGCAGATACAGAATATGGCAAAATGAATGTTAACAAGGTAACTAATTCCCCGGCCCTCGCTTCAAAAGTCTTTTTTACTGGGATGTTGACAGGCGATGCAAAGTGGGGTGCATATTATGCTGCTCAGGCATTTGTATTGCCTAGCCATCAAGAAAACTTTGGGTTGGCTGTGGCAGAGGCCTTAGCATGTGGCAAGCCAGTTTTAATAACAAATAAAGTAAATATCTACAAGGAGATAATAGCTTCAAATGCTGGTATTGCAGAAGATGATACATTGGAAGGGATAGTACAACTTTTAAAAAACTGGTTGGCATTATCGATAGAAGCGAAGCAAACCATGAGTAAAAATGCAGGAAGTTGTTACAGCCATCATTTTACGCTAAACAAGACTGCGGCGAAAATTAGTGAGTGCCTGCTTGCCCAAGAAAGGGAGTTGTTACCACTCTCCAAGTAGGCTATGTTTTTGCAACAAAAGCACGAAAACAAGAAGAAGCACAAAGATTTAAAGGTATAAATAACATAATTTTTTTCTTTTCTTCTTCTTCCCTTAAAACTTTGTGTCGCTTTGTGTCTTCGTGCCTTCATGGCAGATTAACCAAACTTGCACCTGAATGGTAACTTTTTTTCTTTTTTCTTCCCTTCGTGCCACTTTGAGCCTTTAGGGCTTTGTGGCAAAAACAAATTGAGCACTAATAATGATAAACATAGATACTTATACTGGTGCATCTTTTCCCTTGAAAAACAGGATTGGCAGGTTGGTTTGGGGTATTGTTTATGTTGTTTTTTTTCGGTACTCCCCTAGGCCGTTGCATCAATGGCGTAGCTTTTTGTTGCGCTGCTTTGGTGCAAAAATTGGCAAAGGCGTGCATGTGTACCCACAAGTTACCATTTGGGCGCCTTGGAATATTGAAATTGGCGATTATAGCGGCATAGCCAATGGCGTAAACCTTTACTCGCAAGGCCATATAAGTATAGGCAAAAAAGTAGTGATCTCGCAAGACAGCTATGTTTGCACAGGCACACACGATTATACCGATAGGGGGTTCCCATTAAAGACAAAGCCAATCAAGATAGAAGACAAAGTTTGGATAGCAACCAAATGTTTTATCCATCCTGGCATTACCGTTGGTGAAGGGGCAGTTGTGGGTGCTTGCTCTGTTGTAACAAAAAGCCTGCCTCCTTGGATGATATGTTCTGGAAATCCTTGTTTACCCATTAAAAAGCGTATCCTTACATAGATATATAGTATGCAATTACCGTTAGATGTAACCATTGCCATTCCTGTTAGAAACGAAGCTAAAAACCTTCCAAAATGCTTGGAAGCCATCGGCAAAGGTTTTGTAAAGGAAATTATTATTATAGATTCTTCTAGTTCTGATGATACGCCTGCAATTGCAAAAGCCTTTGGGGCAACATTCATTAATTTTGAATGGGATGGCAAGTTCCCAAAGAAAAGGAATTGGCTGCTCCGCAATTATGCTTTTATTAGTTCTTGGATATTGTTTTTAGATGCGGATGAATACCTCACCGAAGACTTTAAAAAAGAATTAGCACATAAGATTGCCGATGCCAACGCAAATATTGCAGGGTATTGGCTGAAATACAATATATATTTCATGGGCAAAAAGTTAAAAGGAGGTTATCCTTTAAACAAACTAGCCCTTTTTAAAATAGGCTCTGGGGAATATGAAAGGATTGATGAAGACTCTTGGAGCAAACTGGATATGGAAATACACGAGCACCCTATTATCCAAGGCAAGACTGCTGCTTTTTCTAGCAAGATAGACCACCAAGACTACCGGGGTATAAACCATTATATCCTAAAACACAATGACTACGCTGCTTGGGAGGCAAAACGGTTTGTATTTAATATTAAAGGGAGCAATCAATCAAATTTCACATACAAACAAAAATTAAAATATAAGTTAATGCAGTCTGTTGCTATCGGCATTTTGTTTTTTTTTGGCAGTTACATTTTAATGGGTGGGTTTAGGGATGGCAAACGAGGGTTTGTTTTTGCAATTTTTAAAATGAGCTATTTTTTAAATATTTATTGCAGGATAAAAGAGTTGACTGATGTTAATTTTTAGTTTTACAAACGAAAAAACGATTCGACTCAAATATGTGCAATGATTTAATCCAAGGTAAGTAAGGGTGCATAAAATTTTTTCGCTTAACTCCTTGTTTTGGTTTGGCAACTTTCCAAAAGTTGCCAAACCTTATAGATAAATGCGAAAAACTCCTATACAACAAAGATTTATGGCAAATAGGTTCGCAAAGCCCCGAAGGGGTGTCATATGCTAGCGATGGGTATAGCCCATCGTTACATTACAAAAAACCAATCCAATAGCGTGAACATAAAACACTAAAATATTTTACTTTCTACTTTTAATAAAACAACTTTTAATGCCAAAAAAACGATACCTATTTATTGGGTATAACTATTACCCAGAGTTTACGGGCATTGCTAAGTACACAGCAGAAATGTGTGATTATTTAGCAAACGTTAAAAAATACGATGTGAGTATTATTACCGGAAATCCTTATTACCCAATGTGGAAACTATATGAAGGTTACCAAAATAAATTTAAGCAAGAATTTCATAATGGTGTACATGTAAGCAGGATACCCATTTATATACCCCAGCAGCCTACAGGACGAAAAAGAATGATTCAAGACTTTTCTTTCTTGTTACTAAGTATGATTTCTGTAAGCAAAAAACTTATCTTAGATAAAAAATATGACTATCTAGTCATCATTGCACCTTCTTTTTTGCTTGGTTTTGTAGGTATGTATTACAAGCTATTTTCTAAAAAAACAAAAATTATATACCACATCCAAGACCTGCAAATTGATGCTGCCAAAGATTTAAGGCTTATCAGTAACCAAAAATTATTAAAAGTCCTTTTCTTTTTGGAAAAAAAAATACTTGCCCGTGTAGATTTTATATCCACCATTTCAGCAGGCATGAAAGTTAAAATATCGGCAAAAGTAAAAGCAAAAAAAGACTGCTTGCTATTTCCAAATTGGATTGATGATAGCGCCATTTTTTCAACTAATGGCTTTGAACCACAAAAAAACGGGCTGGCATCTTTTCAAAACAAAAAAGTAATGCTTTATTCTGGT
The DNA here is from genome assembly GCF_046546515.1 of Parasediminibacterium schistidii. Taxonomy (NCBI): domain Bacteria; kingdom Pseudomonadati; phylum Bacteroidota; class Chitinophagia; order Chitinophagales; family Chitinophagaceae; genus Parasediminibacterium; species Parasediminibacterium schistidii. Next base: position 13,110 of record NZ_JBKHKJ010000024.1, on the reverse strand, counting down.
TCTATCGGGGAAAAACAAGGGCTGGAAATATTGATTGAAGTAGCTGATAAACTAAAAACATTTCCTGAAATACTATTTGTCATTTGTGGCGAAGGCCCATATAGGGTGGTTTTAGAAGCAAGGTGCAAAGACAAGAACCTAGAAAATATTATTTTCTTTAATTTGGCACCTGCCAAGGACTTCAATGTATTGCTAAACCGGGCAGACATACATCTAATTATTCAAAAAAATATAGATGGCGATTTGTTTTTCCCTTCCAAGCTAAACAATATAATGGCAGTTGGGGGGTGCTTAATAGCTACAGTAAATGAAACAGGGTCGCTTTATCATTTAATTAATAAATACACATTGGGCAAAATTGTACCCCCATCTTCTCCTGACGAATTGTATAAAGCAATACTTTATTTGCTTGCAAGTGAAGATACTTGTAACGGATATAAAAAAAATGCCTTAACGTATGCAAAAAATCATCTTTTAAAAGAGCATATCATTGAGCGTTTTTTATTATCTATTAATAGTACTCCCTCAAATAGGTTAGTTAACTAAGACGCAATAAGCATATACTAAGCCTGCATGGCTAGAATCCAAAGCAAAAACAGTTTAGCTACACTTTCTACACAGCTCCTGCCAACAAACACAAAACAACATTTGTATATCTTGCCCCTAAACACCGTATTTTGCAAACATGCAATTGCACAATACCAAGGGGATTGTTTTGCGCACCGTGAAATATGGCGACACTAGTATTATCACCACCATATACACCGAGCTTTTTGGCGTGCAGAGCTATATTGTAAAAGGGGCAAGGCAAGCTGCCAAGGGCAAGCAAGGCAAGGCTGTTTACTTTCAGGCAGCAACTATTTTAGACATGGCTGTTTACCACAACGAGCAAAAGCATCTCCAGTTTATCAAGGAATACCACCTGGCATACCCATACCAAGCCATACAAGCAGACGTGGTAAAAAACTGCGTATCCATGTACATAGTAGAAGTGCTACAGCATACCCTAAAACAGCCAGAAGCCAACCCCGACTTGTTTTACCTGATAGAAAACACTTTGCAGCAAGTAGATAAAGGTAGTAATGCACTTACGGCCAACCTGCCCTTGTATTTTATGCTGCACCTAGGCAACCAACTTGGCTTTCAAGTACAAGGAAATTATAGCTTAGCTACCCCTTATTTAGATTTGGCAGAGGGCTTTTTTGTGCCAGAAACGCCAAACCATGCTTACTACCTTACAGACGAGCTAGCCATGCTCACTTCTCAAATAAACAATATTGTTTATTATACGGATTTGGAAAACATCAAACTAAACAGGCAGGTGCGTATTCAACTGCTGGAAGCTTATGGGCAATACCTCTCGCTGCATATTACCGACTTTGGGATACTAAAAACATTGCCTGTACTGCATGAAATATTGGGGTAGTTTTGTCTCGCCACCAAGGCACGAAGGCTAAAAGGGACACTAAACAAATGTAGGCAGAAGCATCAAATGCCTATTCAACTATAAAATCACTTTTACTTTACTATCCTTATTTATAGCCCCATCTTCGTTCAAATTGGTTATTTGTATGACACCCGGTTTTTTACCTGGTTCAAAACTGCCTAGATGGCTGTCCATTTGCAGTGCCTTTGCACTATTTAACGTTGCCCATTGCAAAATAGTGGGCAGGGGTATTTGAGAGAATTGCTTAGTAATAGTTATTATTTCATCCAAAATACTCAATGAGTGATTGCTTGCCAAGCTATCTGTGCCAATAACCAGTAAACAATTGTTTTGTAAAAACAAATCTACTGGGGGGAGCTTGTTTTCTATGTACAAGTTGGCATTGGCACAAATGCAAAAGAAATATTGCTGCGCCTGCGGCAATGACTGAAGCCAGTCAATATCGGGTTGTGTGGTAAATGTATCATGCACCAACAGCAATTGTTGTGGCTTACTTACCAGCGGAAGCACGGTTTGCAAGCTAGATTTTCCAGACGGTTGGTAGAAAGCATTTAGGTTAACGCCAATTGTCTCGTACAAACGATTAAAATCACCTTTGCCTGTCAAATAAAACTCGTTCTCGGCGGCAGTTTCTTGGTTATGGATAGAAGAAATGGTACCAGTAATGCCATCAATCAGTTGAAATAATTTTGGCGAAACCGAATAAGGCGAATGCGGCACAAGCGATGTTTGTGCAGGGAATTCGGCCAAAAAAACATCATATACTTGCATGGCCGCATCAAAACGGTGCTGTGCCATTGCTGGCGAAAAACCGCTTACCTCTATAAAATTATGGTAGTAAAGCCTCTGCTTTTTCTTCTGTTCAAGCGAAAAAAAATTGTTGCTAATATCGCCCACGGCTACAATGCCATTGTTTAGCATTTCCGTTTCTGCCTTAGCCATTGCAGCATAAATCGTATCCTCCGAGGCATGGCGTTGTTGCAATATAGCCAGTATGAAATTCACGAGGCCAGTATGCTCTGGCAAAGCCCCTTTCATGTGGCTAAGTTCCAAGTGGCAATGGCAATTGATAAACCCAGGACTAATAATGCCAGATAGCTTTTCAATGCCTTCCCCAGCTTCTGCCATCGGTACAATTGCTTGCACCCCCCCCCTTTCATCAGTAATTAATACATTATCCCCTCCCAGCATTGTTGTGCCAGTAAACAAATAATCCCCAATGAATTTTTTATATGCCATTGTTATATTTTACACACTACCTAGTACCTACCACCACTTTGTTTTGAATAATATGGTACATTCTAAGCGTCAATGCCATGAACAACATTTTGCCATTCGCATTGCGTTCTATATAATAAGATGCTTTGTCCAGCTCTTCTATAATAGCTTGCTGCTGGCTTACAGAGGCAATTTTATTTAGCCGCAAGGCAAAGTCCAGCTCATTGTCTGCCATGGCAAAGCCATTTGCCCCTAAAACTTTTATGCGGATGCTTTGCCCTATTAAATGGTTGAAATACCGCAAAAACTGCTTTTGCTTTTCACGCCCTAGCTTACTGGCTTCATCCGCAAATTTTACCTGTGCCACAGGTCCGCCACGGAGCGTGCTGTTAAGCCATTCTTTTAGTAGGCCCTGCCAGTCTTCCTCATTATGTTGCAGTATTTGCAATGCTTCCCTGTAGTTGCCTTCCGCAATGGCAGCTATTTGCAATGCGTTTTCAGTAGTGGCATTGGCTCTTGCTACTAACGCTTCTTCAATGTCTTTGTTTTCAAGCATGGGAATTTTTACCAACTGACAGCGGCTGAGTATGGTAGGCAAAATTTGTTCTTCGTCTGCCGCCACCAATATAAAAATAGTATTGGGTGGTGGCTCCTCTATTAGTTTCAGCAGCTTATTGCCTTCCTTACCAAGGTATTCGGGCATCCAAAGCAATAGCACTTTGTATTCGCTTTCAAAGCTTTTCAGGCTCAGTTGCCGCATAATGTCGTTGCATTCCTCGGCAGTAATATTTCCTTGCTTATTTTCTGCTCCTATATATTGTAGCCAGTCATAAACATTGCTATAGGGCGATTGTTTTACAAATTCCCTCCATTCTGCAATGTAGTCGCTGCTTTTGGGCTTGTCGCCGGGCTTGCGGGGTATTATGGGGTACGAAAAATGCAAATCGGGGTGTATTAGTTGTGCTGCCCGCTGGTAGGCATCCTGCTCTTCCAGGTTTTCTGGGCCAATAAAACTGGGCTTCGTTTCCAAGGCAGACATGCCTCCAAACAAATCTTCCACCACGGGGGATGGGGCAGGCTGGCATACAATTAATTGTGCAAAAGCCAGTGCCAGCGGCAACGCACCGTAGCCTTCCTTGCCCAAGAACAAAAGGGCATGGCTAAGGCGGTTTTGCTCTAGCATTTCTACTAAGTGCTGCTTTACGGCCTGCTGGCCAATTACATCTTTAAATTGCATGGCTGTGAAGATAGCAACACATTAAAAAATTAGTTTCATTTTATGGGTTAGGCAATTCAATTTCTGCCAAACCGTTCTTGATGGCATATAAAGACAACCCGGTTCTTGAATGCACTTTCAGCTTGTCATATAAAGTAGCCCTATAATTGTCCACCGTGCGCAAGCTGATAAACATCTTTTTGGCTATATCTGGGTAGGAAAGCTCGGTGCATGTTAGTGCTAGGAACCTTTTTTCATTGTCGCTTAATGTATCTAGCTGGGCTGCCATTTGGGCTTCGTTTTGTAACCCAGTTACCAGCTTCCACGACATTTCCTCTGGCATGTAAATATCCTTTAGCATTACCGTGTTGATGGCTTTGTTCAACTCTGTAGGTTCCGTATTTTTTGATAAGAAGCCTTTAGCGCCGCACCTAAGCATCTTTATTATGCTTTGCTCGTCGGTTTCCATGGTTAAGGCAAGGATCCGCACTTGCGGATAATTTTTTGACATCCATTGTGCTGTTTCAAAACCATCCATCACAGGCATACTAATGTCTAGTAATAACACATCTGGTATAATGTTTTTTTTCAATTGTTCCTGTACCTCTTCGCCATTGGCAGCTTGAAACAAAACAGAACAATTAGTAAACGAAGCAACCAACCTAGACACAGCATTACGAACCAATTGATGATCGTCTGCCAACGCAACTTCTATTTTATCTATTTTTTTCGCCATTCTTTCAAATCCGCTTAATTGGATTGTTTTATTTTAAACTTCCTCTTCTTCGGGAATAGGTAAAGTTAGGGAAACTATCGTACCTTTTTGTAGCACGCTATTTATATCTATTGTTGCCCCTATCAATTTAGCACGATTGTACAAGTTCATCAACCCAATTCCAGACGGCTTTGCACTTGCATCTACTGTTTTTACAACGAACCCAACCCCATTGTCCTGCACCTGTATAACAAAGTGTGTTTCATCTTTGTCAAAAACATCAATATTTACCTCGGTAGCACACGCATGTTTAATGATGTTCTGCAATATTTCCTGGAACATCCGGAAAATAAATGTGCTTGTTTGCCCATCGTAGTAATTGTAACGTGCGGCAAGGCGTAATGTTACAGCTAAAGTCCTTACTCTTTTTAATTTTTCCACTTCAAAGTGAATGGAATCCAGCAAGCCTATCTGCATTACCCTGTCTGTATGTAGGCTGTGCGAAAGTTGCCCAACATCGTTTATAATATTGTTTACTTCCGTTCGGGTTTCCTGTAAGGCACCATATAGCGAACTATCGGCCTCGCCAAGCAATGAATTAAGTGTCATGTTCACCAGCAGTAATTGCTGCTTTATGTTGTCGTGCAGCTCCACGCTTATTTGCTTCATCGTATTTTCCTGCATTTCCAACTGGCTGTTCAGCAGTTCTTTTTGGTATTGCTCCTTCATTTCCATTATTTCCCGCTCTTGCCTGTTCTGCCTACGTTGATAGAAAAACAAAATAGTAATAATAAAAACCACCATTAGCAGTGCAATAGCACAAGCAACCGCTATGACAAAGATAATTTCCTGATTGGTAGAGTGCATTGAGGGTATTTTTTGCCACAAAGCCAAAGAGGCTCAAAGTGGTACAAAGAAAAGAAATAAAAAGTAACAAAATGCTTTTGGCTTACTGTCAGGTGCATTTCAAATCTTCGCTTTTCATTGTCATTGGTTTCTATTTAAAGGAAGGATAGATAATTGATTGTGAAAGACCCGCCCACTAATCCGACCCCAGCCCGGTCTCAGCCCAACCCTCTCCAAAGGGAAAGGGGGCAAGAACAAGGGAGATGTAGCAAGAACAAAGGAGGGGAATGCGAAAGCTTGAGCGAATATTTCACATGGGTTATTTCTTGTTTTTTATTAGTTTATTTTTTTGCTATTTTCCTTTTTTGCCTATAACTCATTGATATTCAGTTGTTTTTGTTTTTTTAGCCTCATTTTTTATGATAATTTAAGTGAATTTTATTATAATTTATTGATAATGGAATGATAGTTTTATTATAAGAAAATGATAGTTTATTGATAAGAAACTGATAAGATTTAGATGGTGAATTATCATTTTCCTTAGCAACCTAACATTCGATTCGGGAGGAAAGGCCAAGATGCCCAAATTCCTCCTTTAATGTAAAATTAGCATGGCTAGGTATATAGCCCAAAATAAAAATCCTACTTGGAGGAAATATTCCCCCATTGGTATCCAAATATTCCCCCGTATAGGATACTTTTTAAGTGCCAAATATCAAGACATTGAATTAAATATTTCCAGTTTCTGCCAAAAACAAAACAACAAAAAACGAAATTTTGAAATGCACCCTTACCGTCCTTTGCTGCTAGGCAACATTTTTTGGGGTTTGTACAATACCAAAAAAGCAACACAAAAAAGCAGGTACATAATAATATTCATGGCACTACTTACCACGCCTATCAAACGCCCAAGTTGCATAGGAAAATTCCGCATGATGTTTATAGATACCAAAATAGGAAAGCTTACACTAGTATAAAATAGCAAGCCTGTACATATCCAAAATCCAGGGTCTTTTATTAACCGAATATAGTTGGGTATGGTAAACAACTCGTAAAAATAATAAATACAAAGAAAAATAATAATTAATGATCCTGTTGAATAAGGTATTGTATGTAATGTATCTGATGCCTGAATAAATATAAAATCAAAAATATCAAAACAGAATTGGAATATTATTAAATAAGTAGAAATTTTTTTGATATTTTCTGTTTTGATTAAGCAATTTATAATATATATATATAATGGTGTTTCTACTAAGCCAAAAAAATTATATAGCGCAAGTGTATGCATTTTTTGGCTAACAAGAATTTGTGCTGTTACTTCTACCAAAAAAGTAATTAGCAATAATGCCGAAAATGGCCTTAAAAAAAATGGCATCTCCTTCTTGAAAACTAAAATGGTAGAAAGAAGAAATCCTAGAAAAATAAAAAAAATTGCAATTTGAGCTGCCATATTGCATCGAAATAAAAGAGAATAAACCACAAAACAAAAAAAGCGTCCATTTGGACACTTTTTTTGTTTTGTGGTTTATATAAACACTATTTAAATCACTACAAAACCACCAGCACCACGATCAACTATTGTAACGCCAATTTCTGGAGATTCTATATCTAAGCTGGTGTCTTTCTTACAGCTTGGCGGGCATAATTGTATACGGTTATATGCAATTAATGCAGGTTTATTGTTCCTATTAACATAAATATCCTTATTTGCAATGGCACCATCAGCACATTCTTTTTGCCTTGTGGCTACCATTACCAATGTTTGCCTGCCTGCATATAATGGTTCTTCTACATAATCGCTAGGATATGCACCAAAATACAACTTAACGCCATCAGCCCCGTGCATTTTAGCTTGTTCCAAGTAATCTTCCATTTCTTCTATGCTCCACCAGCCACTAAGACTGTCTTCTTTGCCAATTCTTTCGCTGTTGTGTACCCAGCGTTCTTTCTTGTAGCTTTTAATTACAGTATCAACATGCTCGGTAGAAACGTAATTTCCAACACTTAGGGGTTTTTTGTCAATTGCAATCATGATTATAAATTTTTGAGTTTAATTATTTTATATTTCAACAGTATAAAACTATCTACTCTTCATTCATTTTTATCATTCCTGAAAGGCATAATACATTGATTATCAATATACTATAATATATAATGTATGTGATTATCAATATTTTTGCGTAAAAACCGCAAGAAAAATACCGTGTAACCAACACAAAAATCATAGTCAAACACGCAACAAAAACTGCACTTTTTACGCAAAAATTTTTGCGTAAAAAGTGCAGAAAAATACCGTGTAAAATAATTGGGGCATTTTACCGTTTAATCCAAATGCTTTACCGACATTCACCATTCAACCATACTCGCCCGTTTGAAATCCAACGTTCTGTGAAATTCCTATCTTATGACTATTATCAAAAAGCCTCTCAATGCCAAAGCAAATGGGAGGCTTTTTGGTAATAGTTCATTATCACATTATACTGTGATGATGAGCATTTTTTAAGACTCTTTCAACCTTTCTAAATACTGCATGAAAAATCAGGCTACCAATATTATCCTAAAAAAGGCACCCATCTTGCGGCATCTTGTTGCCCTTGCTATAGGCATATTGGTTCAATATCATGGCAATATTCCCATATTCCCTTTTTTGCTGGTAGCAGCCATGGCGCTGTTTGTGCTTGCGGTTTTCAGGTTTGCCAAGCTAGGGTTTCAATTTTCATTCGGCTGGCTGGCTGGGTGTGCCTTGGCTATATTATTTGTTGCCTTGGGCGGCATTCTTAGTTTTACTAAAAATGGAGCAAATGATAGTTCCTGGCTAGGCAACCATTACAAAGAAGGCCAACCTGTGTTGCTAACCCTGCAAGAACCTTTGGTAACAAAAGCAAAGTCGTTGAAGGCACTGGCAAAAGCGGAAGCTATTTTGATAAACAACCAATGGCAGCAAGTGGATGGGAATGTGCTGCTGTATTTTAAAAAAGACACCACACTGCCTTCATTGCATTATGGCAGCCAGCTAGTAGTTACAAAACCATTGTCTGCCATTTCCAGAGCAGGCAACCCCGGCGGGTTCAATTACCAGCAGTACTGCGCTTTTCAGCATACCTATTACCAGGCTTTTTTATCAACGCCTAATTATCTATTGTTAAAAACCACTAAGACATCTTTGCTCGACGCATGGATTTTCAAGGCAAGGTTTGCAGTCTTGGCCATCCTAAGGAAAAACATCCCCGGCACAAGTCAACTAAGCGTGGCAGAAGCACTACTGATAGGCTACCGGGACGACCTGGATCGTGAACTTGTGCAGGCTTACAGCAATACGGGCGTGGTTCATATCATTGCTATTTCTGGGCTGCACCTAGGCATGATCTACGGCCTGATAGTGAGCTTGTTCTCTTTTTTTAAACCTAGCAGATGGATAAAACTAGCCAAGCCAGTTACTATAATAATTGTTCTATGGGGCTTTAGTTTTATAGCCGGCGCAGCCCCGTCTATTTTGCGCAGTGCAGTTATGTTTACTTTTATTGCCCTTGGCGAGGGGATTGGCAAGCGAACCAATATATACAACAACCTAGCAGCATCGGCTTTCGTCATCCTACTAATCAATCCCTTTAGCTTGTGGGATGTTGGCTTCCAGCTAAGCTATGCTGCCGTATTAAGCATTGTGTTGTTCTCTAAACATATCCAGCATTGGTTTTATTTCGAAAACAAATTATTGCATGGTTTGTGGGGCTTGTGTTCGGTAACCATTGCTGCCCAGATACTTACCCTGCCGCTTATCTTGTACCATTTCCACCAGTTGCCTACTTTGTTCCTGTTTACTAATTTGCTGGCAGTGCCGTTGTCGGGCTTTATATTGTATGCCGAGTTAGTGTTACTCATAGTTTCCTTTATATCGCCGCTTGCCATGCTCACTGGCAAAATAACCGCATGGCTAATAGGGCTGATGAACAATTATATAACCCGTGTAAACGATTTGCCATTCTCGGTATGGGAGGGAATCCAAATATCTATCCCACAGGCATTGCTTTTGTATGGCAGCATTATTGGCATTGCCTGCTGGCTTTTGTATAAAAAACAACAGTGGTTGTTCACCGCAATGGCCTTTTTAGTGACTTTTATCATTTTACGGAGTATGGACTTTATAACTAAAGCACAACAAAAGCAACTTATAGTTTACAATATCCCCCAGCATACCGCCATTGATATAGTGGAAGGCAGTCAGTACCAGTTTCTTGGCGACAGCCTAGTAGCGGAAGATGCTTTTTTGCGCAATTTTCATTTGCAGCCTTGCCGGGTGCTAAACAGGATAAGCCCCTGCGATAGCCTGCCAACCATAGCCGTGTATCAACATATTATTACTACGAATGGAAAAACAATACTAATCATTGACAAGCCACTGCCCAAGCACCCACCTATTTCTAGGAAAATAAAGGCAGATGTTATTATCATTACGCATAATCCTAAAATATATTTCAGCCAGTTGCCTTCCATTTTCGATTGCAAGAAATATGTATTTGATGCCTCCAACCCTGCCTGGAAAGTAAGATATTGGGAAAAAGATGCTGCCCGCTTGCAGCAGCATTTTTATACAGTGGCTAGTAAGGGGGCTTTTATAATGGGATTGTAAAAGAGAAGCTAGCAGTATTCAATAGCCACTAAAAGTATTATGTTTGTAAAAACAGATTTAAACAACCAATATGATCCGGCTTATTGTACCCATATTAATATGTATAGCATTATGCAGTGTAGCCCAAGCACAACAAAAATGCTTTTTATACATAGAATCGTCCACCAAAGAACCATTTTATCTTTTGCTCAATGGCAAAACAAACTACAGCTCCTCTATCAACGGCTTTCTTACCATCCCTAAATTGGTCAATGGCAATTATGACGCAGAAATTGGTTTTGTGGGCAACAAGTACCCCGAGCAGCATTTTATTGTAAGTATCAATAGCCAAGACCTTGGTTTTTTGCTAAAACCAATAAGGGATAGTAGTTTTGGGCTTGTAAATTTACAAACATATACTACAGTGGCATCTTCCGTAGCCTTGGCTGGTATGCAGCAAAAGCCAGGGACTTTTACAAATGCTACGGTTGTAGCTCCTGTCAAACAAGCGGCTACAAAAAGCAACGCCCATGCTTCAAAAAAAATACCCCCTTCGGTTGCAACTAAATTAACCAATAAGCCTGAGTGTATTATTGCCACCAATGCCGATTTCCTTACTTTAAGAAAGCAAATGGCGGCTGCCGCCACGGAAGAAGAAATGATTGAGATAGCCAAGCAAACATTTGCCAAAAACTGTTTTTCGGCCGAGCAGGTAAAAAACCTTAGCCTCCTCATTTTATCGGAGTCAAATAAACTGGCTTTTTTTATTGCTGCTAAGCCAAGCATATATGATGCAAGCAACTATGCTAGCCTAAAGGCACAACTGACTAAACCTGCAATTATTCAACAATTCCAAAAAACGCTTTAGTGTATGCCTCGCTATTTTATAGAACTTACATATAAAGGCACTCGGTACAGCGGCTTTCAAAGCCAGCCAAATGCCCTTACCATACAGGCTGCAATAGAAACGGCATTGCAAACACGCTACAAACAGCCTTTTGAACTTACCTGCTCGTCACGCACAGATGCGGGGGTGCATGCTTTACAGAATTTTTTTCATGTGGACACGGAAATAACAATAGAGCCACAACATATTTACAACCTCAATGCACTTGTGCCTTCGGATATTGTGATTAAACAAATCACTAGGGTTCCCGACACTGCACATGCAAGGTTTGGTGCCACGCACCGCTGCTATAAATATTATATAACCAACCAACGCAACCCTTTTTTAACCGAAACAGCTTGGTTTTATCCCTACACGTTAGATATAGAGGCATTGCATCTAGCTGCCAAAATGGTACTGGTGCATATTGACTTCACTGCTTTTTCTAAACGGAACACACAGGTAAAAACGTTCATTTGCCATATTATGAATTCGCAATGGTATTATGAAAAAGATTGCTTGGTGTATGAGGTAAAAGCAAACCGCTTTCTCCGAGGCATGGTAAGGGGCTTAGTAGGCACCATGCTGCAAGTAGGCAGGGGTATTATTACCATAAACCAATTCAAGGAAATAATTGAAGGGAAAGATTGCACCAAAGCCAACTTCAATACGCCCGCCCATGGGCTTTTCTTGGCAGAAGTAGCTTACCCTGAAGGCTTGTTATAAATTTTTTGCAACAAAGCCACGAAAGCACAAAGAAACAAAGCTGCACAAAGTTTTAAGGGAAGAGGAAGAAAGAAAAGAAAAAAAATGACACGCGTATGAAGCCATATTTTACAAATCCGTCCTGTCATTGCCTGCTTTTAAAAACACCCTTTTTATCCTTGTAAAAGTAGCTTTCCACAACCCGCCATCTATCTCTATGCGGCGGTCACTTGTCCATACCAATGCTTTTATGCTTTTCACGGCGTATAATTTGCCAAAGCCCTTGTCCCGAAGTTTTACAGCCAGCCAGCCATCCTCATTCGTGCCTGGGGGGTGGTTAAAACCTTCTACCTGCAGGCCCTGCTCCCGCCTAAAGCCGGAATTAAACCCATATACGTTCACCGCCTCGTCCTTTAGTTTTTTGTTCATGAAGCGCATGGCATCGGCAAAGTATTCATAAAAAAAATAAGTAAGCCTGCCCGTGCTGCCAATAGGCATAAAAGCAAATCGGCCATACACCACGGCTATGCCGTTGTCCTTGTCAAAAGGCTTCACCATTTCTGCCACCCAGTCTTTCGGGTAAATAGAGTCGGCATCAGCATTCAGCACATATTTGCCCTTGGCTACTGCCAGCCCTGCATTGCGGGCTGCTGTAATGCCTTGCTTTGTCTCTAAAATACAGGTAACGCCCATAGACAGCACCAGTTCCTCCGTCTTGTCTTTAGAATTGTTGTTTACCACCACTATTTCCACAGCTTTCCCAGTGTTGTTGTGACACAAGGAATACAACGTTTGCACAATATTCTTTTCCTCGTTGTATGCAGGCATCACGATTGACACTTCTGGCTCGCCCGTTTTACGAAGCTGAGCATAAGCGGCACGCACTTTTTCTATCACATTGGGCTGTTCCAGTGCATCCCAGCATTCCTTGGCATAAGCAGTAACGGCAATAGGCCTCATAGTCTTTATTGTTTAACCCCTTTCCATTGCGGGGAGGCGATTTTCTGATGAATGATAAACTTTGTCTCAAATAGAAACATACAATTTTTCAAATTTATAACGCAATGTGTGAATTAAGTAATACTTTTTTCACTTTCCTACTTTTTCAATAGGTCTAAAACGCAATGCGCTCCATGTCTCGTCAATTGAAATGGCTGTTACGGTCGTAATGCCAAATGCTTCACCAGTTACCCTAATGGTGTCCCTATTAATGTCTGTTTTTATTTTCGATGTCCCTTTAGGGTAGGCAAACCATAACACGCTGTCGTATTCTATATTTTTTAAACTTGCTTCTAGAAAGTTCAAATACGCTTTATTGTCATAGATAAAAACCAATGTATTGGCGTTTTTAACTTTATTGTCAAAGTTTGTCTTAAAGCCAAGTTTTTCAAATTCTTCCTTTAGTGTCAATGGTGCGTTAAGAACAATGCCGCTGTCTTTAAACTTAAATTTTTTGATAATCTCTTTC
>NZ_JBKHKJ010000023.1:0-87586 GCF_046546515.1 Parasediminibacterium schistidii | reverse complement strand
GTGGTGAGTAACTAAAAAGTTTTTGTGATTTATCTTGTAAAGCCTCTATTTTTATCCCCTTATTCAAAAGCAAATACTGGATTGAAAACAATTTTATCGCAGCATCAGGTTGGCCTTACCATCAAGCGCCTTGCCCATCAAGTGCTAGAAAACCATATACAGCTACAAGATACGGTACTGATTGGGTTGCAGCCCCGTGGCGTTTTTTTAAGCGACAAAATAGTGGCGGAAATACAAAAAAACATAAGCCCTGCTTTAATAGCTTATGGCAAACTGGATATTACGTTTTACAGGGACGATATACGCAAAGAGCTGCACAAGGCCAACAAAACAGATATTGCTTTCAGCATAGAAAACAAAAAAGTAGTGCTGATAGACGATGTGCTTTGGACTGGCAGGACCATAAGGGCAGCACTAGACGCTCTACTAGATTTTGGGAGGCCACAAAAAGTAGAATTATGCGTGTTGATAGACAGGCGTTTTAGCCGTGAATACCCTATACAGGCAGATTATGTGGGCTTAGCCATCGATACTTTCCACAACCAGAAAGTGATTGTAAGCCTGAATAAAACAGCCAAAGAAAATAGTGTAGAGTTATTGGATTTATAAATTTTGTCTTGCCCTGAAATACTTTGATATTTCTTTCTTACGAAAATCGTATTTTCCAAAGAAACTATTGCCGTTTTTGCATAAGAACTAGAATCTCTTTACTTGCTTTGAGTGGGCATAACTTCGTATAGTCATCCCCTAGGAACAATGCCCAACAAACACCCACTCCCCTATCTCAACAATATTAATATTGCCAAAAATCATGCTGTAAATAATCTTATAAAATAAATAAATGTAAATAATACACTTATTTAAAAGACTGCCGTATATTAGCTCCCTCATTTAGATAATTGCTGTATGAAAATGGATACATCTTATGTTATTGGGGTTGATTACGGGACTGATTCTGTCCGCTCAATAGTAGTGAACGCGCTTACTGGCGAAGAGGTGGCCGCCTCCGTTTTTTATTACCCCCGTTGGAAACAAGGCCTGTTTTGCAACCCTTCGCAAAACCTGTTCCGCCAGCACCCATTGGACTATGTAGAGGGGCTGGAATTTACTATTAAGGACTGCCTGCAAAAAGCAGGTGTAGATGTGGCTGCAGGCATCAAAGGCATTTCGGTTGATACAACTGGTTCAACACCTGTGGCTGTAGATATACATGGAACACCATTGGCTTTGCTGCCGGGTTTTGAAAACAACCCCAATGCCATGTTTGTGCTGTGGAAAGACCATACTTCCGTAAAAGAAGCCGCCGAAATAAACATCCATGCCACCAAATTTGAAACCAACTATTTGCAATTTGTAGGTGGTATTTACTCCTCGGAATGGTTTTGGGCTAAACTGCTTCATGTGCTCAGGGAAGACGGAGCAGTTGCTGGTGCAATCGGTTCTTGGGTGGAGCATTGCGACTGGATACCTTATTTGCTAACAGGCGGCAACGATGTTGCTCACCTAAAACGTGGCGTTTGCAGTGCTGGCCATAAAGCCTTGTGGGCAACAGAATTTGGTGGTTTGCCACCTAATGAGTTTTTTGCTACCCTTGATTCATTATTGGATGGATTTACAACTAAATTATTTTCTCATACGGTCACTTCTGCCGAGGCTGCTGGCACTATTTCCAAGGAATGGGCAGAAAAATTGGGTATCCCTACGGATGTAGTAATAGGTGTAGGTGCTTTTGATGCGCACATGGGTGCTGTTGGCGGGCAGATAGAGCCTTACTACCTAAGCAAAGTAATGGGCACTTCAACCTGCGATATTTTAATAGCCCCCGAAAGCGAAGTGGCTGGCAAACTAATAAAAGGTATTTGCGGCCAAGTGCCTGGCTCGGTTATACCGGGCATGGTGGGCATGGAAGCTGGGCAATCTGCCTTTGGCGATGCTTATGCCTGGTTTAGGAATGTTTTGGCTTGGCCAGTACAAAACCTATTGCCACAAACGTCTTTGATTGATACCGAAACTGCCGAGGCTTTAAAAAATGAAATAATAAATAAATTATTGGCTGAATTAAGCAAAAATGCAGCCGCATTGCCAATAGATGAAAAAGCGGAGCTGGCTATAGACTGGCAAAATGGTAGGCGTACGCCCGATGCAAACCAGCTTTTGAAAGGTGCTTTTGCAGGATTAAGCTTGGGGACAGATGCCCCCAAAATGTTTAGGGCATTGGTAGAAGCCACTTGTTTTGGGGCAAAGAAAATAGTTGACCGTTTTATAGAAGAAGGCATACCTGTAAAAGGACTAATTGGTTTGGGTGGCGTAGCAAAAAAATCGCCATTCATTATGCAGATGATGGCAGATGTGATGAACATGCCCATCCGCATACACAAAAGCGAGCAGACCTGTGCTTTGGGTGCGGCCATGTTTGCAGCCACTGCGGCAGGTATTTACCCAAAAGTAGAGGATGCGATGGTAGTAATGGGACAAGGATTTGATGCTGAATATCAGCCCAATGCAGCAGTTGTTGGCATTTATGCTAAAAGGTATGAGGCTTATTCTAAATTAGGTAATTTTATTGAGGAAACCTTGTCTTGATTAGGATTTATAAGATGTAAGGATTAAATATCGATTAGTGTAGTAATTCACACTTAATCATAATATCTTTAAATCCAATAAATCCTAATTTAGACAATAAAAATTACAAACAAATGAAACACTACAAAAGGATTTGCCTTGCCGCAATAATTGCCAATGGCCTATTTGGGGGTATAATATTTGCCCAGGACAGCACAAAACCTGCAACTGTTATTACCATCAATGCCGAACAAACAGTTGGGAAAATAAGCCCACAGTTTTATGGATTAATGACAGAAGAAATCAATTATTCCTATGATGGTGGAATATATGCAGAGCTAATCAGGAACAGGGCTTTTAAGGATAACCCTACTAAGCCAGAGCATTGGTCTTTGGCAAAGGAAGGCACAGCCACTGGTACTATTTCATTGGATAGCATCGAGCAAAAGAATACGGCATTAACCAAAAACTTACGGTTAGACATCACCTCGGCTGATGCGAGGAACAGAGTTGTAGTTTCCAATGATGGCTTTTGGGGTATACCCGTGCATCCCAACACCAATTACACGGCTTCTTTTTATGCAAAAGCTGCCGCAGGTTTCAGTGGGCCGCTTACCATAGCCATTGAAGGCAATGACGGCGTAACTGTTTGGGCAAGAACACAGGTAAGGGCAATATCTGGTGAATGGAAAAAATATACCGTTGAGCTAACCACTGGTGATGTGGACACATCGTCAAACAACCGCTTTACCATCACTGCCGAAAACAAAGGCACGGTTTGGTTTAGCCTAGTTTCCTTGTTCCCACCCACTTACAACAATCGGCCAAATGGCAACCGAAAAGACATCATGGAACTGCTGGCAGACATGAAGCCGGGCTTCCTTCGTTTCCCCGGAGGCAATTATTTGCAATCCAACAAATTAGAAAACCGTTTCAATTGGAAAAATACAATCGGCGATATTTCCCAGCGGCCAACCCACAACAACGATTCTTGGCGCTACCATTCCTCCGATGGTTTGGGGTTGATGGAATTTATGGGTTGGTGCGAAGATTTGAAAATGGAGCCTTTATTAGCTGTTTTTGATGGGCTGTTATTAACCAAAGTAAACCCAATCGTGGGTGATTCTTTGCAACCCTATATCCAGGATGCGTTGGATGAAATTGAATTCCTCACGGGTGAAAAAAGTACAAAATGGGGTGCGGTGCGTGCCAAGCTTGGCCACCCGTTCCCTTACCGATTGAAATATGTAGAAGTGGGCAATGAGGACTGGTTTGACAAGCAAAAAACATGGGATGCCCGTTTTACTGCTTTTTATGATGCCATCAAAGCAAAATACCCTGCCATACAAGTTATTTCCAGTGCGCATGTAACTTCAAGAGTGCCTGACATGGAAGACATACACCATTATTTTTCATTCAAACAATCTTTGAAACTAGCCCATAAGTACGACAGTTACATAAGGAGTGATGCCAAAGTATTTGAAGGCGAGTGGGCTTGCCGGGAAGGTTTCCCTACTACCAATTTCCTAGGTGCTTTGGGCGATGCTGCTTTTTTAACTGGCTTGGAACGCAATGCAGACATTGTAAAAATGAGCTGCTACGCACCGCTTTTTGTAAACGTAAACCCTGGTGGTATGCAGTGGAAAAGCGACTTGATTGGGTATAACACAGTGAGCAGTTACGGCTCGCCATCATATTATGTACAGAAAGCTTTTTCTACTTATATCGGGGATGAAGCAGTAAAATCTTCCATCAGCAATGTGCCGCTTGCCGCAGACACTACCGAGCAATTGTTCTATTCTGTAACTAAGGATAGCAAAATGGGGACCCTGTTTTTAAAGGTTGTAAATGTATCTGCAAGCGCTTTGCCAGCTACGCTTAATATTGTCAGCAAAAAAGAACTATTGCCTGTGGGGCTTGCGACTATTATTAGTTCTGAAAAAACTTCAGACACCAATTCACTCACCGACCCTAAAAAGATAGTGCCTGTTACAAACCCAATCCAAGGGATGGGCAAAAATATTACTTACAACTTTAAGCCCTATTCTGTAACGATTTTAAAATTGGCTTTTAAATAGGGTTATAGGTGTAGCTGAAATAAAATATATTACTATAATATTTTTGAAATGAAAGGGAATAACATTTTCTTCTGTTTATCAATTGCTACAATAATGTTCATTACTGGTAATAATTATGTTTGTGGGCAATATATAGAGGTAAATGACTCTATAAAATCGCTTATTCTCACACCAGTTTCGTCATTGAAACCACGTATTAATGGAGCAAAAGTGTTTGGTGCAAGGCCAGGTTCTCCGTTTCTGTATCACATACCAGTTTCCGGCAAACGCCCAATGCAGCTTTCTGTAAAAGGTTTGCCCACTGGCTTAAAATTAGATACGCAAACGGGCAATATTACCGGGGTGCTAACTACTGCTGGCACCTACACCTTGGTAATAAAAGCCAAAAACACTTTAGGAACTGCTGAACGCAATTTCAAAATAATAGTAGGCAACGATATTGCGCTAACGCCTCCGATGGGTTGGAATAGCTATAACTGCTGGGGAATCAATATTTCGCAAGAAAAAGCAATGATTTCTGCCAAGGCATTCATATCTGCCCATTTGGATGAACATGGCTGGGCATACATCAATTTGGATGATGGGTGGCAGGGAGAAAGGGGGGGCACTTACAATGCTATACAGCCAGACCCAAAGAAATTCTCCAGTCTTAAAGCCTTTTGCGATAGCCTGCATGGTTTGGGGCTAAAGGCAGGTATCTACTCAACACCCTGGACAAAATCTTATGGAGGCAGGATTGGTGGTAGTTCCAACAACGCTGATGGCACTACTGATTCTTCTTTTAAAATGAATAAGGCTCCGAGGAATAAAAAAATGCTGCCTTACGATACTGGTAAATATTCATTTGCAAATCAGGATGCCCGCCAATGGGCTGAATGGGGCATAGATTATTTGAAATACGATTGGGCCCCTGTAGAGGCCCCGTCTGTTATAGCTATGGACAATGCCATAAGGGCTACAAAAAGGGATATTATTTTAAGCCTCTCTAACAACGACCCAAGAACGTTGATTAACAATATTAAAGCCGTAGCACCCTTTGCCCAAAGTTGGCGTACAACTGGTGATATAAACGATAGCTGGAAGAACATGAGCAATATTGGCTTCTCGCAGGATAAATGGGCATCCTATTCTTTACCCGGGCATTTCAACGACCCTGACATGCTTGTTGTAGGTTATGTTGGTTGGGGTAGGCCGCATCGTACCAAACTTACACCAGATGAACAATACACACACATTAGTTTATGGAGCTTACTGTCTGCTCCCTTGTTATTAGGCTGTGACCTAGACAAATTGGATGCTTTTACCCTTAACCTTATTACCAATGATGAAGTGATTGATATAGACCAAGATATACTCTGCAAGCCGGCTAAAAGGGTTTATTCAAAAGATTCTTTGGATGTATTTGCTAAGCCATTGGAAGATGGTAGCCTTGCTGTTGGCTTATTTAACCGTAGTAAGGACAAAGCTACCATTACTGCAAACTGGAATGACTTGGGCATTGAAGGTAAGCAACAAATAAGGGATGTGTGGCGGCAAAAAGATGTAACAATAGAAGCTGAAAAATTTGAAACAGAAGTTGCGTCGCACGGGGTAGTGTTATTGAAAATAACAAAAATTAACTTAAATAAATAATATCTTAGGTGTTAAATCCTAGTATTTGGAAAAGGTATAAATAATTCCTAATTCTTAATTCCTAATTAAAAAATGTATACCTACCAACACATTCAAGAAGAGGCTTATGAAGCCAATATGCAATTGCCCAAACTGGGTTTGGTACTTTTTACCTTCGGTAATGTAAGTGCCGCCGATCGAAGCCTCGGCGTTTTTGCCATCAAACCAAGTGGCGTGCCTTATAAAGATTTGTCGCCGGACAAAATGGTGATTGTAGATTTTGACGGAAAAACCGTTCAAGGGGAGTACCGCCCATCCTCAGATACGCAAACCCATGCTGTGCTATACAAGCATTGGGAAAAAATAAATGGCATTGTGCATACACACTCCACTTTTGCTACTGCATGGGCACAATCGCAAAGGGATATACCTATTTTGGGTACTACCCATGCTGACCACAACACTGTTGACATACCCTGTGCGCCACCTATGAGCGATGAAATGATTAAAGGCAATTATGAATATGAAACAGGTTTTCAAATAATGAATTGCTTTAAGGAAAAAGGTTTGGATTATAAGGAAGTGGAAATGGTATTAGTGGGTAACCATGCACCTTTCACCTGGGGGAAGAACGCGGCAAAGGCGGTTTACAATAGTGCTGTATTAGAATCAGTTTCGCAAATGGCTTTTTTAACCGGGCAAATAAACCCTGCTGCCCCAAGGCTAAAAGATGCGCTAATTAAGAAACATTTCGAGCGCAAGCACGGGCCAGATAGTTATTATGGGCAATCATAGTCGTAAGTGGTAAGTCATAAGTCGGAAGTACATTGTAAATTAAATAGCATTCAAAAGTTAAGTGCTTCTTTTTTGTCGGAGGCTAGCTCCCTCTCCTTTGGAGCTAGGGTATATACACATCTTTTTAGCTTTTTAGTTTGACTCAAATAGATAACTGCAAGAGAAATTTATCATAAAATCTCTTGCTTTTTGTCAAGTTTTGGCTCCCCCTCGCCTTCGGAGAGGGGGTTGGGGGGTGAGGTTTACATGCAAGAGGGCAACTTTTGCTTCAATGAGACTTGTGTATACCCTCTCCTTTGGAGAGGGCTGGGGTGAGGTCTAACAAAAAAAATGAAACAACATTCAAATGACAGTTCAGTAAACACAAGAAAGACAGTTTTATATTTAATAACCAATCCTCTAATAACACCCCTTTTGGGGATGGGGGTAAAACAACCATATGAAAAAGTACAGTTATTTATTATTGCTTGCAGCTGCCATTAGCTGTAAAAACAAACCTGCAACAGAAAATGCAGGTAGCTTTTCCATTACGGAAAAAGCATTTGGCAAATTAGATACGTCTGCCATTACGGAGTACACCATCAGTAACCCATCGGGAATGCAGGTGAGTATTATTAATTATGGTGGCACAGTTACCAAATTGATTACCAAAGACAAAGCTGGGAAAGATGGCGATGTAGTGTTAGGGTACGATTCGCTGAGTGGTTTCTTGCAAAAAGGTAATCCATATTTTGGTGCCTTGATTGGCAGGTATGGCAACCGTATTGCAAAAGCTAAGTTTAGTTTGGATGGCAAGGAGTATAAATTGGCCGTGAACAATGGGGCAAACACTTTGCACGGTGGCTTAAAAGGCTATGACAAAGTAGTGTGGACTGCCACAAAATTGCCAGGCGATAGCAGCCTGCAATTGGTTTACCATAGCAAAGACGGTGAAGAAGGATACCCTGGAAATGTGGATGTTACGGTGGTTTATTCCCTTTCTTCTGCCAACGAATTAAAGATAGATTATAAGGCAAAAACAGATAAGGCAACACCTATCAACTTGACCAATCATTGCTATTTCAATTTATCTGCTGGCGCAGATTCTACCATCAATAACCATGAGTTAATGATATTAGCTGCGCAATACACGCCAGTGGATACCAGTTTAATACCCTTAGGTAAAATTTTAGATGTAAAAGGCACGCCTATGGATTTCACAGTACCTAAATTGGTAGGAAAAGATTTAGACAGCGTGCAAGGCGGCTACGACCATAATTGGGTATTAACTAGGACAGGTAAAGGCTTGGAAAAAATAGCAACCGTTTACCATGCCGCTTCCGGGCGTTTGATGGAAGTTTATACAACAGAACCTGGTATCCAATTTTATAGCGGCAACTTTTTAGATGGTACGTTGACCAATACAAAAGGTGGGGCTAAATATGTAAAACATGCTGCGCTTTGTTTAGAAACACAACATTTTCCTGATAGCCCCAACGAGCCATCATTCCCAAGCACTATTTTAAAGCCGGGTGAGACTTACACGCACACCACGGTATATAAGTTTGGGGTGAAGTAAGCAAAAAAGGTAGCCACGAAAGCACGAAAACACAAAGAAGCACAAAGAAAAAAAGGCTAAAAGCTATTGCTACTATAAATTCCCTTCTTTTTTCTTTTCTTCTTCTTTCCCTTAAAAACTTTGTGTCACTTTGTGTTTTCGTGCCTTTGTGGCAAAAAAAAATAAAAAAACATAAATATGATAAACTTAAAAGAACTAGAAGTTTGGTTTGTAACCGGCAGCCAGCATTTGTATGGCGAAGAAACCTTAAAGCAAGTTGCAGAACATTCACAAGTGATTGCAGCATCTTTAAACGATGCAGAGCAAATACCCGTGAAAGTGGTATTTAAACCTACGGTAAAATCACCAGAGGAAATCTATGCCATTTGCCAGGAAGCAAATGTGGCAAAAGGCTGTATAGGCATTGTCGCTTGGATGCACACATTCTCTCCAGCGAAGATGTGGATTGGTGGGTTGAAGATTTTGCAAAAACCTTTGTTGCATTTCCATACCCAATTTAACCGTGATATTCCTTGGGAAACGATTGACATGGACTTCATGAACCTAAACCAGAGTGCCCATGGCGACCGAGAATTTGGTTTTATGATGAGCCGTATGCGACTGAACAGGAAAGTAGTAGTAGGGCATTGGCAGGATACAGAATCCTTGCAACAGATAAACGACTGGACAAGGGCTGCAGCTGGGTGGCACGATTGGCAGGGTGCTAAATTCGCCCGTTTTGGCGACAATATGCGCTATGTAGCCGTAACAGAAGGGGATAAAGTGGAAGCGGAAATAAAATTCGGTTATTCCGTTAATACCTATGGTATTGGCGACTTGGTAAAAGTAATCAATGAAATAAGCGATGCCGCTATAGATACTTTGGTGCAAGAATATGCTGATAGCTATACATTGGTGCCATCTTTATTGAAAGGTGGTCAACAACATAGTTCACTTAGGGAAGCTGCCAAAATAGAATTGGGCTTGCAGACTTTTTTGGAAGCGGGCAATTTCAAAGGCTTTACAGATACGTTTGAGGATTTGCATGGCATGAAACAATTGCCGGGCATTGCCTCGCAACGCTTAATGGCCAAAGGTTATGGTTTTGCAGGTGAAGGTGACTGGAAAACAGCTGCCTTGGTACGGGCAATGAAAGTAATGGGTAGTGGCATGAAAGGCGGCAACTCATTCATGGAAGATTATACCTACCATTTTAACCCCGACAATAAACTGGTACTCGGCTCGCACATGCTAGAAATATGCGAGTCCATTGCCAGTGGCAAGCCAAGCTGCGAGATACATCCTTTGGGTATTGGCGGCAAGGAAGATCCTGTACGCTTAGTATTCAACTCTGCACCTGGCCCGGCTATCAATGCATCAATTGTAGATATGGGCAACCGTTTCCGTATGTTGGTAAACGAAGTATTGGCCGTAGCACCGGTAAATGCATTGCCTAACCTGCCTGTGGCAAGGGTATTATGGAAACCTTACCCGAACATGCATGTAGGCTGTGCCGCATGGATACTGGCCGGCGGAGCGCACCATACTGGCTATAGCCAAAACCTTACCGCCGAGAACCTGCAAGACTTTGCAGAAATGGCGGGGATAGAGTTTGTTTTAATTGGCAAGGAAACCAACCTGTACCAGTTTAAAAATGAACTGAGGTGGAATGAAGTAGCGTTTAAATAATTGTTTAAGGCTAACCTTTATAGGGTTTGAAACCCTATAAAGGTTGGTAATCCATCCCCGTCATTTCGACATAGGAGAAATCTAATCGAATGTGATCGCGACTGATTTTTATGAAAGATTTAGCCTTATAAACAATAGAGTCTCTTTGTGCAGATAGATTTCTAGTGCCTCGAAATGACGGGGATGTAGAAAGCGAATGAATAGCTTAAAACTGTACGAAGTGTTTAAAGCCTATTCTGAATAGCTTACCTGCCAGGTCTAAATGGGGAAAGTTATTTTGAAACCATTACTAACATCATTTTTCTTCTTTTTTTCTTTGCTACTTCGCTTAAAACTTTGCGTCGCTTTGAGTCTTCGTGCCTTTGTGGCAAATTAACCAAACCTGCACTTGAGCCTATGCTATTAACCCTTTTCTTGCCGGCTTTAAGGGGCTTTGCTCGCTTAGTTTGGCTGGCTTTTGACACCATAAATTCATTTTTGAGGCATTTGTAAACCATAACTTATTGAAATACAGTGTTTTAATGTTTTTACAAGTGAGTGTTTTGCGAGTGATTTGTGGGTGATTTATGAGTGATTTGTGCATATTTTGTGCGTGATTTTCGCAGAAAACTGAGTGATTTGGGAGTGTTTTTTGAGCATGGATGCAAACTGTTGTAATGCTTTTTTTGTTTATTAAAAATAAGCCCCACGGGCAGCGAGATAAGGCTTGGCTCAGGGCAAACGCATCTAAATTTATTAGAGGTAAGATTTGCGCATTGACACCAGTAATTGCACAAGCCACCTCATTTTATGGGGTTCCGTCTAAGACGGAATTGAAAAAAATCGGCACGAAATTTTTTTCAAAGCATAAAATGGAATGGTGGTGCCAAAGCTACCCTCGCCTTTGGAGAGGGGCTGGGGGTGAGGTTGAAGCCCGCCAGCTGTGAGGCAAAAGTCCTTAAATTGAAATATTGTAGAATTAGATAGGCAATTTGGCATAAAATAATTTTGATGCGTTTGCCCTGTGGTTAGGCTAACCACAGGGTTTGTGCTACTAAAAACAAGAGAGCCATATACACTACAAAGTTGGGATTGATTTAGTATATGTGCAAAAGGACAATCCTAAATGGGGGAAATTTTGG
Organism: Parasediminibacterium schistidii; assembly: GCF_046546515.1. NCBI lineage: Bacteria > Pseudomonadati > Bacteroidota > Chitinophagia > Chitinophagales > Chitinophagaceae > Parasediminibacterium > Parasediminibacterium schistidii. Next base: position 76,193 of record NZ_JBKHKJ010000023.1, on the reverse strand, counting down.
ATGCTCATGGGGGAAATATGCCCCCATATAGGATTTTACTTTTGGACTATCGCCGACTGTAGACTAATTTACGGCAGTTTAGCAACAGACGGACTTGGCAACCTAAAATGAATCACTTTTAATACATCATAAATCATCATTGATACACGATAAATCCACATTGATACACAATAAATCATCATTAAATCACCATTAAATCACGGTAAAACCTTCGTCAATTATGAACAAAACAACTGTATATCAATGAGTTACAGCAAATAAACAACCTAAAAATTGAAAATTAAAAAAAACAACCCTGAAAAAAACACAAAAGGAGGCCTGCGCAGGGTAAACGCATCAAAATTCATTTTGCTCGAATCTTCGAGTTTGACACCAGTCCTGGCATAAGCCACCTTATTTTATCCGGTCAGCCGCAGGCTGATTGAAAAAAATGCGTAGCCTATTTTTTTCAAAGGATAAAATAGAGTGGCGGTGCCAAAGCTACCCTCGCCTTTGGAGAGGGGCTGGGGGTGAGGTTGAAGCCCGCCGGCTATGAGGCAAAAGAACTGAAAAGAGGCATTTTTGAATAAAATAGGCAATTAGGCGCAGATTAAATTTTGATGCGTTTGCCCTGGAGGCCTGCGGCAGGCTTTGGTCTTTCAAAAAGTTTTACTTTTTCATAAACTTTGTGGTTTTACAAAGGTCGTTCACTTGGCTTTAGTTCGGACGTGACGTTATATATTTGGCTATGGAAAAAACATCGGCAATATTGCAATCATTGGGCTTTGGTTCCGGGCTGACCCAGCGCTATGCCCCTGCCTGCAGGCAATACCTAGCTCGATTGATTCTTATAAAGGCTTACCCTTATAAATCATTGAATCTCTTTATGCGATTAGATTTCTCGTGCCTCGAAATGACGAGGATGCAGAAAGCGAAGGAATAGCTTAAAACTGTACTAAGTCTTTAGAGCCTATTCTGAAAAGCCTACCTCCGAGGTTTTGAAACCTCGGAGGTTTTTTGTGGTCCTCCCAAGAGGGGAACTGCGAGACCAGAGTGAAGACAGGAGCGAATAGAGAGGCAACAACCCTAAAAGTGTGGAAGGCGAGGGTGCAAAACGTTCCCCTCCTCGGAGGGTTGGGTTTAGCTATTTAAGCATAATACAATCAGCCAAGTTTTGAAATGCACCCTTAATAAAAGCCTTTCAGGCTAAGGGTTTCAATCATTAAAATCATCCAAATCATTTTATCAATTGTATAACTTTTTAAAACAATTCCCTTATTTTCGGGGCATGATATGTTTAAAAACAAAGCAATATCCAACACCATAAACGCTCATCGCCTGCAAACAAACACACCATGAAAAAATGTACCAAAATTCTCCCCCTGCTTTTCTGCCTCCTTGCTCTGGCGGCAGCCACAAAAACAAATGCACAAACAGCCCCATCCATTCAATGGCAAAAAGCCATAGGAGGAACTGGCAATGATGTTGCTCAAAGTATACAACATACCGCCGATGGGGGCTATATAGTAGCGGGCTATACAAGTAGCAACAATGGCGAAGTAAGCGGCAACAATGGAGGAACTGATTGTTGGGTAATAAAGCTGGACGGTGCAGGTAACCTGCAATGGCAAAAAACTTTTGGAGGAAGTGGTCTGGATTATGCAAGAAGTATACAACCTACTGCCGATGGGGGCTATATAATAGCAGGGTTTACTGGCAGCAACGATGGCGATGTAAGTGGCAACCATAGAGACGGCGATTGTTGGGTAGTAAAACTGGACAGCTCAGGCAACCTGCAATGGCAAAAGGCTATAGGTGGGGCTGGTTTGGATGAGGCTTACAGCATCCAAACAACAGCCGATAACGGTTATATAATAGCAGGCAAAACAACCAGCAACGATAGCGACGGCACCCATGGTGTTGATTGTTGGGTAGTAAAACTGGGTAGCACGGGCGGCCTACAATGGCAAAAGACATTTGGAGGAACTGGTGAAGATGTTGCCAAAATCATCAAACCAACCGCTGATGGGGGGTATATAATGGCAGGCTATACTGAAAGCAATAATGGCGATATAAGTAGCAATCATGGCGAAGGTGACGCTTGGGTAGTAAAACTGGATAGTATGGGCATCTTGCAGTGGCAAAAGACGTTTGGGGGAACCAGTGATGATGGTGCAACAAGTATCTTCCCGACAGCTGATGGGAGCTATGTAATGGCAGGCTATACTGGAAGCAAAGATGGGGATGTAAGCGGCAACCATGGTGGTTATGATTATTGGGTAATAAAGCTTAGTAGTAAGGGCATCCTCCAATGGCAAAATACCTTTGGAGGGACTGGAGATGATAAAGCCAATACCCTCCAACCCACAGACGATGGGGGTTATATAGTGGCAGGCTATAGCCTTACTACAAGCATCAATGGAAATGTAAGTGGCAATGGTGGTGCTGATTATAGGGTGGCAAAGCTGGATAGCACAGGCAGCCTGCAATGGCAGAAGGCTTTGGGGGGAACTACTGATGATTATGCCTACAGCGTACAACCCACCTCCGATGGGGGCTACATAGTATAGTGGCAGGCCAAACTGGCAGCAACGATGGCGATGTTAGTGGCAATCATGGCGGTTATGATTATTGGGTAGTAAAATTGAGTGCTGATTGCACAGGCAACTGCACCACACCTGTAAAATTGGTTGCTTTTTCGGCCAATAGTACCAACAATGGTGTAGTTACCCAATGGGAAACTGCCAACGAAACCAATACTGCCTACTTTGTAGTAGAGCGCAGCAGCAATGGCAGCAGCTTCACGGCCTTGGGCAAGGTAGCGGCAGCCGGCAATAGCAGCAGCGTATTGAATTATAGCTATGCAGACAACAACCCCCTGCAAGGCAGAGCTTACTACCGCCTGCAAATGGTGGACAAAGACGGCAGCATTGCTTATAGCAATATTGTTTCAGTTGCTGGCTCACAGCTCTTGGCTGTTTCGGTGTACCCCAATCCTGCAAGCAGTTTTGTAACCATTCATAGCAGCCATATAGCTGCTGTGCAGGTAATAGACAACATGGGCAGGGTGGTAAAACAGGTGCAGCTAAAAGATGCCACTAATCCCATGCTTCCCCTGTCTGGTTTGCCTGCTGGTGTTTACCACCTTCGTATACTAACAACAGACGGCAAAGTGAGCAATGTGGGTTTTGAGAAGCAATAGGTTTTTTTTTGCCACAAAGGCAAGAGAATATAACCGCAGAGGTTCGCAGAGGTGTTCATGCAAAGAATGCGTAAAGAGGGGAACAACCACCCTGGCCTACGGCCACCCCTCGAAAAGGGAATTGTCAAAAAACGCCCATAGCTCTTTTGTAACCACCAGCGCGCAGCTGGCCGCGTTCATTGACCTTGAACTGTATGCCCAACCCTTGTTCTATCAGCAATTTAGCTTGCGACAAACGTTGCCGTTCCTCAACAACCGCATACCTGGCAATGCCAAGGTCGACATTGGACAATATCGCCTTGCGACCACGGCTATGTTTCGTATATAAAACAGATAATCCCAACTTCTCAAAAAGCATTACCCAGCCATCTACACTCACGCAACCGTACCTGTTAAGTTGCCTATCTTTGAAGAGCCGAAACCCTTGGCCTTTAAAGAACCATTTGGCAACGCTGCCACACACAATGACGCCTATCTGTTCGAAAACAATGTTCTAAAGATCCCTTTATCCCAATATCCAGAATTATTTCTTTTACTTTTATGCCCATACTATTATAAACGAAATAATAGCAAGATAATTGTGTCTGATTACTTACTATTATTATTCTTGCCTACGCAGGATGCAGCAAAAGTTCAAGTTCGCAACCTGCTTATGTAACCAATGTGTTAGTGGCAACAGTTGATGGCAAAAAAGTTTCTTTCAATGGTTATACAACTGTTACTAAAGACACATCATTGAACCAGTTGTTCATTTATGGCACTACTTCATTTGGGAATATGCGCCTTTATTTTAATTCAGACTCATCTTTTAAAACGGGCAATTATTACGATGTTCTTGGACACTATTCTACCAATTTTGAATATGATTTTATAGACAGTTCTTCCTATGTATCTTATTACTCCAAACGATATGATACTTCGTCTAATAAGTTTACAGCTACCATCCTTTCTATAAATGATGCTGGGTTATCAGGTATTTTTTCAGGGGATATTTATATGAATAATCAAAAGAAAACAATTACCGATGGCTCTTTTAATGTAAAATTTTAATACATCACCGTGCTACACAATCCCAAATGCTTTGAACCACATACAGCCAACACCCTTGGCTACGACAAAACCGCTGGTTTTATCTTCTTATGTATTCACAATGCGAGCGTGGATTTGGAAGGGGTGCTATTGCGTGCGGTTAGAGGCGTAAGCAAATAAAAGGAAGCGCAGGCTGGGAGGATACGCAAGAAGGGGACTATAGATAGGTGGAACAATAGCAACAAATAACCAAACCCTATAAAAAAGATTTTAGGACTTTTATAAACAAGCAAACCTATACAACCCGAAAGGAGGAAATAGGCAAACAAAAATTTAAACTAAATGAAAAAAACAATTTACACAACGCTCCTTTGCCTTATAGCATGTACAAGTGCCACCCAACTAAATGCACAATGCTGGAAAGCAATTGCCAGTTCCCCATCAGCTAATCACAATATTGCCATTGCCGCCAATGGCTCATTATGGGCTTGGGGATATAATTTTTTTGGACAATTAGGCAATGGGGATACTATGCAGCAAAACAGCCCCGTGCAAATAGGCAGTACTACCAACTGGCAATCGGTGGCTTGTGGGCTTTATCATACTATTGCCCTTAAAACCGATGGCAGTTTATGGGCTTGGGGATGGAATGGTTATGGACAATTAGGCAACGGGAATAATACCAGCCAAAACAGCCCCGTGCAAATAGGCAATGCTTTCAACTGGCAATCTGTGGCTTGTGGAGAACATTATACGATTGCCCTTAAAAAAGATGGTAGTTTATGGGCTTGGGGATATAATCTTGATGGGCGATTAGGCAATGGGAATACTACCAACCAATTCAGCCCCGTCCCCGTGCAAATAGGCAATGCTACCAACTGGCAATCGGTGTCTGCTGGTGGTAGCCATACAATTGCACTTAAGACCGATGGTAGTTTATGGGCTTGGGGATATAATCTTTATGGGCAATTAGGCAATGGGAATACTACCAACCAAAACAGCCCTGTGCAAATAGGCAATGCTACCAACTGGCAATCGGTGGCTTGTGGGAATGGTCATACCATTGCCCTTAAAACCGATGGCAGTTTATGGGCTTGGGGATGGAATCATTTTGGGCAATTAGGAAATGGAAATAATACAGACCAACACAGCCCTATAGCGGTTAATTGCCCAAGCACATTACCACTACACCTACTTTCCTTTACAGCCAATAAAGAAAGCAATCAGGTATCTTTAAACTGGCAAACCGCTAGCGAGGTAAATGTTTCGCATATTAACATTCAACGTAGTACCAATGGCACGGCGTTTTTAAATATTGGCACCGTAAAAACCAAGGGTGCCAGTAGCTACCGTTTTGCAGATGACAATTTGCCTGATGCCAGTATGTTGTATTACCGTTTAGAAATAGTAGATAAAGATGGTTTATATACTTATAGCAAAACCATTGCTATCTCCATTACAAATACGCACTTATCTATTTACCTCAACCCTGCAAAAGACATCGTAACCATACAAGGCACACAGGTAAATGATGTCTTGGTGCAGGATGTGTTGGGCAAAACCGTGCTTACAAAAAAACCAGACAATGCCACCAACCCACCCATCAATATCAGTGAGTTGCCAATAGGCATTTACTACCTAAGGGTGGGTACTGCATTAGGAGCAACCACTACATTGAAGTTTGTAAAACAATAAATGATTGGGATAATACAATCGAAGCAGGTATGTACTACTTTTATTGTATTATTCCAACTAGTCTACGTCAACTTAACCCTAACTAAAACAATACAAATAAAGAAGTGTTGCTGGTGCGTGTTTGTTGCGCGTACCCTTTGCTTCGTTCTTCCTGCTAGGCGTGATCGGCAACTACCCGAAAGTTTAAAACTTTCGGTAGGTTTAGTCCTGCTGGGCAAAATGTTAGCGCAGCCTATCCACTATACCTATACCAAACAGCCTCTATTCCCCTATGCCTTGCAACAAAACACCAAACTTTTGGCTTGCTGGAACTGATGAAAAAAGAGAGGCAAGTTTACCTTGCAGTCTTTATTTCGATTGACTTTATTGATTAAATTTTGCTTGCCATGAAAAAAAGTATTCTCTCCTGCTCCAAACTTTTTTTATTCCTCTCCTTTTTCATTTTTGCAGTTAACGCAAAGGCACAGTCCACAATCCTTTTTAGCGATGGGTTTACGGGCGATACCATCAATAGCCAGGCAATAGGCTGGGAGTTGTTTGGTACATCCTCGGCAGCCACTGTTCAGTACGATTCTGGCACTGCCAACAAAATACTCCGCATCAATGCAGGGGCTACTACCCCTGGCCATTACATAACCATAAGGCTGCAAAAAACACTGACCTATAGCTATGGCGACCTTATTGTAAGCTATAAAATGCGTTACAACAAACTGCCTTTGGCCACAGGGGGAACGAATTGCGGTAACTTTAATCGGATTGGGTTCAATGGCACGCCTACCACATACAACGGCGACAACAACACGGCTAATGGCACCACTACCATCAGCGCATTGGCTTTGCAAACAAGCCTCCGTGCTATACAAGGGGCCAGTTTTGTGCCATCAGGAAATCTTACCTTGGTGAACAATAATTGGTATCAAGTTACATTAAGGTATAGCCGTTCCTCTAACACAAAAATAGCCTTGTCTGGAACGGTAAAGCAAGTGAGCAACGATTCTTTGATAAAAACAATTGGTGGAACCATCGCCACTACTACGCCTACATTGTTGATGAACCAGTTTACGTTTGATGTAAATGCGATTAGCGATTACAATACCCTTGATTTGGACGATGTATCGCTTGCGCTTCCCAACGCTGCACCTGCTGCTAGCAATGTAGCTATCACCGGCATTGTAGAAACTTTGCAAACCCTTGTTGGTAGTTATTCTTTAACGGGTACAGACACGGCAGGCACTAATTTTCAGTGGCTAAGTGCACGCAACCCCAATGGACCTTTTACCATTATTCCTGGTGCAACCACCCTATCGTATAATACTACTAGAAACGATATTGGTAAATACCTAGCGTTTAGGGTATATCCTGCAACTGCATCGGGCTATACTAATGGTATGCCCATTACCGCTGTTACAGCCACTGCTGTTGCAGAGCACAATGGCCCCTTACTAATTAACAGCATCAGGCAAACTGGCAATATTGCTGCTACGGCATCTTTCCATGTGAATTATACATACAAAAGCCCTAATAATATTCCAGAAAAAAGCACTGCTTATAGTATTTATGTATCTGATTCTTTTAACCTAGGGTATTATAAAATTTTAAAAACGGGCGTTACAACTGCCGCTACTGGCATTAGTTATCCTATTGATACCGCTTTAATTGGTAAATATTTATATATTGAGTTATTGCCAAAAGATTCTTTAGGTACTTATGGAAGATATAGTGCGTGGACTGCCCAAACCGCAGTACAGACAGAAATACAAGTGATGAATACAAAATATTGGCAGAATGGAACGGCTGTAAATGATTTTGGAATTAATACAGGTGCCATAACTATTACGGCAGATGTTAGAAACAATAACCCACTACATGATACTACCGGAAGGCTGATTATACAGTTATTGGATGGTTTTGGTAATGTAATAGATTCTAGTAAAAGTGTAGGCGTGTCTATTGCTAGAAACTCAATGGTTTCTATCACCTCTTTACCAGTAACTATACCTAGTTATCACCAAGGAAATACGATAAGGGTACTATTTGCAGACTCAGTAAACGCTAAAAATACTTTTGCCAAGTCAGAAACCCTTGCAGAGCCAGAAGATATTAACTCACTTTACCAATATTTTGTAAAAGATGCAGATAGTACCAGCGGAGCTTATTTGTGGATACCCCCGCATACAAAAGTGGTAAAGGGAATCATGATTTGTATTAATAATAACATAGAGCGGCAAGTGCAGGAATACTCAGAAATAAGAAAGGTGGCTGAGAAATGGGGCTTGGCTTCTTTGGTACTAAATACATTTAGAAATTCGCTTTTAGCCCCGCCAAACTATTTAAGTTTCGACTTTACCCTACCCACTGCTGCTGCAAAAATGGATAGTATTATCGCTGCTTTTGCTGCCATGAGCAATCATCCAGAATTGGTTAACTCGCCTTTTATCCCAATGGCACACTCTGCTTATTTAGACTTTCCTTTTCATGTGGCTATGCGAGATAATACGAAGTGTATTGCTGCCATCCCTATAAAATCTGGGTTACCCAATATTTACACCTACTACAAAGGAAGTGCAAATGGAGGCAGTTCTTCTTCGCCTGCGCCTAATAATACCATGAAAGATGTACCTATTATGTATTATGCACAAGGCAATTTACCAGAAACCATTGATGGATTGTTTAAAAACGGAAAAGGTAGGTTACGTCCTTCTACGCAAAGTATAGGGTCAGGATTTACAGGTATTTATAGAAATGATGATGGTACAGGCGTGTACAAACCAGGAATGGAATATGCAGGCTGTTTAAAAGATATATACGAAGGGCATTTTAATGCAATGCCCCGTGCCTTGCACATTTTGGCCATGTTTATTGATAAATCATGTGCAGCACGTTTGCCCGATGTATATCCTACAGACCCAACAGTAAAACCAGTATTGAAATCATTAGATTTTACAAAGGGTTGGTTGGTAGATCAAAACTATTTTAAAGCAAATGATTCTACCAATTACACTAAACCTGCCCCTTATAACCAATATACAGGAAATAAAAAGACTACAGAATGGTATTTTGATGAAGAATTAGCACGCACTTGCGAACAAATAGCTGTTTCAGAATACTTTAAAAAGGTAGAACAGTTTACGATACTAAAATTAGATGGCACACCAGATACCTTGTTTGAGGCTGTGTATAGTTATCATAAGAATGATGGTATTAAGTTTATGGATAGTACCAATACCATGAAACTTACCGTTTCCTCATTCGATAAACCTTGGCCCATTGATACCGCGTATCAAAATACGAAAGACTTGTTGGTAGTACCCATGAAATTAAGTACAAAAGTGCTGCTAGATACTAGCGTTACTTCATTGCCTATTACCAATCTTCCAGTAAAATCTCGTTGCAATGCAAGCTGTTTTAAAGATATTGGCAACCTTACTTTCAAGCTAAGGTTTACACGTTTCTTACCTAGTGCAGGTGGTTATACACAGAGCTATGTTTCATTGTATAAAGAAGGAAACGATACCGTAGCGGCTTCATTGCGCAATGTGCGGATAGATAGAACACAAAGTAGTTTGTTAGGATTAAAAAGCCAGTTTATTACTTTCCCTCGTGTTAATAATATAGATGTAAATACCCGTTCTGTTACCCTCAAGGCAACAGCTAGTTCTGGTTTGCCGGTAGAGTATTTTGTAAGAAACGGCCCTGCGGTTATTGTAGGTAACCAACTTGTAATAACTCAAATAGTAGAAGGTACCAAGTTTCCGGTTCCAATAGTTGTGGGTGCTTATCAAGTGGGTACTACTGGTGCAACAACAGGTATTTATGCTGCCCCAACCGTTTATGGTACTATATGGATTGATGATATTGCACCAGCAAAACCATTGTTGTTAACAGGTGCTGCTAATGGTAGCAATAAAGTGAATTTAAGTTGGAATGCATCTATAGATACATTGGTAAATGAATACGAATTGTTTAGAGGCAATAAGCAAATAGCTATGCTTACCGATACCTTTTTTGTAGATACTACCGTTTTGCCCAATAACAGCTATATATACTATGTGCGGGCATTAAACAAGCTAGGTAATTACAGCGATAGTACTAATAACCTATTTATTACCACCTCATCGCCATTGCCTGTAAAAATTACCAGCTTCGCCGCCACGCTTGCCAATAGCAACCATGTAAAATGCAACTGGAAAACGGCCAATGAGGTAAACACAGCCTTATTTGAAGTGCAGCGCAGCATGGATGGTGTGTCTTTTGCCACTGTTGCAAAGGTGGCAGCCAAGGAAAATGCAGCATCTGCCAGCTATGATTGTATTGATTTACTGCCTAGTTTATCTAGCCCTGTTTATTATTACCGCCTAAAGGCAATAGACAAAGACGGAAAATATACTTATGGCAGTATTATACAAGTGATGCTTACCAAAAAAGAGGTGACGGTTACTGTATCGCCCAATCCATTTAAAGCGGCTTTGTCGTTGGTAATTAATATGCCTTCCACAGCAACAGCCCAGATAAGCCTTTCTACGATGGACGGCAAATTACTGTTCAGCAAGAAGTATTCTTTAAATAGTGGCGACAACCATTTGTACATGGCAGAAACAGCGCAGTTGGCCAAAGGGGTTTATTTGGTAACAATTATAGCAGGCGATACTAAAAGAACATTGAAAGTAGAAAAGGAATAGGTAAAACATGCAGCTATCCGCTGTGTACAGGTTTCAAGTTAGGGGCAGCAGATTTGTTGCCCCTCATTTGAACTAGTGGCTGCATCTTTCTTATTCATAAAAGATTTATCATTACCCTAAACATGAAAAAAACTTACTTAGCTTTTGGTCTTATAAACTACTTTTTTAGCTGGCAGATGGTTGCCGCCCAAGTAAAAATTGAGGCAGCCAAAACATTCCCGCAGTCAACCATCGATTCCATAAAGAAACTATATACTGGGGTTTCAGGTGCAGGGAAGCCTGTGGCAGGAACTTTTTTTGGTGGGCATGTGGCCACATGGTTTACTGACTTAGATGTTACCGAACAGAACAAAGACAAATATGCCACTGGCGATGTGGTTAAAAAAGGCTTACTGCCTAACATAAAGCCAATTTGGGATGTAAACATGAGGGATGCCGTGATAATAGTAGGCGGCGATGGCAACTACTACCTTACAGGAAGCACAGGCAGGAATATATGGCGGTACAACGATGGCATAGAAATATACCGCTCCAAAGATTTAAAAACTTGGAGCTACCTTGGCTTGGTATGGAGCATTGACAAAGATGGCGGTTGGGAAAAACTATGGCGAGAAAGGCATGGCAATCCTGTAAGGGCTATCTGGGCACCGGAACTGCACTATATCAACCACAATTATTATATAGCTTTTAGTATGCCTCCGGGTGGCATTGCCATTTTAAAAAGCACAACAGGCAAGCCCGAAGGGCCTTATACCCACGCCACTAATCCTGACAAACCTTTGCTGGGCGGTATTGGTCCTATTGAAACTTCTTATTTGATAGACCCTACCCTATTTCAGGATGATGATGGCAAGGTATATTTCACGCACGGCTCGGGCAAGTATATTGCAAGGATGAAAGATGACCTAAGCGATTTTGCCGAGCCTTTGCGGGAGGTAAAACTATTGACACCAGATGTAGATTCCAACCACCACATCAAAAGTTGCCAGAACGTATATCAACTAAAAGACATTGGATTTGAAGGGGCTACTTTGTTTAAACGGTCGGATAAATATTATTTAGGCTCCACAGACAAGTACGAAGGCCGCTATTCCATGATGATTGCTATGTCTGATAATATCTATGGCCCCTATACTGGCCGCTACGAAGTACTGCCCTGCAATGGCGGTACCAACTTTTTTAAAGCCCGCAATGGCGATTGGTTCAGTTGCTTTTTTGGGGATGATACCCAAGCCCCTTGGCGGGAAAAACCGGGCATCATAAAAGTAGAATTTGACAAGGATGGCAAAATTTTCATAGCCAAAAAACAACCTGATTTTATATTAAATAAATGAGGTAAAAATCTTTTATCACTAAGAATGAAAGAGGCTGTGTTTTAAGCAGCCTTTTTCATTTGGCCTTTTTTCTTGTGGACATTAAGTTGTATCATTTATATCTGTGTAACGTTATCTAAATAACTTTCCCCCAATAATGTATACATTATGTCATGGCTAAAGCCTGATAGATACCCAGTTGTATACGAAGCCTAAAGGCATGGGGTTGTTAACCACAAGCTATAGAAAGACATTAACTATAACTTAGAATTTTCGTGTCTTTGTGGCAATTTTTTCAATACGCTTTCCCTACAGCACCAACGCACTTGCCCCCAAAATGGCCGCATCAGATTCTTTCAGGTTGCTGAAAACCAATTGCACCTTATTTTTAAACACTTGGTACAAATTCTTTTCCATGGCTTCCTTGGTAGGGTTCATTAGAAAACTGCCAGATTTGGTAAGCCCGCCAAACAAAATAATAGCTTGTGGAGAGGAGAACATCACAAAATTTGCCAAGGCCTCGCCCAATATCTGGCCTGTAAAGTCAAATACATTCTTGGCAATTTCATCGCCTTTTTGGGCACATTCATAAACGGTTTCGCTGGTTAGTTCTTCTTCCTTGTAATTCCTCAATAAGCTAAGGGTAGATGGGTTTGACTCTAAAAACTCAATAGCCGTTTCCCTTACGCCTGTTGCAGACGCATATACCTCCAAACAGCCCCGGCTTCCTGTTAGCTTGTGAAGGCGGCCATTGTGGCGAACAATAGTATGACCTAGTTCGCCAGCAAAACCATCGTAGCCAACTACCATTTTTCCATCTATTACAATGCCGCTACCTACGCCCGTGCCCAATGTGATGGTGATGAAATGCTTCATGCCTTTTGCTGCTCCATACATCATTTCGCCCATGGCGGCTGCATTCGCATCGTTGGTAAGGGAGCACCTTATTCCAAACTTTTCGGTTACTAGATGTGCAATTGGCACAATACCTTTCCAATGCAGGTTGGCCGCATATTCTATATTGCCTGTGTAAACATTGCCATTTGGCGCACCCATGCCAATACCTATAAAAACTTCTTTCCCACCCGCCTTGTCTATCATGGGCTGTAGCTTGGCATATAGCTCATCTATAAAATAATTAATGGGCTTCTCGCTGCTAGTTGGTATCCTGTCTTGTTCTATTATGTTGCCATCTTTATCTACAATGCCAAACTTGGTACTCGTGCCGCCGAGGTCTATCCCTATGGCATATTTTTGGGTGGTGCTATCGCTCATCTATAAGGTTTTAGATGCCAAATATATAACAGGATTATTTTTGTTTACTTTATTACTAAAGTTTATTCAAATAGTTGATAACAAAATCGAGTGTTTTTTTCTCAGGCACTACCGAAATAGGCACATTGGAAGTTACTTGCGTAACATTTGTACCCAAATAATATTCAGAACCAATTTTTGAAATGGTGAGTATGGTGAGCTTGGTGTTTTTAGGCACTGTAGTTGGGGAATAATAGCTTCTTCCATATGGGTTTGATGCCAGCCGTATTACTGTTTTCTTGTTGTCGAACGAAGCATAAACAACCGTGTTTTTGTTCGTAAAATTTAAAGGCAAGGATACATTCAGCCTTGTTTGCTGGGTTGCTGGCGAATTGTCAAGTGTTGTTGAGCATCCAAACCAGCCAATTTGGGTGGTATTGATAATGTAGCCTGTTTTTTTAGCATTGCTACCTAGTACTGAATCTTTGAATGGACTAACACTGTTTCTTCCAATCCCTCCCATTGGATTGCTTACCCAATAATAAAATGCACTACTTGTAGCAAAAGGCGAGCTAAAATATTTCATCTCCTGCGAAGGGCTGCTTGCTTTTATTTTTATTAATATGGGAGCAACTGCCGAGTTCCAATAAACATCTTTTTTATTATTCCGTAACCTGATATTCACATACACGCCCGCTTCTAGCAATGCGTTGTTGCTTACGGTGGGTATGCCAAACCTGATAAGATCCCCTTTAGTCCTTAAAACCACAATTTCTGCCCTTACCTTTAGCGGGGTCTTGATGGTGCTGCCAGGTGTGTTACTTACCATGCAGCCAGCTTTTGGGAAACTAGCACTAATGCTATCGCCAAATGAAATAGTACCGTCTTCGGTGCAATTGAAACTATCTACAACAACAGGCTCGTTCAAGCTTGAAGCAACAATGGGCGAGATGGCACTATCGTTTTTAATCCAGACTGTATCATTCAGCACATTGGTAGTATCACTAACAAAAACATCTGATACAGCAGCTTTCTTACAGCTTTGCATGGCTAGCACTAAGCCTAGGAGTAAAAAAATATTTACAAATAATAGCTTCATATTTATATTGATACCTGTGCTTTACTATTTGTTGCTTATGGTATATAGTTTATACCGAATACCGAAAGAAATACCCATTGAATTAAACCTTTGGTTATAGCCAATGGCAGAGATGCTGGTGCTAGACAAGCTTTGCCTATAATAAGGCTCTGCAAAAAGTTCCATATTGTTGCCAATATTGCGCAATAAACTGATGCCTGCGTATAAGCTAATATTAGTAGTGCTTTTGAAAAAGCCATTTGTTTTTGCAGCATTTAAAGGCACTACTGCCAATGAGCTATCATACGTTTGCCCTTCATACACAGAAAGCAAATTGATAATAGCCCCGCCATTCAGGGCAAAATGCCATTTGGCATTGCCGGCTTCGTAGCTAGCTAAAACAGGCACTTCAAAACTTTTGTAAGTATTGTTGTTTGTTTTAATGGTATAGCCTATTTGGTGCAGTATAGATGTGTCATTTTTATATAAGGTTTCGCCCAAGTCGCCCATATAGGCTCGTGTATTTACTACTGTGATATCTTTAATGTCGCCTTGTTTAGTATAAATAAAACGTTCGTTTACCTGCTTGTACTGGAAGCCTGTTTTTATAAGGAAATGGTCGCTGAAGCGCCTCGTAAGGCCAATCCCTAAAGTCGTCCCAGTTTTTAGCAGCTTTTGTGAGCTGTCCCTTGTTTGTAAAAAACGATGGCTAAGTCCATTTGTAGTTGCTGTTTTTGTGTTATAATCTGGCGATATATATGCACCAACATACCAATTACCTGGTACTCTCCTAGGTTTTAGTGAAATAGTAGGGTTGTTATCTTCGTCCATTTTAAGGCTAGCTAAACGCTTGTTAATAAGCAGGTAATCAAGTTGATGGGTTGCAATTAAAACAGCATTTGCTTTTTCAAAAGGCTTTTCTACTAGCGTTACATTGTTATTTTCTATAGCAATACCATCATTATTACCCTGTTTTTTTATTTTACTTGTATTTTTATCTGTGCTAATGGCAATTGGAAACACAGGTGAAGCCTTAGCTTGTTTATCATTTTTGCTTGCAGGTATATTGTCCAGTTTTTGGGTAATAGAAGAAACATGGCTTGCATTGTTGGTGCTTGTGTTTTTAATCGAGGTTTCTATAGCATTTTTTGAAGGAGGTACATAGTTACTGGTTGGCTTATTGGCAATAGTAGCTGTGGATGCATCATTTTTATTTATGCTATTACTGGTAGCAACAGCTATTCTGCTAGCTTTAGTTGTTGCTGCCTTCTTGCCATTGTTGCTTTCTACAAACGTTATGGGGGAAGCACTTTTGCTTACCGATTCATCTATATTAAGTGTATTTGCATGTTTCGTGTAAGCTGTTTTTATATTATCCTTATTTACAAAAGCAGCCTTAGTTGTAATAATTGTTGCTTTTTTGCTACTATTATTGTCTATTACTGTATAAATTGAATTTCTTGGATAAAATAAATATGCAACCAACAATGCAGCCGCTACAACTGCTGGAACTCCTATTTTAAAATAAGGCGTAGCCCAGAAGGGCTTGGGTTTTTTCTTGCCTGTTTCAAGGGCAATTTTTTCCCACAGGCCAACTGGCACAGGGGTTTTATAGCTTTCTAAGCTATCTTTTATGTATTTGTCAAAAGGGTAATCGTTCATCATACGGCAATTCTTTCCAGTTGAATAATTTGGTTCTGCAACATTTTCCGGGCTTTTACCAATTGGCTTCTGCTGGTACTTGCCTGTATGCCTAGCAACACAGCTATTTCCTCATGGCTATAGCCTTCAACAACGTTCAAGTTAAAAACCATGCGGTAACCATCTGGCAGGCGGCTGATCAATTTTAGCAATTCATCTTCGCCAATACTACTGTATGTATAGGGATGAAGTGCAGGCTCATTGCGCGAATCTTCTGCCAGTTCTTTAAATTGGATTTTTCTTTTTTGCAAATGTTTCAGGCAAACATTTACTACAATTCGTCTCATCCATCCTTCAAAGGAACCTTCAAACTTAAATTGGTGCAGGTGGGTAAAAATGCGTACAAATCCTTCTTGCATCATGTCTTCGGCTTCCATCACATCTGTGGCATAGCGCAAACAAATAGTCATGAACTTGCCAGCGTACTGCTCAAATAGCAAACGCTGGGTGTTCGGGTTTTGCTCAACGCAACCTTTTATAAGTTCGTGTTCAGACAAATGATATAATTGTTTTACGATACTCACGCAGTATTTGATACTAGAGTTACTGCGTTTGCTGCCTGTTATGAATAAGATTGATATGCTGTAAAAATAATAAATAACTGGTCAATATGAAAAAACGGCATCTTCATTAGTCAGGCAATCCATTAATCTGCTGTTAAAAATTGACTATTAATATAGTCAACCACGCTAATCAAGCTGTTGGTTTCTTCAAATACCTTTAATTGCCTATCTGCCCCTGTGCCTTTGTCCATCAGAGCTTGTATGTTATTTATTACGTGGCGGCTGCCCAAATCATCTACCACATCGTCCACAAAGTCTAGCAGTTCCAGTATCAATTGGCGTGTGGGCACTTCTGTTTCCTTGCCAAAATCTATCAGGCTGCCGTCTATGCCATATCTGCTGGCGCGCCATTTATTCTCATTAATCAAGGCCCTTTGATAAACAATAAAGTTTAGGTTTTGATTCCTAAGTTTGTAAAGCTTTGCACAAATTGCCTGGAAAAGCGCAGCAATGGCAAGGGTTTCATTGATAGTCATAGGTACGTCGCAAACCCTAAATTCTATTGTATTGAAAAAAGGGTGCACCCTTACATCCCACCATATTTTCTTTGCATTGTCTATACAATTGGTTTTTACAAGCAGGCTCACGTAATTGTCATACGCTTCTATGCTTTCAAAATATTCTGGTATGCCCGTGCGAGGGAATTTGTCAAAAATTTTTGACCTGTACGATTTATAACCCGTTTTCCTGCCAATCCAAAATGGCGAGTTAGTGCTTAACGCATACACATGCGGCAAAAAATAGCGTGCTGTGTTGGCAATATGTATAGCCAATTTTCGGTTAGTGATGCCAACATGTACATGCAGGCCAAAAATGAGGTTGCTACGTGCGGCTTCTTGTAGTTCGTTCACTATTTCATGGTAGCGTATGTTGTCGGTAATCAATTGGCTGTTCCAATGGCTAAAAGGGTGCGTGCCACTGGCACCTACCCATAGCCCCATGTTGCCAGCTATCTCTGCAATGTGCCCACGCAGGCTTGCTACGTCTATCAATGCCTCGTCAATGTTTTTGCAAATGTCAGTGCCTACTTCCACAACAGCCTGGTGCATCTCGGCTTTCACTTTGTCTTTCAACAGTTTTTGCCCCTCGGCCACAATACGTTGCTCATGGCTTTTCAGTTCCCTTGTTTCGGGGTCTAATACCATGTATTCTTCCTCGATGCCTATTGTAAAGTCATTGTAATTCATGGCTTTTATTTTATAATTATATGTTGCCACTAAGCCTCAAAGGCTCAAAGCAGCACAAAACAAACACTCACATGTATAATTCATAACTTATAATTCATAATTTATAACTCCCTTAGAAGAGTGTTTTACATATTCCCCCCAGGTAGAGTGGTCTTTGCCATCACCTTGTGCCAATGCTTTTTCTATGGCAAAGTTGGCAGCAGTTTCTACTACCCATTCAAAATTGGCTTCGCCAACGCTGTTTTTATCTGCATCTGGTGATGGGTTGCAAAAATCTATTGCATAGGGTACGCCATCACGCAAGGCCAGCTCAACCGTGTTAAAGTCGTACCCCAACCAAGCATTTATTTTCAGCACTATGGTTTCCATTTCTGCCAGTTTTTCTGGGGTTGGCACAAAAGTAGCCTGATACCGCAAATGATGAGGGTTGCGTGGCTCATAAGGCATTATGCGCACATGCTTGCCGCCAATACAATAGCATCGGTAATATTCTTCAAAAACAATTTCTTCCTGCAGCAGCATTACCAACTGACCTGTCTCTGTATGTTTTTTAAAGAAATCGGCCTTGTTTTCAACACGGTACACATTTTTCCAGCCGCCACCTGCAAAAGGCTTCATATAAGCAGGGAAGCCTACATAATTAAAAATAGACTCCCATTCCAGTGGGTAAGCAAGGTTGCTAAACGATTGGGCAGAAGTGTCGTCAGGTAGTTGATGGGAAGGAAGTATCACTGTTTTTGGCACGGGTACACCAATTTTTGTAGCGAGGCAATTATTGAAAAACTTTTCATCGGCACTGAACCAAAAAGGGTTGTTGATAACAACAGTACCACTAACTGCTGCATTTTTAAGAAAAGCACGGTAAAAAGGCACGTCCTGGCTTATCCTGTCTATAATTACAGCATAGCCAGAAGCTTCGCCCTGCATCACTTTGCTTATCAGTACAGGCTCGGCTACAATACCTTCTATATTTTTGCTATTGATAGTGGCTATCAATGCCTCGGGAAAACTACGTTCCTTGCCATAAAGGATACCAATCTTTTTCATAAGCCAATATATTGGCTATAAATATATGATTTTTTTCTTTTTATAGAAATGGAAAAATGGCTATTACGCATGTGTAAGTTTGGTTAATCTGCCACAAAGGCTCGAAGACGCAAAGAGGCACAAAGTTTTAAGGCAAGAAGATGAAAAGAAAAAAAAAGAAAAAGTATGTTATCAATCCCTTTAACCTATTTTTATTTATGCTTCTTTGTATTTTGAGACTTTATGGCTAACCTATTTTTATTCAAAAAATGCCTTTATCGGTTTCAGCCCCCTTACATTTTTACAATCTTCCATGCTCAATGGTTTTTCAAAAAAGCCAATTACGTGTGGGTATTTAGTGGCTTTTTGCTTGTCCCGCATATCAATGGATGATGTTACCATTACTACATACACAGGTGGTAAATCAGGTTGGTTTTGCAGCCCTTCAAGAAAACCCCACCCATCCATTACAGGCATATTTATGTCGAGCAGTATTAAGTATGGGTCATTTTTTTTATTTTCTGAAAGCATTTGCAATGCCATTTGCCCATTGATGGCCGATAAAGGATTTTCTGACAATCCACTTAGTGCCAATATCTCTGTATGTAAAAAAACAACAATATCGCTATCATCTACAATTAGTACTTGCAATTCCATTCTCTCGCGTCGTTTAAGGGGTTTATCGTAATACTTAAAAATAACAAAATGATTTCAAAAATGTACACTACTAATAATAACCCCTAGCCTATATTTATAGCATTTAGTGCTACAACTTGGTGTATATTTCATCAGGATATTTATTTAGTACTCAAACAATCGATAGTGGACTCAATTGTTTGAATACTAAAGATATATAATTGGCAAATAAAACAAATAAAAATTTGAATAAAAACAAATAAAGCAGATAATTTTTTAGCTAAATTCCAATCACTGTAACATAAATTATTACAACCGCCAATCCTGACCCAAATATCTAAAACAAAAAGCCCGCACAAAATAGCACGGGCTTTGCATATAATCGTATATTCCTTTTATGCCTTTGCAGTTGCATCAGGCCTTGGCAGCAATGCCTTGCGGCTTAGCTTGAATTTGCCAGTACGTGGGTCAATTTCCATTAACTTCACTTTTACCTTGTCGCCCTCTTTCAGCACACCTTCCATTGTTTCCAAGCGTTTCCAGCTTATTTCACTTATGTGTAGCAAGCCTTCTTTCTTAGGTAGGAATTCTACAAAAGCACCAAATTCCTTAATGCTTTTTACAGTACCTTCATATTCAGTACCTACTTCAGGCACCATCACTATGCCTTTAATCCAGTTCAGTGCTTTTTCCACGGCTTCTTTGCTGCTGGAGAAAATGCTTACTTCACCCCTATTGCCTACTTCTTCAATATTAATAGTAGTGCCTGTTTCTTTTTGTATTTCTTGTATTATTTTGCCACCTGGCCCTATCACAGCACCAATATATTCTTTATCAATGCTAATTTTAATTACGCGAGGCGCATGAGATTTTACTTCTTCACGGGCAGTCGGCATCGCTTCGTACATGGCATCCAATATATGCAAGCGGCCAGCGCGGGCTTGGTTTAATGCTTCACGCATTACATCCATGCTCAATCCATCAACTTTAATATCCATCTGCACGCCGCAAATACCTTCACGGGTACCTGTTACTTTAAAGTCCATGTCGCCCAAATGGTCTTCATCACCCAAAATATCTGTAAGGATAGCATATTTGTTGTCCTCACGGGTAATCAACCCCATTGCCACGCCACTAACGTGTTTTGGTATTGGCACACCAGCGTCCATCAATGCAAGCGAACCTGCACAAACAGTAGCCATAGATGATGACCCATTGCTTTCTAAAATATCGCTTACAATACGTACTGTATAAGCATAAGTGCTGCTATCTGGCATCATTTGTTTTAGAGAACGTTGGGCAAGGTTGCCATGCCCAACTTCGCGGCGGCTTTGGCCACGCATCATTTTTACTTCACCTGTGCTGAACGGAGGGAAATTATAATGAAGGTAAAATTTGCTGTCAACAGATTTTGCTGCGCTTTCTACCAGCAGTTCATCTAATGGCGTACCGAAGGTAACCGATGTAAGTGATTGTGTTTCACCACGGGTAAACAAAGAAGAACCATGTGGCCCAGGCAAAATATCTACTTCCATGGCCAATGGGCGCACTTCGTCTAGCTTCCTTCCATCCAAACGGAAACGGTCGTCTATTATCATGCTCCTTACTACTTCCCACTGCAAATCGGCGTAGTATTTTTTGGCCAATTTCTTTTGAACATCCGTAATTTCTGTGCCTAAGCTACCAATCAGTTCATCTTTCAATGCACTGTACGCATCGCTTCTTTCATGTTTTGCAGAGCCTTTGCGGGAAATTTCGTAGATTTTGTCTTTTGCAAAAGCTTCAACTTTAGCTTTTATATCAAGGTCTTCAACAGGTTTTTTATAATCCCTTTTGGTAGTGATACCTTTTAGTTCCTTTAATTTTTCCTGTGCTTTTATTTGTACACGGATAGCATCGTGCGCTAGTTCCAATGCTTTAATAAGGTCTTCCTCGCTGCATTCTTTTGCTTCTCCTTCTACCATCATCAGGTTCATTTCAGTTGCTGCGATGATAAATTCCATGTCGGCCTTTTCTAATTGAGACCTTGTAGGGTTTACTACAAATTTTCCGTTTATGCGGCCAATACGTACTTCTGAAATAATTTCCTTTACAGGTATGTCAGAAACTGCTAAAGCTGCCGAGGCTGCTAAACAAGCCAATGCATCTGGCATTACTTCAGGGTCGCTGGAAATAAGGCTGATTAATACTTGTACATCGCACAAATAATCTTCTGGGAACAGAGGGCGCAATGCCCTGTCTATCAAACGGCTGGTTAAAATTTCGTAGTCGTTCAAACGTGCTTCACGCTTGAAAAAAGAACCGGGGATGCGGCCAGCTGCAGCAAATTTTTCCTGGTAATCAACACTCAAAGGGAAGAAATCCTGACCTTCTTTTGGGTCTTTATTAGCGACAACAGTTGCCAATAATATGCAATTGCCTTGGCGCACGGTAACAGAACCATCGGCCTGGCGTGCCATTTTGCCTGTTTCGATGATTACTTCGGAACCATCAGGCAGTAGAAAACTAGATTGTATAGGTTGTGATAACATTATTAATGAAATTGAAGATGTAAGAGCGAAGGCCTGCAAAACAAAACCATTGGCAAATACAAATTATGTGAATATGGGTTAGCAAAATAGAACAAAAACACAAATCCCAACATCGTTGAGAAGTTGGGATTTGCATATAGCCAAGACTTTTCTTGGTGTATATGAATGTCTCCAAACCCCCCTTTGTAAAGGGGATAAGGAATTATTTTCTTAAACCTAATTTTTCAATCAAGGCACGGTAGCCCATCAAATCGGTCTTTTGCAAGTAACTCAACAAACTTTTACGCTCGCCTACTAAATGTATCAAGCCACGTTGGCTAGAGAAATCTTTTTTATTAGCTTGCAAGTGCTTGCTAATATCAAGGATACGTTCAGTTAATAAGGCTACTTGCGCTTCTGTAGAACCTGTGTTGGTTGCAGCACCACCATATTGGGTAAAGATGCTTTCTTTTTTTTCTTTAGTAATTGCCATTGTATTTACGTTTTAGGCAAACGGTATTGCCTTTTGTCATTTTTTTTATGGCTGCAAATGTAAGTGTTTTAAGTAAAGTACGCAATATTTAACAAACTATTTTTTTGAACAATGTTGATAACGTATTTAATAGCCACAAAATCTCAAAGACGCAAAGTAGCACGAAGGGAAGAAAGAAGAATAAAAAATTTGAAGCAGCTAATCTTATTTTTTGAAAAACCAATTGACTAAAATAAGCAACATTGCTATTAAATTTTATTGAATAAAAAAAGTTTAAATCAACTGTAATAATTTTTCTGCAATAAAACAAATAATTAGAAAATAAATATTACAAAGCTGTAATAAAATTTCTGCAATAATTTTATTTATTACAACCATTTTATTACAATTGGATTTGATTAGAATTTTATTCAAAAAAACTTTATGAAGTTTCATTTTCTTATTTAGTCCTCTTCTTCATTTACTTTATTTCCAAAAAACTTTTATGCCAATGTGTTGTGGGTATATATTTGCGATTGTTCCAAATGAGACTGCAATTCATTTTTAAACCATCAACAAATTGCCTCGTATTTTATTAACAGTTACCAATGATTTAACTTATGACCAGCGGATGCAGCGCATTTGCACGTCGCTTTCACAGGCTGGCTATGAAACAGTGCTTATTGGCAGGAAACTAAACAATTCAACTGATTTAAAGCTACAGTCATTTGCCCAAAAACGCTTATACTGTTTTTTTTCAAAAGGTATTTTATTTTATACTGAATACAACCTTCGGCTTTTCATCTATCTGTTATTTGCCAAGGCTGATGCGTTTTGTGCCATTGATTTAGACACCATCATGCCTTGCTACCTTGCCTCTACCATTCGCAAAAAGAAAAGGATTTACGATGCACACGAATTGTTTACAGAACAAAAAGAAATTGTTACCCGCCCGCTTATACACAAGGTTTGGTTGGCTATAGAGCGGTTTGCAGTGCCTAGGTTCCGGCATGGCTATACGGTGAACTTTTTTATAAAGCAAGAATTGAACAGGAGGTATGCTGCGGACTATGAAATAGTAAGGAACCTCCCCACCCAACAAACATTAGCTAAAGTTGAAAAATTTGCAACACCTACCCTTATTTACCAAGGAGCCGTGAACGAAGGGAGAAGTTTTGAAACCCTTATCCCTGCCATGAAGCAAATAAACGCTACGCTTTTAATTTGTGGCGTTGGCAATTTCTTAACCCAGGCAATGGAACTGGCAAAAGAACATGCTGTAGAGGATAAAGTCATTTTTAAAGGAGCTGTAGCACCCGCTGCATTGCAACCGCTTACACAGCAATGCCATATAGGCATGATGCTGTTTGAAGATACTGGCCTGAACCAATATTATTCCTTGGCCAACCGCTTTTTCGATTATATGATGGCAGGCATACCACAGGTTTGCGTTGGTTACCCTGAATATGCAGCCATCATCAAAGACCACCCGTTTGCCTATCTTATTCACAACACAAGAGAGGAAACAATTGCCGTCGCAGTGAACAAACTATTACAAAACAATGTATTGTATAATGAATTGGAGAAGAACGCAATTAATGCCTCTGGGATACTTAACTGGGGGCAAGAGGAAAAAAAATTGATTGCATTTTGGAAAGCAGTATTTGAAAATTAAAAAGAATGTTGCTACTCAAGTGCAAGTTTGTTTAATCTGCCACTAAGGCACAAAGACTCAAAGAGGCACAAAGTTTTAAGGAAGAAAAAAAGAAGAAAAAAGATGTTATCAATATCTTTTAACACTTGTCTTGCTTCGTGTTTTTGTGCCTTTGTGGCTAAAAAGCATATTCGATACGGTGAGTAGTAGAAAATTATTCAATCATTGATATACCCATCTGTTTATTTTGGAAAAACACCTACATATTATTACGCTCAATGTACCTTACCCGGTAGATTACGGAGGTGTATTTGATTTGTTTTACAAGCTGCCTGCCCTGCAGGCACAGGGCGTAAAAATTCACCTGCATTGCTTTGAATATGGACGGGGTGAGCAGGAAGAATTGAATAAGTATTGCGCATCTGTAAACTATTATAAACGCCAAGAAGGCCATAAGGGCATTTCGAGCCGCTTCCCGTATATTGTTGCCAGCAGGAAAAACGAATTGTTATTTAATAATTTATTGAACGATGATTACCCTATTTTCATGGAGGGCATCCACTGCACTTACCTACTGGCTGACCCTCGTTTTGCAGGGAGGAAAAAATTTGTACGGGTACACAATGTGGAGTACCAGTATTATCATGAATTGTTCCACCACGCCTCCTCCCCTCTTAAAAAAATATATTATTACTGGGAAAGCCGGCTGCTAAAAAAATATGAACAATCAATCGTTTCAAAAGCCACGGCATTTTGGGGCGTTACAGAGAAAGATGTAGCTGTTTATAGAAACGAGCTTGGCTGCAAAACCATAGATTACCTACCGCTCTACCTGCCACCAAACTGGGAAGTGAACTGCTTGGAGGGTATTGGCCATTTTTGCCTTTACCAAGCAGATTTAAGCGTGGATGTAAATGAACAGGCAGCCATTTGGCTAATACAAGAAGTATTTAGTAAAATAAAAGTACCATTGGTAATTACTGGCAAAAAACCATCAAAAAAATTAGAGGAATTGGCTCATGAGCAAAAACATACCTGCCTTGTAGCCAACCCTGATGAAAAAGAAATGCAGGAAATGATTGCCAAAGCACATATCAACATCCTGCCATCTTACCACAGCAGCGGTATTAAGCTAAAATTATTGAATGCTTTGTACAATGGGCGGCATTGCCTAGTAAACGAAGCAACAGTAGTTGGTAGTGGGTTAGAAGCTGCTTGCCATATTGGTAGCAATGCCAACGTTTTTGCCAATATTGTATTGCAATTGAAAAACCAGCCTTTTACTACAGAGGAAATTACATTGCGGAAAAAAATATTAGCTGGCATGTTTAACAACGAAGCAAATGCCAAACAACAGGTAAAGTGGATTTTTGGATAATTATGAATTATAAATTATGAGTTGCATTAGATTTTAGAACAAAAGAATGAAAAGTTGAAACAACTTCAGTAGCAAAAAATATCTAAATAAAAAAGTTTGCTGTACCAACAGCTATTATTTTTGCAGGATGAATAGATGTTTTGTGCCGCTGCTTGTTGTATTTTTTATAGGCTGCAAGAATAATACTGACCAAAAAAATCCCCCCGCTGCAAATGGAACAACTACACCTACTTATGTTGCCAATCTGGGGAAGGCTGTGCAACAAAAACCAGACAGCACGGGGCTAAGGTTCAACTATGTTACTGCACTTGATAGCATTGGCAATTACAAGCAGGCATTGGCACAACTAGATTCGCTTATTGTGCGTGACAAGGGCAACTACGCCCTTTGGTACAAAAAAGGGCAGGTATGCCAACACGCTGGGGACACAACGTCAGCCATACGCTATTACACCACAGCAGTTAATATTTACCCTGCGCAGGATGGGTTGCTAGCACTAGCCAACCTTTATGCAGAAACCAAAAACCCAAAAACACTCGTTATATGCCAGCAGATAGACGAGCTACGGCTTGGTAGGGAATACGATGCGTACACTGCTTTTTTTGCAGGCGTGTTTTTTGCACGCTCTGGCAACAAGGAAAAAGCCCTTTTCTTTTTTGACAAAAGCATCGATAATAACTATACATTCATGGACGCCTATCTTGAAAAAGGCTATGTATATTTCGACAGCAAGAAATACAACGAGGCATTGAATGTATTTAGCACAGCAGCAAGCGTAAGCAACAGGTTTGCCGATGCTTATTACTGGCAAGGCAAATGCTATGAGGCATTATTGAAAAAAACAGAAGCCATTGCCAAATACCAGCAGGCTTTTGCTTTAGACAACGCCATGGTAGAAGCCGAAGCGGCTATTAAACGGTTGCAATAACTTTAAAAAATTACACATGCCCATTATCGCTCCTTCCCTACTAGCATCCAACTTTTTAAGATTGGCGGACGAATGCAACATGCTGAACAACAGCGAGGCAGACTGGCTGCACTTAGACGTGATGGATGGGCGTTTTGTGCCCAACATTAGTTTTGGCCTGCCCGTTATAGAACAAATAAGGACAGCCACGACCAAAATACTGGACGTACACCTAATGATAGAAGACCCGGGGAATTATGCGGCAGCATTTGCAACGGCAGGTGCAGATATACTTACCGTGCATATAGAAGCTTGCCGCAACCTGCATCGCAACATACAACAGATAAAAGGGCTGGGCATGAAGGTTGGGGTAGCCGTAAACCCGCACACACCCATACACCTGCTAGTTGATATTATAGCAGATATAGACTTGGTAAACCTGATGAGCGTGAACCCAGGCTTTGGCGGCCAGCAGTTTATACCCTATACACTAGAAAAAATAAGGCAATTAAGGCAACTGATTAATGAAAGAGGGCTGGCTGTTGATATTGAAATTGATGGAGGGGTTACGCTTGCCAATGCGGCTACAATTGTGGAGGCAGGCGCAACGGTATTGGTAGCTGGCAGCTCCGTTTTTAAAGCTGCTGACCCCATCAAGGCCATAGCAGATTTGAAAAATGTAGTTAATACTCACCACATAGGCACATAGGAAACTAGCAAGAAAAAGAAAGAAAAAATAGTATGTTGCCTTTCTTTTTTAGCCCCTAGTGGCTTATAAAGAGATAGCAATAAGGTTAAAAACTATTTTTTCTTTTTTTTACCGGTTTAAAACTATGTGTACTATATGCCTATGTGGTGAATAATAAGTGTGCCTTCGTGGTAATATGTAAACCTCTATTTTCGCAAAAATTGAACTTGTTTGACTAGTCCTTCAGTAGCTATTGTAATTTTAAACTTTAACGGAAAGCAGCACCTGCAAAATTTCCTTCCGTCTGTGCTGGGCAGCACTTACGCCAATAAGCGTGTGGTTGTTGCAGACAATGCTTCTACAGATGAGTCTATTTCTTTTGTAAAGGAACATTTCCCTAGTGTAGAAATACTGGTTAATAACAAAAATGAAGGGTTTGCAGGTGGCTACAACTGGGCATTGAAGCTGGTGGAGAGCGATTATTATGTATTGCTTAATTCTGATGTGGAGGTTTCTAATAACTGGATAGAGCCTATTATTAGCCTGATGGAGGCAGATGCCAGCATAGCAGCCTGCCAACCCAAGCTTATTTCGTACAAACACCGTCATTTGCTGGAATATGCAGGCGCATCTGGTGGGTGGATAGACAAACTGGGATACCCCTTTTCGAGAGGGCGTATTTTTGATGTTTTGGAGGAAGACAGGCACCAATATGACGATATCCAGGAAATATTCTGGGCAAGCGGGGCAGCCATGTTTGTGAAAAGCAAGGTTTTTCATGCGGCAGGCGGTTTTGATGACTTCTTTTTTGCACACCAGGAGGAAATAGACCTCTGCTGGCGGATGCAGCTAATGGGCTACCGCATCATGGGTTGCCCGCAATCTGTTGTTTACCATGTGGGTGCAGGCACCCTGCCACGGGGTGGCCGAAAAGTTTTCCTCAATTTCAGGAACAACTTGCTGATGCTTTCTAAAAACCTTACTTTCAAAGAGAAAATTACCATTATCCCTTTACGTTTTTTGCTAGACGCTATTTCTGCATGGAAAGGGTTGTTCCATGGCGACAAGTATTTTTTTGCAGCTATCAGCAAAGCCCACTTTTCAGTATTGGGGATATGGCTCCGTGGATACAAAACACATTCACTAAACCGAGTGCCTATTTGCCAGTTGAAAGGCGTATATAATGGCAGCGTAGTGTACCAATATTTTATATTAAATAAACAATATTTTTATCAGATTGTGGATAAAAAAGAATAAATAAAAAAATGTTTCAAGCATGGCATCGTTGTATATGCTTGAGCCTTATTTTTGCACCGTAATTGAGAAATATATGAGCAACCACTTGATAGAAAAAGAAGAAAACAAAAAAGACTTTACCAAAAATTGGGTAAACTCGTCTAAGTTCTTGTTTTATTTAACTGTATTTTGTTTTATATCTTTTGTATTTGGCAGTTGCTACAAGTTGTACCAATCACGCTACAAAGGGCATCCTGATGTAGAAGTACAAAGCAGTTCAAAATACGTTCCTGAATACAAATAAAAAAAAACAGTAAAAAATAAAGAAAAATTTTGCAGATAAAAAACAACACTTATATTTGCACTCCCAAAACAAACGAAAAGGTCTTAAAAATGCGAAAGTAGCTCATTTGGTAGAGCGCGACCTTGCCAAGGTCGAGGTGGCCAGTTCGAGCCTGGTCTTTCGCTCTCTTAGAAAATTCCATCCAAAAAGATGGAATTTTTTTTTCAGCCTTGGTGGTGGAACTGGTAGACACGCAGGACTTAAAATCCTGTTCGACGCAACTCGAGTGCGGGTTCGATTCCCGCCTGAGGCACATAACCCGCTTTTATAGCGGGTTTTTTTTTGCCTGAAAATGCTTATGCTTGAGGTAAAGTACTGCGACCGTCAACAAGCCAATATAACTTGCAAGGAAAGAAACTAAGGGTGCAGCAACAGATAAAATAATTAGCCTATAAAACTCAATCATGCAATCGCTTCAAATAATACGGACGGATTTATTGAATTACTTTGAGAAAAAAGTAAAGGTTATCGATTCAGTAGCATTATTTCAAAACTGCCCTAATTAAAATACAACCAAGCTCAAAATAGCCATAAGCAGCAAAATAAATAAAGCCTTTCAAAATCAATCGATTTTAAAAGGCTTTAATGGTAATTGTCGGGATGACTGGATTCGAACCAGCGACCTCACGCCCCCCAGACGTGTACGCTAACCGGACTGCGCTACATCCCGAATTTGCAATGGGCAGCAAATATAAGCGTGTATCGGCTTTTTACGTTTATATTGCACAAAATTTTTAGGGCATTCGATGAAATTACTGATTAAAAAGGTATTAATAGCTGATAAAAATTCTCTTTTCGCAGGGCTGGTAAAGGATATTTTGGTGGTGGATGCCACAATAGCCATGATTGATGATGCTATTGTTACTGAAGCCGATGAAACAATTGAAGCACAAGACCTAGCCATATCGCCGGGATGGGTAGATATTTTTGCAGATTTTGCCGACCCTGGCTACGAACACCGTGAAAGCCTAGAAAGCGGCGCAGCAGCAGCACTTGCAGGTGGCATTTCCCATGTGTTTGTGTTGCCCAACACTAAGCCAAGCCTGCAAAACAAGCCCCAAGTGGCTTATATAGTAGAAAAGCAAAAGCAATTGCCCGTGCACCTCTACCCTATTGGTGCCATTTCTAAAAATATTGAAGGCAAAGACCTTGCAGAAATGTACGAGATGCAGCAATGTGGTGCTATTGCTTTTTCTGATGGGTTGCAGCCTGTGCAGTCATCTGGCTTGCTGCTGAAAGCATTGCAATATATCAACGCATTTAATGGCACTATCATCCAACTGCCCATTGACAAAAGCATCGGGGCTTTTGGCTTGATGACAGAAGGTATTATTTCTACACAAATGGGCTTGCCCGGCATCCCCGCACTCGCTGAAACAATGCTTGTAAAGCGGGATATTGATTTACTGCGATATACAAACAGCAAACTGCACATAACAGGTATTTCTACAGCAGAGAGCGCGGCATTAGTAGCCGAAGCAAAAGCTGAAGGCTTGGCTATTTCTAGCAGCGTTACGCCTTACCACTTATTTTTTTGCGATGAGGATTTAGAAGGCTATGACACCAATCTAAAATTAAACCCACCTCTGCGAAAGAGAGCAGACATGATGGCCTTGAGGTCTGCCGTGGAAAATGGAACGATAGACTGCATCACCAGCCACCACCTGCCACAAAACTGGGACAATAAAACCTGTGAGTTTGAATATGCAGCCCATGGCATGATTGGCTTGCAAACAAGTTTTGCAGTCGTTAACCATCTTTTTGGTCATTTGCCGGAAGATAAATTGGCCAAATTGATGGGGCAAAATGCACGACAATTATTCAATCTGCCGGATGCTACAATAGAAATAAGTGCAATGGCCGATTTTACAGTATTCAGCAAAACAGGCACTACTATTTTAAATAAAGAAAACAACAAAAGCAAAAGTGCCAACAGCCCATTTATAGGAATACCTTTAACAGGAAGTATTTCAGGCGTGTTCACCAAAGGCAAGTGGAATGGGAATAAATAAGCAAGTTTAACCGCAAAGAAAAGCAAAGGCTTAATTAGGAATAAGAAAATCGCAACACTTATGAATTCACAAATAAATTAATGGACAAACAGAAAACACATATAAAAAAAGGGGTAGTGATTGCAGCAATATTGGTGCTGCTGGATATTGTGCTGCAACTAACCCATCAAAAACTACAGCCTTGGGTCATGTATGCAAACAGCGGCATACTAGCAACGGGCGTGTTAACATCGATATTTATCAGTAATAACAGCAACCCGGAAGATGTAACCTTTAGCTTTCAGTTTGGCTATGGCTTTAAAGTAGCCGTGGTGGTGGTTTGCATCTTGTTTATTTACACGCTTTTATCTACATATATTGTTTTTCCAGGTTATATAAACGACCTTTACCAGCAGCGAATGCTGGAAGCTAAGCAACAAATGACTAAATTAAATGTTGAAGAGGCAAAAGCGCAACAGGCAATGGCGATAAAAGTAATTGGCCTGATGGTAATGTCGGGCATGGTAATGCTGAACCTTGCAGTGGGCATTGCCGCTGCATTTGTTGGATCGGTAATTGGGTTGTTGATGAAGAAAAAAGCAAATAGTCACCAAATAGGCACATAAAAATTATAAAGAAACTGGTTCATGGACATATCTATTGTAATCCCTTTATTGAATGAAGACGAATCGCTGCCCGAATTGTGCGCATGGATAGAAAGGGTAATTACTGCACATCAATATACTTATGAGGTAATACTTATAGACGATGGTAGCACAGATGATAGCTGGGAGGTAATTAAAAAAATATCCCATCAAAACAACAATATCAAGGGTATCAAATTGCAACGCAATTATGGCAAAAGTGCAGCCCTAAACGAAGGCTTCAAAGCGGCAAAAGGGAACGTGGTCATAACCATGGATGCTGATATGCAGGATAGCCCAGACGAAATACCAGAATTGCGAAGGATGATTGTGGAAGATGGTTACGACCTAGTAAGCGGCTGGAAGCAAAAAAGGTTCGACAATACATTTACCAAGAACCTGCCTTCCAAATTGTTCAATGCTGCTGCCCGCAGAAGCTCTGGCATTCAACTGAACGACTTTAACTGTGGCCTAAAAGCCTATAAGAAAAAGGTAGTAAAAAGCATTGAGGTATTTGGCGAAATGCACCGCTACATACCTGTTCTCGCCAAATGGGCAGGCTTCCGCAAAATTGGCGAGAAAGTGGTAGAACACCGTGCAAGGAAATATGGCACTACCAAGTTTGGCTGGGAAAGGTTCATCAATGGTTTCCTAGATTTAACAACCATTACATTCCTCAATAAATTTGGCAAACGGCCTATGCACTTCTTTGGGTTGTATGGCACGCTTTGCTTCTTGATTGGCTTTGGGGTAAGCGTTTACTTGTCAGCTCATAAACTAATGGACAAAGAGTTTTCGCTCACCAACAAGCCTGCCTTTTATATTGGGCTAACGGTGATGGTAATAGGCATACAATTATTCCTGACAGGTTTTATTGCAGAGCTGGTAAGCCGCAACAGCAGTGAAAGGAATAATTATTTGATAGAAGAAAGGCTGGGGATTGAGTAGAGGTAATTTTTGATAAATTGCGATATAAAACTTAATTTTGAAATGCAAAAGATGTAAAAATGGGAGCAACAATTTTAAAAATAGACACATCGGTAAAAAAACCCCTTACCAAAAAGCAAAAGGCAATGATTGAACTGTTATTAAGTGGCCCCACAATGACACCAGAACAAGTAAAGGAATATGAAAAAAGGCATCCATGGTTGAAGAAAATAAATGATTAATTTACCTTGATTCATCGGTGCTAATTGACTATTTTAGAAAACCCAACAAGGAAAATACTTTTTTTAGTTACCTTTCTAAAGATTATGACTCTTTTTTAGTTTCAGTGATTATCCAATACGAAGTATACATAGGTGCTACTATTTTACAAAAGCCATTTTGGGATACTGTATTCAATAACGTTAGTTCTGTTCCATTTACTTCTGAGGAAATGTTTACGTCTATCCAAATCCAAAGCTCTTTAAAACCCAAAAGAAAGTCAATTGATTTTAAAGACTTGATTATAGCCGCTACTGCTTTGCACCACAATACTCCACTTGCTACCATCAACGAAAAATATTTTATCTATATTGATGGCTTGCAAATAATAACCCCATCTTCCTACTTACCATGAAGCAACAACAAGTGATTATTATTGGCCCTGCGCACCCGCTCCGTGGTGGTTTGGCTTCGTTTGACGAACGCCTTGCGCGCCAGTTCCAGCAGCAAGGATTTGATACAACCATTTATACATTCTCGCTGCAATACCCAGGCTTTTTATTTCCGGGTACTACGCAATACTCGTCTGAACCCAAGCCCACAGACATCAATATTAAAGTTTGTATCAACTCTGTAAACCCATTAAACTGGCTAAAAGTGGGCAATGAATTGCGAAAGCGTAAACCTGCTATTATTGTTATCCGTTACTGGCTGCCCTTCATGGGGCCATGCTTAGGCACTATTTTACGTTGTGCAAAGTTGAATAAAACAACCAAGGTTGTTGCCATTGCCGACAATGTAATACCGCATGAAAAGAGGCCAGGAGACACCCTGTTTACCAAATATTGCTTTAAAACGGTGGATGCTTTTGTAACCATGAGTGAAAAGGTCTTGGCCGATTTAAAAACGTTCGCCAAAAAACCAGCCCAACAAATTGTACACCCCCTTTACGACAATTTTGGCGAAGGCTTGCCAAAAGCTGAAGCAAGGCAACATTTAGGCATCCCTGCCGAGGAAAATGTAATTTTGTTTTTTGGCTTTATCAGGAAATACAAAGGGCTGGATTTATTACTGCAAGCCATGCAAATTTTAAAAGCCCACCAGCAAAATGGCCAGTTTAAAGGCTGCAAGCTGCTAGTGGCTGGCGAGTATTATGAGGATAGGAAGCTGTATGACGACCTGATAAAAGAACTTGCTATTGAAGACCAGTTAATATTAAGAACCGATTTTATATCGGACAGTGAAGTACGGTTTTATTTAAGTGCAGCCGATTTTGTAATACAGCCTTACCGCAATGCTACCCAAAGCGGGGTTACACCCCTCTCCTACCATTTTGAAAAGCCTATGCTAGTTACCAATGTTGGCGGTCTGCCGGCATTGGTTCCTGATGGAAAAGTAGGCTTGGTGGCAGAACCCAACCCAGAAGCCATTGCTGCCAAAATAGAGGAGCTATACCAATTGGGGGAAGCACATTTTCTACCGCATTTACAAACAGAAAAATTAAAGTATAGCTGGAAAATATTGGTTGATACGATTGTTAGGCTTGCCAAAGTGTAGGTATTCTTCTTGCCATATAGAGTTTGTACTATTTTACCTTTTGGGCAACATAGCGGTCAGCTTTCTTTTTTTTGCAACAGACTACTTACAACCTGCAACTCATAATTTATAATTCATAATTCACAACTAGCTATACCTTTACACTCACCTTTCACTTTTAAAACAAAAACGATGTTCCTCATTGTACTTGGCATTATTGTTTTCGCAGCCGCATTCTCCCTTAAAAAATCAAACACGCCATTTGCCCAATTTGCTGGCGGCATACGCATATTGGGTATAGTACTTGTGTTGCTTGGCTTTTTTACAGCTTGTGTAAAGCAAATTAACGCAGGGGAAGTAGGCGTGAAATCGTTGTTTGGCAAAGTGCAGAACGATGTCTTGTACAGCGGGCTGAACGTGGTGAACCCATTGATGGAAGTAAGCAAAATGGATGTAAGGACCCAGAACTATACTATGAGCGCCGTGCACAACGAAGGCGACCAAGTTGGCGACGATGCCATCAGGGCATTGACAGCCGATGGGTTGGAAGTAGTAATTGATTTGACTGTTTTGTACAGGGTATTGTCAACCGAGGCGCCCAATATTGTGCGGGAAACAGGCTTGGACTACAAAGAAAAAATTGTTCGCCCCCTCACCCGTACCAAAATAAGGGACAATGCTGTTTACTATTCAGCAGTAGATTTGTACAGCACCAAGCGTGACGAGTTTCAAGCAAGGATATACAAAAGCATTGAGGAAAGCTTTAAACAGCGTGGCTTGGTATTGGAGCAATTGTTGGTGCGCAATATTTCCTTGCCAGCCATGGTAAAAACATCCATCGAGGAAAAGATAAAGGCGGAGCAAGATGCCCAGAAAATGGAATTTGTGCTTCAAAAAGAAAAACAAGAAGCGGAACGCAAGCGCGTGGAGGCCCAGGGTATTGCCGACTACCAGCGCATCATGAGTTCTGGCCTTACCGACAAGCAGTTGCAATATGAACAAATACAAGTAATGAAAGGTTTGGTAACTTCGCCCAACAGCAAGGTTATTGTAATGGGCAACGGAAAAACACCTGTTATATTGAATGGGGACAAGTAGGAAGATGTTTTTTTATTTACCTTCACATACAAATGAGCAAGAAATTAATAAGATTTGATTGGGCTATTAAAAGGCTGCTAAGAAATAAATCGAATTTTGTTGTGCTGGAAGGCTTTTTGAGTGAGTTGTTGTTTGACACAATCAAAATAGAACAAATACTAGAAAGCGAAAGCAATAAAGACACTGACGAAGACAAATATAACAGAGTAGATATATTTACCTTGAACGCTAAAAACGAATTGATTATCATCGAAATACAAAGCACTTATGAAATAGATTATTTTCATAGGATGGCTTATGGTGTTTCAAAAAGCATTTCAGAAAATTTAAAGCTTGGGCAGCGTTATTCAGAAATAAAGAAAGTAATTTCCATTAATATCGTTTATTTCGACCTTGGACAAGGGCAAGACTATATTTACAAGGGCAGGACAAACTTTAGGGGCTTGCACCAAAATGATTTATTGGGATTGTCTGACAAACAAAAAAGCACCTTTCTAAAAGATGAAGTTGCTGATATTTTCCCAGAATTTTATATTTTAAAAGTAAACCAGTTCAACGATATAGCTAAAGACACGCTGGACGAATGGGTTTATTTTTTAAAAAACAGCGAAGTAAAAGATAATTTCAAGGCCAAGGGCTTAAAAGAGGCTGGGGAAGTACTAGATATAATGAGGCTACCAAAAAGTGACCAATATAGCTACAACCGTTACCTTGATAGCTTGCACCTAAAAGCGAGTGAGCTTTATTCATTGCAAACGGAAGCAGAATTTAAGTTAAAGGAAGAAATAGCAAGGAAATTAATAATTAACGGTGCAAATAATAACCTAATTGCCATCTCTACTGAACTGCCCATCCAAACAACAGAAAAGTTAAGGTCAGGGTTAGCAAAATAATTTTTCATCTTGTAAAATCCTAACAGATGTCTGCAATTGGAGAAGGGCTTGTTTACTTTATTTACTTTATATTAGGGTTTGGTTGTATCATTTACTTATTGCTGGCTTTAACTTCTAACAAGAAAACCAAGCTTTGGGCTTTTCCTTTAATTCTCTTTTTTGGCTATTTATTTTTTCTTTATAAGTCCTATTTATTAGAGTCTTATAACCAGATGCAGTTTAATGATGTTGGAATTTATTATTTAACGAACTATCCAAATTGCCCATCTTGCTATCTTGAATTAAAAGAAAACATGACCTACACGGTTATGGATAGTTGCAAAATAGTTGAAAGCAGCAATTGGCATTCGGAAGCAGGAGGAGATTATTTTATTACTTATTAGCATAATGATAGAGGTCAACTTGGTTTTGGGGATTATCAATACTATCGTTTATGGGGGAATTTTGGGATGCTCATGGGGGAAATATGCCCCCATATAGGATTTTACTTTTGGACTATCCCTGACGGTAGACTAATTTACAGCGTTTTATCAACAGGGGGACTTGGCAACCTAAAATGAATCACTTTTAATACATCATAAATCATCATTGATACACGATAAATACACATTGATACACAATAAATCATCATTAAATCCACAATAAATCACCATTAATTCACTGTAAAACCTTCGTCACTAATGAATAAAACAACTGTATATCAATGAGTTACATCAAACAAACAATCTGAAAAAATTGAAAATTAAAAAAACAACCCTGAAAAGAACACAAAAGGAGGCCTGCGGCAGGCTTTGGTCTTTCAAAAAGTTTTACTTTTTCATAAACTTTGTGGCTTGACAAAGGTCGTTCGCAGCTGGACACAGGCTATTGGTTGACAAAATTCGTTCACAGGTCGACACAGGCTGGGTTCGAGAAAACAAAGGATGGCACACCCTGCATAGACAAAACGGCCGATAACATGGGTATTGCCGCAAGCAGGGGTGACGGAAAAAACTTCATCTTTTTCTTCTTTGCTTGGCTTTAGTTCCAGCTTGACGTTATATATTTGGCTTATGGAAAAACATCGGCAATATTGCAATCACCAGCATCAGTCCCGGGCTGACCCAGCACTATGCCCCTGCCTGCAGGCAATACCTTGCTCGATACAAGCTAAAGTATCCAGATACAACTAGCAAAAGGAATACTAACCCTTAATAAATATTTATTTTCCACCCCCGCCAATCCCAAAGAAAAAAAGCGTTGCTTTGCCTCGGCATTTTTTTGGCTAGAAAATGATGAAATAGCTGCACAATGTAGCCCGATTATATAAAAACAGGAAAATGATTTATCGCAGCAAAGCACCATTGCGTATTGGCTTGGCAGGTGGGGGCACAGATGTTAGCCCATATAGCGACCAGTTTGGAGGGGCTATCTTAAATGCTACCCTATCCTTGTACGCACATGCTTCTCTTGAATTGATTGAAGGCAATAGCATAATTATACAGGCACTTGACCGCAAGGAAGAAGAAATATTTGAATGGGCAAAGGAATTACCCATAAATGGTCATCTGGATTTGCTGAAAGGCGTTTACAACCGTGTCCATAAAGATTACGGCTTCCCTGAAAAAGGGTTCAGGTTGAGTACTTTTGTAGATGCCCCTGCAGGTAGCGGCTTGGGTACATCTTCTACGCTAGTGGTGGCCATCATCGGTGCTTTTGTAGAAATGCTGAAACTGCCCTTGGGCGATTATGACATTGCCCATTATGCCTATGAAATAGAGCGGAACGACCTTCAATTGAGCGGCGGCAAGCAAGACCAATATGCAGCTACCTTTGGCGGGGTAAACTTCATGGAGTTTTACGGTGGCGACAAAGTAATTGTAAACCCATTGCGCATCAGGCAGGAATACTTGAACGAACTGGAGAACAACTTAGTATTATATTATACTGCTACAAGCAGGGAAAGTGCTACTATCATTAAAGAGCAGCAAAGCAACGTGTTGCAGAAAAATGTAGCATCCATGGATGCCATGCACCAGCTAAAAGAACAATCACGCATGATGAAAGAAGCTTTGCTAAAAGGCAGGCTGCACGAGATAGGGGAAATATTGGACTATGGCTTTGAGCAAAAAAAGCTAATGGCCAAAAGCATTAGCAACAACATGATTGAGGAAATATATGCTGCTGCTAAAACGGCAGGTGCAAGTGGCGGTAAAATTAGCGGTGCCGGTGGCGGGGGGTTTATGACTTTTTATTGCCCAGGCAATAACCGTTATAAAGTAATAGATAAATTGCTCACTTTTGGTGGAGAAGTGAAAAGCTACCAGCTTACACAGCATGGGTTGACAACATGGACAACGCAATAAATAATAAAGAAGAACGATTTATGATTAGGCGATATGAAAGACAAAATACATGAACTGATTAATGACTCTATTAGTGTAAAGCAACAATTGTTGAAAGATACTAGCTTGATGCAAACGATAGAAACGGTTGTGGGTGTAATAACCGATGCTTTTAAAGCTGGCAACAAAGTGTTGTTTTGTGGCAATGGCGGCAGCGCGGCCGATGCTCAGCACCTAGCCGCAGAATTTAGCGGCAGGTTCTACAAAAACAGGAAAGCACTGCCCGCAGAAGCATTGCACTGCAATACAAGCTATTTAACCGCCGTGGCGAATGATTATAGCTTTGATGTTATCTATGCCCGATTACTTGATGGCATTGGCGTAAAAGGCGATGTGATACTAGGCTTTAGCACATCGGGCAATTCGACAAACATCATTAAGGCATTTGAAGTAGCAAGGGAAATGGGCATCGTAACCATTGGGCTTACTGGCACCACTGGTGGAAACATAAAGCCATTAAGCGATTATTTGTTCAATGTGCCTTCCACCACCACGCCACGGATACAGGAAAGCCATATTTTGCTGGGGCATATTATTTGCGAATTAGTGGAAGAACAGGTATTTGCCACCCCCAGCCCCTAAAGGGGGGGCTAAAACGTACAACTTATAACGTACAACGTATAACATTATATGAGTGAAGCAATCATCCTTGCCGGCGGCCTCGGCACACGCTTGCGTAGTGCAGTACCAGACTTGCCCAAGTGCATGGCCCCTGTAAATGGCAGGCCATTTATTGGCTATGTAATTGACTATTTCTTGCAAAAGGGTGTAAGCAAATTTATTTTGAGCCTTGGGTATAAAAGCGAAGCTGTTATTGAATATATCAAAAAAGATTACCCAGTATTGCAAGTGCAGTATGCAATAGAGGATGAGCCGCTTGGTACTGGTGGCGCTATAAAGCTTGCCTGCACAAAAGCAACCGAAAAGGATGTGTTTGTAACCAATGGCGATACCTTTTTTGCAGTTGACTTGAAAAAATTATTGGAGCAACACACCCATACCGCTGCAGCTTGCACCCTTTCATTAAAACCAATGCACAATTTTGACAGGTATGGTGTAGTTGAGTTAAACGAAAACCAGTCAATTGCCTCATTCAAAGAAAAACAACATTATGACAAAGGGCTAATCAATGGTGGCTTATATGTATTGAAGGTCGCAGCCTTCCTTTCGGAAGCTATGCCCCAAAAATTCTCCTTCGAGAAGTCATATATGGAAGCATTGTACCTTGAACGGAAGATGTTTGGGCAGGTGCAGGATGCTTATTTTATAGATATTGGCATACCGCAGGATTATTTGCAGGCACAGGAGGATTTTAAAAAGATTGTCTGAACCTAGATTTTGTAGTATTTGGTGGATTAAACGGAATTTGATGGTAAAATAAATTAGTATGTTCGATTTAAACAAAATAGATAAAACTTGGACCCTATTCATAGACCGTGACGGTGTATTTAACCATGAAAAAAAGGAAGACTACATCCTGAACTGGGGTGAATTTTCTTTTTATGAAGGCGTATTGGATACCGTAGAAATACTAAACAAAAGGTTTGGCACTATTGTAATGGTTACCAACCAAAAAGGTGTTGGCAAGGGGTTGATGACTGTTGACGACCTAAACCATATCCACCAAAACATGATGGAGGCTATTGTGAGTCATAAAGGCCGCATCGATAAAATTTATTATGCACCCGATTTGGCAAGCGATGCCCCAAACCGCAAGCCCAATGCAGGGATGGCATTGCAGGCAAAAAATGATTTCCCTCATATAAATTTTTCAAAAAGCATCATGGTAGGAAACAAACTAAGCGACATGGGCTTTGGGCGCAATGCTGGTGCATATACCGTGTTTTTGGCCACTACAAACCCCGAAACCCTATTCCCACATCCTGATATTGATGCTCGGTTTGCCAACCTTCCCGCCTTTGCTGCTGCATTAATAAAAGCCTAAAATTATAAGGTTACTGCCAAAATAGCTTTTCTCATGCAAGAGAATGCTACCTTAGTAATCTATTCAGCCACACAATGAAACAAATCTTTTTTTTAATTCTTTGCTTCACAGTAATAGGCAGTGCATTAGCACAGCCCATCGCCAAAGAAAACAAGCTAACCCTGCCCCAGATAGAAAAAAAAATAAAAGGGTATAGTTACGACATGATCAATGCTGACCATTGGTTCATGCGCTTTGAGGCCGATAGCCTTTTTACCCGTGGGCTAGTCCGTGCGCTTAAAATGCCCTATTCTTTTTACTACCCTTTCGATTCTTTAACAAGCATTTCTAAACTATATGCACCCGACAGTAGCTTCCGCATTTTCACATGGCAGATGATGAAAGACTATACCTATTACCGCCAGCGTGGGGCCATACAAATGCGTACCCCCGATGGTAGCCTAAAACTATTCCCGCTTTTTGACGTGTCAGACTTTACAAAAGCACCAGGCGATTCTATACGCAATATTAAAAACTGGATTGGCGCTATCTACTATAAAGTATTGCTGAACATGGACGGGAACAAGAAAGTATATACCCTGCTGGGCTATGATGAAAATGGGCCTAGGAGCAATATAAAATGGATAGACATCTTGACTTTTGACGAGAATGGGATACCCCATTTTGGTGGAAATTATTTTAAATTTGAACCTTCAGATACATCCAGACAGAAAGGGATTGCTTATAGGTATGGGCTGGAATATAAAAAAGAAGCTAAGCTAAGGATGCTATACGATGGCGAAACACAGATGATTGTGTTTGACCATTTGGCAAGCGAAAGTGATGAACCAGAAAGCAAATATACTTACGTGCCAGATGGCAGCTACGAAGCCTTTAAATGGGAAAACAACCATTGGGGGCATGTACCCAAATTAGCAACGCTATCGCTTGGCAATGGCAATGCACCATTGGAAGCCATGATACTAGATGAAAACGGCAACCTTGACCAGAAAAAACTGGACGAGCAATCGCGCAGGAATATGTTGTTGCAGCAACAAGAAAGCCAGCAAACAACAACAGAGCCAAAAGAACCAAAGAAAATAAAAACTACTAAAAAGAAATCATCACAACCGCCAGAGGGCGAATACTAAGCATTTATTATTTCGCTACAAAGGCACATAACCACATAGTTTTAAGTGAAGAATAGGAAGAAAGCATAATTATTTACCTTGTCTCCAACTTTCATTATATACACTGAAAACCCAAAAACACAAGTAACTACTATATTTACTCTCTTTTTTTTCTTGCCTATGTGTGCCATTTCCCTATGTGGCAAAAGAAAAACAACTTTAGTTATGTATTCAATTTCATCATAAAAAAAGCAATGGCGCTTACCAATATTATAAACCCAAGGCAAAGGGTAATGTAGCCAGCCACGCCCATGTCATTTGTGATGTTTTGCAAGCGGCCAGGCGCTAATCTTTTGATAAAAGGCCTCAGCTTGTTGAAATTTTTGTTTTCGGTCAATAAAACGCCCGTTGTGCCGTCAAGGTAAGCTGCCAAAATTGCCCCAATGGTTTCATTGTCGGCAAATGCAACTATTTCCGTCTCAGCGTTGGCCGCCTTCACGGCATTATAAATGTTCACCTTGTTTTGCTCGTCAGGTATTGTGCCTAGCACAATAAAAGCAGTACTTGCATCAATATGCAGCAGGCAACTTTCGCCCTTGTAAAAAGAAGTGATGCTTATATACTTGCCAAACTTTGCAAACAAGTACATTTTTAGCCGTGTAACGGCCAAATAATCGCTGTGGACAATAAATAAATTTATTTTAGTATCAGCCATAAATAATTAATAATTGATAATTGATAATTACTGTGGAATTAATTCCCCAGCAGGCATTCGGTATCGCATAAATGAAGCAGAAAGCCTTTATACACTGCGTATTTTACAGATAGATTGCCTATATACTTAATGGTAATTTTTCAAAGACCTTGCCAGAAGTAAAAGTGTGCATACATGTTGCTTTGCCTGCTCTTTCCTTGAACCTTTGAGTTTCTTCATGCCTTTACAGCGAAATATTACTGTGCAAGCAATCGTTTCCCCTATCTTCGCCGACTCGAAACAAAGATCTTTTTTGAATGATTAGTAGAAGAAACATCAGGGTTAAAGTAATGCAGCTACTGTACATGATGGATGCTGGCAAAGGGGACAATGCCATCAAAAACCCTGTGGCTGAATTGGAAAAAAGTTTTGAAAAAACCAAGGAACTACTCGTTTATCTGCTTTATTTTACCACGGAAGTGGCACGCTATGCAGAAACAGACGCAGTGAAAAAAGCAAACAAGCATTTGCCTACGTTAGAAGACTTGAACGTAAACACCAAGCTGGCGGGCAACGAGCTGTTGTGGCAGATAGTAGAAAATGAATCTTTTAAAAAAGCAGTTGAGAAAGTAAAGCCAGAAAACCTTATCAACCCCGATTTCCTAAAAAGGATATACAACAACTTAGTAGCAAGCAGCGAATACCAGTTGTACATTAACGCACAAAGCCGCGAAAAACAAAAGGAAAAAGAAATATTGCGTTTTATTTTTACCAATTTGATGCTGCCAGACGAAGTTTTTACATCGCACTTGGAAGAACTATTCAACAATTGGGACGATGACTGCGAGATGATGGACCAAATGGTAAACAATTACCTTTCTAAACCTAATGGCTATAACCTACAGGAGATAATAAGCGAGGAAAAATGGGCGTTTGCCAAATCGCTGCTGATAAGCACCTATAATAAAAGGCAGTATTTGCTAGACCTTATTAAGCCCAAACTGCAAAACTGGGATTCGGAAAGGATTGCCTCGCTAGACATGGTGCTGATGCAGATGGGGGTTTGCGAGTTCTTGTATTTTGAAACCATACCTACTAAGGTAACCATCAACGAATACAT
The DNA here is from genome assembly GCF_046546515.1 of Parasediminibacterium schistidii. Taxonomy (NCBI): domain Bacteria; kingdom Pseudomonadati; phylum Bacteroidota; class Chitinophagia; order Chitinophagales; family Chitinophagaceae; genus Parasediminibacterium; species Parasediminibacterium schistidii. The sequence continues at coordinate 33,103 of NZ_JBKHKJ010000023.1, read as the reverse complement.
AGACCTTGCAAAAGAATACAGCACCGAGCAAAGCGGTTTTTTTGTGAACGGTATATTAGACAATATACACAAGGAACTGGCACAGGCCGATAAATTGAACAAAATAGAATTTAAGCAAAAAAAATAAAATGCAGGGTTAAGGGCATTTTAACGTTGATTATTTTGATTTGAATGATAAAAATTGAAGATTTGCAGCAAATAACACTGCTATTGAATAAAACAATTTTTCATTATAAAAATTAGATAAAACATGAAAACATTACTGGCTGGTTCATCATTACTTATTTTACTAGCCTTTGCTTCCTGCAACGGAGGTACAGCGGAGGTGCAAAAGAAAGCTGCGGTTGACACTGCCAACTTCACAACCGTGCAATGGCTAGATACGCTGGTAAGCATTGGTACGATAAACATGGGCGAAAAAGCTCAAGTAAAATTCCTCTGCAAAAACACAGGTACTAAACCTTTGATTATTACCAGTGCCAAACCTGGTTGCGGCTGCACAGTGGCAGACTACACAAAGGAACCAATAGCCCCAGGCGGCGAAGGCTGGGTAACAGGTGCATTTGACAGCAACAAAATACATGGTGGTGGGGATATTCATAAAACAATCATCGTAAGCACCAACACCAGCAACGGAACGGAAAAATACCTCGTATTCACCGGAAATGTAAAAGGTGCACCGGGCGACAAAGTGGTATTGCCTACAAAGCCAGTGAAATAATTCTTGACCGTTCACCGTTGACAGACCACCTTGTCGTCAGTGAACTGTTATCAGTAAAAAAGTTCTTTTAAAACAAAGCGTAAGTCGGTGAACGGTTATCGGTCAACGGTTAACGTAAAAAAACAAATAAAATGACGCATTTGAATTTGCTATTATTAGCAGCAGGGGACCCCAAGCAAGGAGGTTCTATCCAATTTGTATTGATGGGTGGTATCATATTGGTATTTTGGCTATTCATGATTAGGCCGCAAGCTAAAAAGGCAAAAGAACAAAAGAAGTTTATTGAGGAATTGCAAAAAGGTGCAAAAATTGTAACCATTGCAGGCATACACGCCAGTATTTTTAAAGTAAATGAAGACGGCACTTTAACGATAGAAGTAAACCCAGGCAGCTACCTGAAAATTGAAAAAAGCGCTATCAGCCAAGAATGGACAGCAGCTTTGAACAAACCAGTGGTAGCGGCTAAATAAGTTATACATTATTAGTTTTACGTTGTAAGGTGTAAGTTATAAGTATTTTGAAAAAACCCAAATTGCAGGTGTAATTTGGGTTTCTTTGTTTTTATAAAATCTTCGCTGTTCCCCTCCTCTGAGTTACTGTACCTAAATCATTCCCCTCTTGAGGGGTGGCCAAAGGCCAGGGTGGTTTCTGCCCTTTGCGAAAAAACTTCGTGTACTTTGTGGTTAAATACCCTATACTATGCTAAAAATAGGATTAACAGGTGGTATTGGCAGCGGCAAAAGCGTAGTGGCTGCAATTTTCAAAACGTTGGGCATACCAGTTTTTGATGCGGACAGTGCTGCAAAAAAAATAATGGAGGAAGATGCCAGCCTGATAGAGGCCATTAAAACAGCATTTGGCAATGCGGCGTACACCACCGAAGGCAAGCTAAACAGGAAATACATTGCCGATATTGTTTTTAACGATAGCTACCAGCTAGAAGTTTTGAATAATATCACCCACCCTGCAACAATCCGTGCTGCCGAAGCATGGATGCAGCAGCAACACGCCCCTTACTGCATAAAAGAAGCCGCCCTGCTTTTTGAAGCAGGAACGGCCGGCAACCTAGATTATATTATTGGGGTTTCTGCCCCTGAAGCCTTGCGCATAAACAGGGTGATGCAAAGAGACAACACAGGCAGGCAAGATGTGCTTACCCGCATAGGCAAACAAATAAAGCAAGAGATAAAAATGCGCCTCTGCGATTTTGTGATTCTAAACAATGAGCAGCAACTATTGATACCCCAAGTGATGGCAATACATGAAAAGCTAGTGGTAAGTCGTAAGTCATAAGCACAGGCTTATGAAGTTTTTACTATAATTTTTGTGTCTGTCATTAATAAGACTATTATTTCCTTTCGACTTAAGACTTACAACTTATCACTTACCACTTATGACTAATTTTAATACTTTTAAAGCTACGCTTGCCATTGCCATTCCTTTGATACTTGGCAATCTTACACAAGTAGCTTATGGCTTGATAGATACAGCCATGATTGGCACATTGGGCTACAAACAATTGGCTGCTGCTTCTTTAGTTGTAAACGTGCTGGCCATCCCCCTAGTAATTGGCATTGGGCTTACCATGGCTATTACGCCATTGGTTGCCATTGCCAATGGTCAAAACAATCCCCACAAGGCATCCCATGTATTGTATAATGGATGGACACTAAGCCTTGTTTGTGGCGTGGTGCTGGCATTGGTGGTACATGCTATTTCTTTCTACCTTCCTTATATGGGGCAAGATCCGGAAGTGGCGGCATTGTCAAAAAACTATTTAATTATCATGGGCTATTCGTTAATACCCATGATGGTATTTGGTGCCAGCAAAAACTTTGCTGATGGGTTGCAATACACCCAAACAGCCATGGTTTTGTCTATGGCTTCGCTTCCATTAAATGCATTTTTGTGCTGGGTATTTATCTATGGACATCTGGGCAGCCCCACCTTCGGCGTTTTTGGTGCAGGCATGGCTACTTTTATTTCACGGGTACTATTGGCCATTGCTATGGCAATAGTGGTGCTGAAACACAAAACCTTCCATCCTTTTATTAGTTTGCGGAAACAGGCTTGGCAACTAAACAAAGCAACTTTCAGGGAAATGCTAGGCATAGGCATACCTAGCAGCCTTCAATACTGCATGGAAGCTGGGGCGTTTTCTATATCAGGCATCATGGTGGGCTGGCTGGGGGCTGTGCCACAGGCTGCACACCAAATTGCCCTCAACTGTGCTTCTACAACATTCATGGCTTCGCTTGGGTTTTCGATGGCGGGGTCTATAAGGGTGAGTGATGCCTTTGGCAAGGGCGATGGCAAGTCCCTTGCGTTAATTGGAAAAAGCACGGCAATCAGTGGACTGCTCTATGGCTTCCTTGCAGCATTATTAATGGTTGCTTTTGGCAGTTACCTGCCTTATGCTTTTACTAAAGATGCAGAAGTGGTTCGGGTAGCAAGTATCTTACTTGTTTATGCCGCTATTTTCCAAATTTCAGATGCAACGCAGGCGATAGGCGTTGGGCTTTGCCGTGGGGTAAAAGACGTGGTGATGCCCACCATTTATGTAGCCATAGCCTATTGGGGCATAGGCATACCTGTCGGGTATCTGCTGGCATTCCATTACCAAATGGGCGTTAGCGGTATATGGATTGGCTTTGTAACCGGGCTTACCTTTTCTGCGGTGCTGCTTAATTTTCGGTTTTTTAAGAATCTTCATAAGATTGTGGCGAGGCTTTAATTGCCACAAAGGCACGAAGGCTCAAAGTAGCACAAAGCTCCCTACGGCTTTTTTAATTCTGAATGAAAACTGCCTTCGTAATCTTCACCGCAATCGCAAATCCAATCATGGTCGAGGTCTATGCAGGTAATCACGGTTACTACATTATCGCATGGGGCAACAATTATCCTTACATGTTGATTATGGTCTTTGGTGTATCCTTCTAAAGCGTATTTCTTTTCGCAGCCTACCTCGGCCAGGTCACTTTTTTTATAATTTACCGTGCCATTTTTCAATATATCCAGTACTTCCGTTTCATTTATATGCCTGCACTCCATTCTGCACCGGGCATGTTTTGTATAAAAAGGCGTTTGAGTGGCTCTTAAAATGCCATCACCTTTTTCTGCTGGTGCTACTCTGGTGCTGTCCTGTATATTTTTACTTGATTCCGGGAGGTTGCACCTTTTTACAATCAAGAACACAATAAACACTACAAATAAAAATATGTAGGAATATAAAAGTTTATTTGGCTTATGCTCAGGCTTTGCTTCCATTATCTATTAACACTTCTATTTTATACAGGAACGAGTATTTCGTTAAATAAAAAACGCTTCCCAATTTCATTATTTACCGCAAAATATGCAGAAATTATCTAATTGGGCAGCGTAGTTATGCACTTTTCTGCTTATGCGTGTATAGACCGGGCAACTCCTAATTCCAGCCCCCTTAATTCTGCCAATCCACGCAAACGGCCAATGGCACTATAACCGGGGTTTGTTTTCTTTTTCAGGTCGTCAAGCATTTGGTGTCCATGGTCTGGCCGCATGTTTATGGTGGTTTGCCTTTCTTGCATTACTTCCACCAATGCTTTCACCACGGCATACATATCTACATTTCCTTCTAGGTGGTTGGCTTCATAGAAGTTGCCTTCCTCGTCCCTTTGCGTACTGCGTAGATGCACAAAGTTTATCCTGCTGGCGAATTGTTTCACCATGGCTGGCAAGTCGTTGTCTTCCCTTACGCCAAATGAGCCTGTGCAAAAGCAAAGCCCATTGCTTTCATTAGGCACGGCATCAAACAAAGCTTGTACATGCTTAGCAGTGCTAACTACCCTCGGCAATCCAAAAATAGCATAAGGGGGATCGTCTGGGTGAATCACTAGCTTCACTCCTACTGCATCGGCCACAGACGTTACTTGTTGCAGAAAATAAATCAGGTGCTGTTGCAGCTTGGCTTCATCTATCCCCTTGTAATTGTCCAATGCTTCTTGGAATTGCCCAAGGGTAAAACTTTCCTCGCTGCCGGGCAAGCCCGCTATGATGTTTTTTTGCAGTAGTTGCTTTTCCTCATCAGTCATGCTGTCTAATTTGGCTTGGGCTTTTTCCAATTCCGCCGGAGTAAAATCCTTTTCGGCATTAGGGCGTTTGAGTATCAGCGCATCAAAAGCAACCATGGCAGACTTTTCAAAGCGCAATGCTTTGCTGCCATCGGCACAGGTATAACTAAGGTCGGTCCTTGTCCAGTCCAGCACTGGCATAAAGTTGTAGGTTACAATCTTTATACCGCAGGCAGCTAGGTTTTGCAGGCTTTGCTGGTAGTTGTTGATGTATTGTAGGTAATTGCCTTTTTGGGTTTTAATGTCCTCATGCACAGGCACGCTTTCCACTACATCCCATGCTAGCCCAGCCGCTTCTATTATTGCTTTGCGCTCTCTAATATCTTCTACGCTCCATACCACCCCATTGGGTATTTGGTGCAGCGCAGTAACCACGCCCGTGCAGCCAGCCTGCTTAATATCCAATAAACTTACCGGGTCCTTAGGCCCAAACCAACGCATGGTTTGCTTCATTTTCACCATAATATTCAGTTTTTATCTTGTATTGCTTTTGTAATTTACTAGAGGCAACAATCCTTTATAAATAATGCTGCCAAAATACGGAAACCTTTTTTTTGGGGTGAATCTTTTTTGGGAAAATGTTTCTCAAACAATAAAGTAGTGCTTCTAGGCTTGAAGTATCTATCAAAGTGCTACGCCTAAAGTGTGCTTTAGCACTCATCATCAATTTTTAGCTTGCGCTAATGGTAAACGAAAAGCCTGAAGCAAAAACAGCATGTAAGAAAACTATCTCACATGCTGTTTTTTATTTTTGGTGGGCTAAAACTTTTAAAAATTAAATGCTAACCGAGCAAACAAACGCCGCCCATTTGTACCCATTTGCACGGCATCCCAAGGACCGCCGGCTTCGTCGTTAAAAGCCCAGTATTTGGCTGATTGCAAAAAGCCATAATCGGGATGTGCGTTAAACAGGTTATCTGCCCCAATAAAAAAGGTAGCAGCCTTGCACAGTTTATACGATAAGTATATGTCTGTTGATATTTTAGGATGGTAAATATATTCGTCCCTCACAGGGTGGTTGTCTACATCTGCTGGCACATATGCAAGCAAATCGCCATTCTGGAAATTGTTTGAGAAATCGGTAGGAGTGCCATCACCATAGCCAAACAAGTCTATTTTGCCAAAATAAGTGAAGTGGAGGCCTGCACCTAGTTTTTTGTAAGTATAATCAAAACCTAAGGATATCTTGGCCGGAGGTGCAGATGCAAGGATGAAATTCCTTTCCCTGTAGCTTAAGAAGGTAAGCCTATGTGAATCGTTGTCATTCAATTTTGCAGGGGTATTGATATCATCAATAGTCATGTGCTGCAGGTTGCCTGCCAACAATACCTTGAATGATTGCTTGTTCCATTTTTTATTGTATTCCAAAACAATGTCCACCCCTTTGTTGGTGGTGTTTACCGCATTGGCAAAAAACTGTGCAGAGCCTACTTTAAGGTTATTTAAAGTAGTTGTAAGCCCAGCATCCAACGTTGGGTCTGATGCGCTAAACTGGCCAGAAAGCACTACCCTGTCTTTTATTTTTACATAATAGCCGTCTACTGTGATGCTGAGTTCCTTTACAGGTTTCCATGTAAACCCTAGGCTTCCATTTTGGGATTTTTCTTGTTTCAGGTCGGGGATGCCTGCAGCTTTTGCAATGGGGCTGTAGTTGGGGGCAATTTTTACGTCGAAACTATTCGGACCTTGCACGGTAGTAAATGTGTTACTAAAATTGATTTGCTGTAAAGAAGGCGCACGGAAACCTGTACTGAACGAGCCACGCACATTAAAATTGTTGGTTATCTTGTAGCGGGAGGCTATCTTGAAATTGGCAGTGGAGCCGAAATCGTTATAGTTTTCAGCACGTAAGGCCAAGCCTACCAGCCATTTTTTGGTAACATCCATTTCTGCATCGGCATATATGCCGCCCACATTCCTTTTTGCATCCACCACATCTGCTGGCTGGTAGCCAGGATAGCCTTGGGCGCCTGAAAGTTTATTGGGGTCATAGTTTTTGTAAGAGGCTTCTTCCCCTTTGTATATTTTGTAGTTTTCAAAACGGTACTCTGCACCAAATGCAATGTTGAAGCCCGAAGCAACGTTTGGCACTTCCTTGCTTACATTGAAATTCGCAGTGTTTTGAAGGAAATTGAACCCACCATCATCAAAATGGGTTTTGCTTGTACCTAGAGAAGCATTAAAGGTTTTGTCGCCATAATAATGAAAATCGTTCCTCCCAATCACATTGCTCAAATCCCAGTTCCAACTATGTGCCCAAGTGCCTTTAAGGCCTGCGGCAAATGAGAAATCACTAATATGTGTTTGGATATGTGGGTTGTAAAACGTATCAGTGCCATCAGGTGTTACGTGCATGATACCACTTACCAAAACTGGGTTGCCATTGGCATCGGAAGGGAATTTATCTGGGCGTGAAGGGTAATTCCTAGAAAAGGCAAATGCATCAGAAGCCTTATAATTTGCCCCGCCAAAAGTATAGAATGTAGTGCTGCTGCTTACAGGTATCTCGGCATTTATAAAAACCCCACCCCCGTTCATGGATGCATCGCCATTTGCCCTTCTCACATTATTGATGATGAGGGCATCTTTGTTCCCAAACAAATTAGATGTGTCCAGCACCTGCCTAAAGGTTTTGCCCACGGCACTAAAGCCACCAGTAACATTTATAAACCCACCTTGCTTGCCAATAGGCAAGCCATAGTTGAGGTTTACCGACAAGGTATTGCCGTCTATCGGGCTGCCATATTCGTACTGGCCAAGCGACCTGCCATACCAGCTATTGTATTTTTTGTCGTTGTACCCGCTCCAGCCAACATTGGCACTTAATTGCTTGATGTCTTTTTTCAGCACAAGGTTTATTACGCCCGCAATGGCATCGGAGCCATATTGTGCCGATGCGCCATCACGCAAAATTTCCACATGGTCTATCGACCCTTCTGGTATGGCATTCAAATCTGTACCGGAATTGCCCCTGCCTCTTGTGCCAAAAACAGCTACAAACGCAGTTTGGTGGCGGCGCTTTCCATTTACCAGCACCAGTGTTTGGTCTGGCCCAAGCCCACGCAAGGTGGCAAGGTCTACATGGTCTGCCCCATCGCTGCCACTTTGCTTGTTGTAGTTAAAAGAAGGCGCAGCAGCATTTAAAACAGAGGTAAGGTCCATTTTTGCGGTAGGTAAACTTGCCTGACTCATATTTACTACATCTACAGGAACGGCTGTTTCTGTTTTTACCCTGCCTGCCCTTCGGCTACCTAAGACCACTACTTCTTTCAAATCGACTGAACTAGCTTCCAACACAATAGAAAGCCCCGTGGTTGTATTGGTTACTTTAACCTTTTTGGTAGCATAACCAACGATGCTTATTTCCAATTCATCGGATGGGGCTACAGAAACACTGAAAGCCCCCGCACTATTGGTGCTGGAAATAGTTTTAGACGATTTTACTTTTATCGTGGCATTTTCCAAGGGTGTGCCGTTATTACTCGTAATAGTACCGCTTATTTTAGTGGCTTGCGACCACGCAAATAACGAACAACAAAGCAACAAAAAGGTAAACAGTGATTTCATGGGGTTTGTTTTCGATTTAATAATATATGATTGCAGTTGAAGCCCTAAAATACAAATTCTTGTTTAATAAACCATTTAAAATATCTATTTGTTTAATTATAAGGGTATTTTAATCTAAAAAAACTTTCCATTTTTGCATGTCATTGCTTTATATGGGTGCATTTCAAATCTTCGCTTTTCATTGGCTTTTTTTATTTAGAAGAAGCTTTATTATGTGATTGTGAAAGCCCCATCTTACATCCCGACCTAAACACAGCCTCCCCGAAAGGAGAGAGAAAAAGAACAAAGGAGGGGATAGTTTGAAATAGGTTATTTTTCATTTTTTGTGATTTATTTTTTTTACTGTCTTCCTTTTTTCCTGTAATTCATTGATATTCAGTTATTTATATTTTTTAAGTCTCATTTTTTATTATAATTTAAGTGAGTTTTATGATAGTTTATTGATAAGAAAATGATAGTTTATTGATAATATACTGATATGATTTTGATAGTGAATTATCATTTTCCAAGCCAACTAACATCCGATTTGAGAGGCAAGGCCAAAATGCCCACAGTTGCTCCTTTAATGTAAAATTGGCATGGATAGGCATATAACCCAAAATAAAAATCCTATATGGGGGAAATATGCCCCCATGAGCATCCAAAAATGCCCCCATATAGGATGCTTGCTGGGCAGCAAGAAAAAGCGAAATTTTTTAAATGCACCCGTACAATGTTTATAGAGGGGTGCATAAAAGTTTTTCGCTTCGTGGCGATATTCCCTAATCTTTAAAAACCTTATCTTTGTGCCAGAAATGCACTTGCTAAAAAACCTAAATTAAATGCATTTTAAAAGCTATCAACTAGTACTTGCATCAAAGTTATTTTTTTATTAATATTAAGATAGTTTTAGCTTAAAAAATTAGCCTTGTATTGATGGCTGTAAAATAAGCAAAAACTACGCACAAAATGAGCATAAAATATGCAAAAAGTATGCACAAATCACTCAAAAAATAGGCACAAAATAGGCACAAAATAAGCATATAATTTTGCCGTTATTGTTGATAATCAATCACTTAAAGGCGAGGAAACAATTTTTCAAACAATTGCGAATAGGAAATAAGACCGAAAATTGGCAAAACTGAAACTATTTTAATAAAAACTCTAAAAAAAGTAATAGTGTAGAAATTGTATAAGTGTCTCGTTTTGCATCCCATCTTCTTGCCCGTGGGGTGTTTGTTCCAGCTTTTTGGGATAAGTGGCGGGCAGGTTGGTACTAGGGTATTTTTTCACTAAAAAGCGAAAAACTTTTATGCACCCTTTATAGAGTGCTAGCGGCAATACTTGTTTATATATTTGTATATTATTCTAAAAATTGGGAACACTGAGACTCAAAACAATTCAACCATGAAAAAAACAGCATTAATAACAGGGGCATCCAGCGGCATTGGGCTTGAACTAGCAAAAATCCATGCTTCAAAAGGGGGCGATTTAGTTTTAGTGGCAAGAAACAAAATAAAACTTGACGAACTTAAAACCCAGCTGGAAAATAAATACAAGATAAAAGTGTACACAATTGGCAAAGACCTTTCTGCTCAAAACGCAGCCCAAGAAGTGTATGAAGAAACATCAAAAGAAAACATTCAAATTGACTACTTAATCAATAATGCAGGCTTTGGTGGCTATGGCTTGTTTACAGCAACAGGCTGGGGCAAAGAGTTGCAAATGATAAACCTGAACATTACTACTTTAACGCTGTTTACCAAGCTCTATCTTCAAGACATGGTAAAGCGTAAAGCTGGCAAAATAATGAATGTAGCTTCTACTGCTGCTTTCCAGCCGGGCCCCACAATGGCTGTGTATTGCGCAACAAAAGCCTATGTATTAAGTTTTACAGAAGCAATCAGCAATGAGGTAGCAAACTTAGGGGTTACCGTAACTGCCCTATGCCCTGGGGCAACCGAAAGTGGTTTTCAGGAAGCAGCATCGATGGAAGAAAGCAAAGTTGTAAAAGGCCGAAAAATGCCAACATCCAAAGAAGTAGCCGAATATGGGTATGCTTCCATGATGAAAGGAAAAACAGTTGCCATACAAGGGTTTATGAATTACATAATGGCAAATTCAATTAGGTTTGTACCACGAGCTTTGGTTTTAAAAGTTGCCCGTAAAATTTTGGATAAATAGCGTTTTAAACCACTATTCCATTACTTCTTCCGGCTGCTCCCTTGTCAATTGGAGTTGGTAAAGTTCAGCATAATAACCTTTTTTACCCATCAATTCCGCATGATTTCCCTGCTCTGCAATGGCACCATTTTCAAATATAATAATATTATCGAACCTGAAGGTGGAAAAAATGCGGTGTGTAATAATGATGGCCGTTTTCCGCTGCAAATATTGGTACAGGTTATTGATGATCTCGCTTTCGGTTTTGGCATCCACGGCACTCAGGCAATCGTCAAACACTACTATCTCTGGGTTTTTAATCAGGCTGCGGGCTATGGAAATCCGCTGTTTCTGGCCGCCGCTAAGGGTTACGCCCCTCTCGCCAATCATGGTCTCGTATTGGTTTTCAAAACCCAATATTTCTTTATGTATGCTGGCAAACTTTGCTGCTTGTTCCACCGCATCTTGTGATGGTTTTTCGCTTAGCCCAAAGCCAATATTGTTGGTTACTGTATCGCTGAACAAAAACACATCCTGCGGCACATAGCTTATTTCTTCCCTTAATTGTTTAAGAGGTATTTGATTGAGCTGTTTGCCACCTATGCTTATATTGCCTTCGTCAGGATTATAAAAACGCAATAGCAATTGTGCCAATGTCGATTTGCCGCTGCCTGTTTTACCAATCACCAATACCTTTTGCCCTTCTTTAATGGTTAAAGAAAAATGCTGTATGGCATTAATACCCGTATGGGCGTAGGTAAACGATACATTTTCAAATACAATATCCCCATTCAAAGACGTAGTGCTTTCTTGCCCCTCTCCTTTGTTCTTGCTCCCTCTCACTTCTAAGAGGGCTGGAGTGAGGTCGGATTGGGGTGAGGTCTCTACAATCAACGATTTTGTCTCCAAAAATTCATTTAACCTTTTTTGCGAAGCCGCTGCCCTTTGTATCATGCTGGCCGTCCACCCAATGGCACTAACTGGGAACGTAAGCAGGTTTACATAAATAACAAACTCGGTGATAGTTCCTGCCGAAACGGTTGGCACATGGCCAGAAGCATGGTACCAACCGCCAATAGCAATGGTTAGGAGTGTACTGATACCAATTAGCAAAGCCATGGAAGGGAAATAAACGGCTTCTAGTTTTGCAAGGCTGATGGCATTCTTTTTATATTCTTCGCTATTGCTATTAAAAAAAAGCAGCATGGCTTTTTCCTGTACAAAAGATTTAATTACCCTTATGCCTGAGTAACTTTCTTGTGCCGTAGTGGTTAAGTTAGACAGCAAAGCCTGTATGCGTTCACTTTTCCTATGTATGACTGTGTTTACCGAATAAATAGTAATGGCTAAAATAGGCAGTGGTGCCAGTACATACAACGTAAGCTCGGCATTTTCTTTCCACATATAAAACACGCTAAAGCCAATAGTTGCCAATAGGTTAATGACATACATTACAGCTGGGCCTGTGTACATCCGCACACGGCTAATGTCTTCAGAAATCCTGTTCATCAAGTCGCCAGTGCTGTGGGTTTTGTAAAAGCCAGCATCTAACTGCTGGTAATGCGTATATACTTCATTTTTCTGCTCATATTCTATATGGCGGCTCATCACAATGATGGTTTGCCGCATCAGGAACATAAAAAAACCACCAAGCAGTGCCAAAATAAGCAACGTTATGCCGCTATACACAACCATGCGCCCAAAACTGGTATGGCTATCCTCCACCCAACTTACCAGTTGTTTTACCAGCCCATCGTAGTTTAGGTTCCTCCCATGGTGCGTAACTGCCAACCCATTTTTTATTTGAATGGCTTGGGTTACCTTATCCACAACATAGCCCGAAACCTGCGGGCTTAAAATCCTAAAGTAGTTAGATAAAACGATGAACAAGATACCAAGGAACAAACGGCTTTTGTATTTCCAGAAATATTTATTTACGGCTACTAAGTGCTTCACGCAATTTTTTTTGGCGAAGGTAGCAGAAGTTGGTACTGACTACAATTTTATAATAAGTTAAACCTATACGCTATAAAAAAAATATGCAACGTTTCATGCCTATTTAGTGTCAATTAATGTACTAATACTTTTTATAAAAAAAGAATTAGATGCCTATTGATAAATATACATAAAATAATGTTCTACATAATTTCAGAAAACTTTATACCCCCCATCACATATGTTATTAGACGACACAAATTCATCGTCCATACTAGACGATTTAATTTCCTTCATTATTGCCTACGGGCCGATTTTGTTACTGGTTTTTTGCCTCTTAAAACTCATACTTCTTTTTTGGTACAAGCCTAATAAGCTAGGTTTTGTAGCCAAAAGTTTTTTGCGTGTATATCCTGCCACAACTGTTTCAACCAGAGGCAACCAGAAATGGCCCTTTTTTAAAAAAACACACAACTCGCTTACCATTTCAATGTATGTTTTATTAATAGTTTGGGCTTTCCTTTTTGCACTTATTAAAATGGCTAAGTCTTAGCTATAAAATTTAGCCTCAAATCCTTGGCCTGGTACAAACATCATCCACTATTTGCAAGTTCCTATTTCCTTAAATCTTTCCCCTGTTTTTTTAACGTTTAACTCCTATATTTGCCGCTCAAAATTTTGAGCAAGTGCAGACTAAATTTTCCAAGGAAACCTACATGTATTGGTATGAGCTGATGCAACTGATACGCCAGTTTGAGTTAAAGGCAGAAGAAATGTACAAGATGGCTGGCAAAATACGTGGGTTTTTCCATGCGTATATTGGCCAAGAAGCCATTGCTGCTGGCTGCATGACGGCTACGATACCAGAAGATCCTTTTATCACGGCTTACCGCGATCATGGTTTAGGCTTGGCAAAAGGCATTAGCCCTAATGCAGGTATGGCCGAGCTGTATGGAAAAGCTACTGGTTGTGCTAAAGGCAAGGGGGGCAGTATGCACTTCTTTAGCAAAGAGCATCACTTTTTTGGGGGCCACGGCATTGTGGGGGCCCAGATAGGCACAAGTGCTGGTCTGGCTTTTGCTGAAAAATATAAAGGTACTAACAACGTAGTGCTTTGTTTTTTTGGGGACGGTGCTGCAAGGCAAGGCATGCTGCACGAAACATTCAATATGGCGATGTTGTGGAAACTGCCTGTCGTTTTTATTTGCGAGAACAACAACTATGCAATGGGTACTTCCATAGAAAGGACAAGCAACGTGGTAGATATTTATAAATTGGCTGATGCGTATGAAATGCCTGCCGATAAGGTCGATGGCATGGTGCCTGAACTGGTACACGAAAACGTAGCCCGTGCCGTGAAGCGTGCAAGGGAAGGCGGTGGGCCAACACTGCTGGAAATGAAAACGTACCGCTATAAAGGGCACTCTATCAGCGACCCGCAAAAATACCGCAGCAAAGACGAGGTTGATGAATATAAAAATCAAGACCCATTGCATAAGGTATTGGATACTATTCTTACCAATAACTACGCCACACAAGAAGAAATTGATGCAATAGATTCAAAAATTGCAACCCTTGTAGATGAAAGCGTGAAATTTGCCGAGGAAAGCCCTTGGCCAGATGATAGCGAAGTATATAAAGATATTTACATTGATGCGAATTATCCTTTCGATGTAGATTAATAAAAGAAAAAACGATTCTTCAAAAATTTGAACATTTACAATGAGTGACAACGAGGTTGAAATACCAGTATTAGAGGCAGATGACGTGCTATTGAAAGCACAAGGCTTTATTCAAAAGTTTGGTAAAAAATTTGCCATTGGCCTAGGTGCAGGTTTGTTGCTAGGTGGTGGCGTATTTGCTTACGGGGCATTTGTTACCAAGCCAAAAGAAGAAAAAGCGGCAGAGGCTATTTACAAGGCGCAGCAATATTTTGAATTGGATAGTTCCAAGCTAGTTTTAGATGGCGATGGCGCATCAAAAGGGGTTTTGTACATCATCAAAAATTATAGCGGCACAAAATCTGCCAACCTAGCTACTTATTATGCAGGTGTTAGCTACTTGAAACTAGGCAACTTTGCAAAGGCAATAGAATACCTAAAAGATTTCAAGACCGATGCAAAGCAAATCCAAATGGTAGCTTATGGTAGCCTTGGCGATGCTTATGCCGAGAGTGGCAAAAAAGATGATGCCGTTGATTATTACATAAAAGCAGCAAACACTTTTGAAAAAGACGAAAGTATTTCTGCCGAGTATCTGTTCCGTGCAGCTTTGCTAGAAAAAACACTTGGCAAAGATGATAAAGCACTGGAGTTATTTAAAGAATTGAAAGAGAAATTCCCAAGGACGGAAAAAGGCTCGCAAGTAGATAAGTATATTTATCAGATTAGTGTTGAAAAACCTGAGTTATAGCATGGCTACACAAGGAAATAAATCATTGCACGAAGGCATCCCTGTTATTAAGGATGCCTTTGTAGTTATAGTAAAAACTGAATGGAACAGCCCAATTGTGGACAAGCTAGAAGAAGGTGCTGTGGCCGTATTGCAAAATGAAGGCGTCTCTTTTAAAACCATTTCTGTGCCAGGTGCTTTTGAATTGCCTTATGCCATTAAAAGTTACCATGCATGGGCAAAGGAAAAGGCAAGTGCATTTATTGCACTAGGTACTGTAATAAAAGGCGACACCCCACATTTTGACTATGTATGCAAAGCTGTAACAGACGGTATCCTGCAAATGAACCTGCTGCTAGACGTGCCTGTTGTTTTTGGCGTTTTAACCGTGAACACAGAAGAACAAGCACTGGAACGCATTGGCGGCATACATGGCCATAAAGGCGAGGAAGCAGCCATTACAGCCTTGAAAATGATTGCACTAAGCGAGTCTTTTAAATAGCTGACCATTTATCTTGTTTATGAACGTACAAATTTTTATACCTTGCTTTATAGACCAGCTTTACCCGCAGGTAGCATTCAATATGGTAAAAGTATTGGAGAAGGTAGGCTGCACAGTAAAATACAATCCCAACCAAACCTGTTGCGGCCAGCCAGCATTTAATGCTGGCTTTTGGCAGGAAAGCAAGGAAGTTTGCACCAAGTTCATAAATGATTTTAGCGGTGCCGATTTTATTGTAGCCCCTAGTGCTAGCTGCGTTGGCTTTGTACGCAATTATTACCCCAAATTATTTGAAGCATCTGCGAATAGTACGGAAATAGCACAATTAGGGAAACGCATATATGAATTTAGCGAATTTTTGGTAGATGTGCTGAAAGTAGAAGATATTGGGGCAACCTTTACCGGCAAAGCCACATACCATGATAGTTGTGCCGCATTGCGTGAATGTAAGGTAAAAACAGGGCCACGCAAATTGCTAAGCCATGTAAAAGGGCTGGAATTAATTGAAATGAACGATGTAGAAACATGCTGTGGCTTTGGCGGCACTTTTGCCGTGAAGTTTGAACCCATTAGCATTGCCATGGCTGACCAAAAAATAACAAATGCCTCCGATACACAGGCCGAGTATATTATAAGCACAGATATGAGTTGCCTAATGCACATTGATGGGCGCATAAAAAATACTAATGCTAATCTGAAAGTATTGCATTTGGCGGATGTACTGGCAAATCAAGGATAATTCAAAAACAGTTAAATTCCCCTCTCGGGGGTTACCGTTTACGCACAGAAGCTCATAGGAGAGGGACAGGAGTTAAGCAAAGAGGAATTAGCGAAGTTTTGAAATGCCCCCCTAAAAGAGAGTACTTGAAGCAGAGCTAATTGTGCTTATACAAAGGCTATTTATTGGTTTCAAAATAAGATTCCCAATTATAAGGTAATAGCCTGTTCACGGCTAAAGCCGAAATTGCCCCATTTATACCCCCCATGCCTTTAGGCAGTCCTTTTTTTAAAATCAACATTATATCTCCGGCAATGTTAGCCTTTTTCGCTTTGAATATACCCTGATAGCCGTAACCGTAACAATACAAATAACTAGGTTGGTATTGTGGGGAACAATGGTATGCTTTAGCAATATGTACAATGCACCACCAATGGCACTGGCAGTAGCATACAACTCGCCCCTTTTCAATAGTGTAGGGATAGAACTGCACAATACATCGGCCACCAAACCGCCAAAAGTGGCTGTAATAACACCCATTACCAAGGCATAAGGCTGGTTAACGCCATTTTGCAGGCTTACTTCTATGCCTGTGGTGGTAAACAAGCCTAGCCCAATGGCATCGGTATAAAAAAGCGTAGCCCTAAAGCGGTGTACGTTTTGTTTTAGCAAAAACGTAATGCCTGTGCCAGCCAGTACTAACAGCAGGGCTATATTGTCATTTACCCAGTTTACACGTTGTGCTCCAATAAACATGTCCCTTACAGTGCCACCGCCATAAGCCGTGGCAAAAGCCAATACAATACCTCCAAAAACATCCATTTTAAATGTCCGCGCTTTTAATGCACCAGTAAGGGCAAAAATGTAAATACCTGTATAAGAAATTATTTTTAAAGCTGTCATAAAAAACTTTCAAATGAACGGAGAGGAAACATAACTATTTGATAATGCCCATTTATGTTTCTAGCTGCAAAGATTCGGTTGTTTTGCTGACTATAAAATATAATAGTGATAATTAGTTACAAATCACCGCAGAGGCATATAGAACACATAGGCAGGAAAAAGAAAAAAGAGAGAAAACATCTATGTTTTCTCTCTTTTTTAGCCATTATAATTAAGAAAATGATTGAGCAGCTTTATATTACGTTAAATGTAATATTATATTTTGCATAAAAAATCAAAGTATTGAACATACTTGCACACAAAAAACATCCTTTTTTCTGCAATAAATAGAAATAATAGCATTTTTTCTGAAATAATTTAAGATTTATTTTGCTAAAAATAAAAAATTAGTATTTTTAACCTTTATTTCAATTTTCTTAAAACAATTAAAAAACACCCCACAAAAATGAAGTTCACGAAACAACTGTTCGTAATGGCAATAGCCGCTATTACATTCCTTTCTTCCTGTACAAAGGATTTGACATCAGACCCTGCAAACTCAGTAGCAACGGGCAGCGTAAAAAACCATAATACAAATGATGTGTTTGGCACAACCATTACCGAAGGCTTTGAAACTGGTTCCAAAACTTCCTATGCTATTGCTAGTGTTACCCTAGGTACAGGAAGCTGGACAATGGACGATGCCTTGATAGGTAGTTCTACTTCCGATGCTAAAAATGGCACCCAATCTGCACGTATCCGCAACACAGGTTCTGTTTACATGAATTTTGATGTAACAGGTGTTTCCACGGTAAAAATTTCCCACGCTACTTATGGCACTGATGGCAGCAGTACTTGGCAGTTATGGCAATCGACCAATGCCGGCAGCACCTACACCCAAGTGGGAACTACAACCATTACCTCATCCTCCACTACCTTGAGCCAAGCCACTTTTACCGTTAATGTAAGCAGCAGTGTACGGTTTTCTATACGCAAGATTTCAGGCGGAACTAATCGGATTAATATAGATGATATTACTATTTCACCTACTACCACAAATTACCCCCCCGATGATGACAATGCATTGATGGGCAACCCAAGCGGCGCAACTGCCGATACTACCAAGCCCAATAACTATTTGATGAACAAAGGTTATTACTTGCTTTGCTACAACAAATCCAGGGCAATACCAAACTGGGTAAGCTGGCATATACAATCAAGCGATTTGGGCAGCACTGCAAGGCAAGACGATTTCAGGTCTGATAGTTCGTTGCCTACAAGCTGGTATCATGTAGGCGCATCTAGCTATAGTGGAAGTGGTTTTGACAGGGGGCATAACTGCCCATCGGCAGACCGTACAAGTACTGTACCTGCTAACCAAGCTACTTTTTTAATGACGAACATGATGCCGCAGGCACCCAACAACAACGAAGTAACATGGGGCAACCTTGAAGACTATACACGCAGCCTTGTAACAGCTTCTGGAGATGAAGTATATGTTATTTGTGGTTCTTATGGCACCGGTGGCACAGGCAGCAGCGGATCGGCCAATACGGTAAACAGCGGCAATGTAACGGTGCCAAGCAATACCTGGAAAGTAATTGTGGTGCTTACCAATGGCTCGTCTGATTTAAGCCGCGTAACTACAACAACCCGTGTAATAGCTGTAAACATGCCTAATGTAAATACCATTAGCAGTGATTGGAAAATCTACCGCACATCGGTGGATGCCATTGAAGCTGCAACTGGGTTGGATTTATTGTCCAATGTTTCTACTTCTATCCAATCTGTAATTGAGGCACAAGTAGATAACCAATAAACAAGATATTATTTTATAAAATATAAACCTTACCCCAACTCCTCTCTAATGGCGAGGGGCAAAATGAAAACTTAAAGTGTTAAGCAAGAAAGGCATCATCCGCAAGGGTGGTGCTTTTTTTATGATTGAGAGATAAACCGCACCTTTGCAGCATCATATTGAATAAAATGCCTGAAATAGATTTAGACAATTGGGAAGAAAAAAGTGCCGCCCACAGCAAGCAATACAAATATTTTTTGCAAAAGGCAGATAAAAACAAGGTATTAAAAAAATTGCCTTCTTTGCATGAAGAAGCATTTAGCAAAATAGATTGCCTGTCTTGCGCAGCTTGCTGCAAAAATTATTCGCCTAGGTTTAAAACCACTGATATTAAGCGCATTAGCAAACATTTAAAACTAAAAGAAAGTGTTTTTATAGATACTTACTTGAACTTGGACAGCGATGGCGACTATGTGGCAAAAAAAGCACCCTGCCCATTTTTAGGCGCAGATAACTTTTGTAGCATTTACGAGCAAAGGCCTGGCGATTGCCACCGCTTCCCTTATACCGATGAAGATGTTTTGCTAAAACGTCCTGCCATTACATTGAAAAATGCAAGTTTTTGCCCCGCTGTATATTTTGTGCTGGAAAATTTGATAGCAAAGTAAGCTTTAACCCGGATTTTGTAGTTGACTTCTTTATGAAAAAAGTTATATTCAGAAATGGGGACGTTATTTTAAAAGTATTACTAATGCAAATGTATTTACACTAGTTTTTTAAGATAATAACTTTATCAGAAGCACTCCTATTTTGCAAAGCGGAATAATATACCCCTCCACCAAAAACCATTTATAATTTATTACTCATAATTCATAACTCCCCATTTACCTTTGGTACTTCACTTTATCAAACATTCATGAACAAAATTCCTTTCCTTTTTGCAATAAGCTGTTTATTTTTTACAGATACATTTTCCCAAAGCCCAGCCACCTATAGCAGTGCGGACATTTACCTGCAACTGAAAAAACTGAATGTACTCGGTAGCGTATTGTATATTGCAGCACACCCCGACGACGAAAACAATGGGCTGCTCCCCTATTTTGCCAAGGAAAAGCTATACCGTACTGCCTACCTAAGCCTTACCCGTGGCGATGGTGGACAAAACCTGATAGGCAGCGAGCAAGGCATAGAACTAGGGCTAATCCGCACGCAAGAACTATTGGCAGCCCGCAGGATAGATGGGAGCGAACAATATTTTAGCCGTGCTTATGAATTTGGTTTCTGCAAAAATGCAGCCGAAGCCCTGAAAATATGGGGCAAAGACAAGATTTTAAGCGATGTGGTCTGGATTATCCGGCAGTACCAGCCAGATGTGATTATAACCCGTTTCCCGGGTGATGCCCGTGCCGGGCATGGCCACCATGCGGCTTCTTCATTATTAGCAAATGAAGCCTTCACGGCAGCAGCAGACCCAACAAAATTCTCAGAGCAATTCCAATACGGCGTAAAGCCTTGGCAAGCCAAAAGGATATTGTGGAACACCTTTAATTTTGGAGGAACCAACACAACAGCAGACGACCAGTTGAAAATTGATGTGGGCAGCTACAATCCGTTGCTTGGCAAAAGCTATGGCGAAATAGGCGGCGAGGCAAGGAGTATGCACAAATGCCAAGGCGAGGGCAGGCCTAGAAGGCGTGGCGAATACATAGAGTATTTTAAAACAACTGGCGGCGATGCCCCTCGAACTGATCTGATGGAAGGTATTGATATTGGCTGGGGAAAGATACCCGAAGGGCAAGCTATTGCAACAAAAATTAATGAAATAGTGGCTACTTTTAATTTTGAAAAGCCAGCTTTGAGCGTGCCTATTTTGATACAGGCTTACAAACTAATACAAGCAACGCCTGCAAGCAATTGGCATACAAAAAAACTACAAGAGGTACAGGATATTATAGAAGCATGTAGCGGTTTGTTTGCCGAAGCCACCACGGCACAGCAAATGGTTGCACAAGTAGACACGATAAAACTGTCTTGTTTTTTAAACAGTCATAATGGCTTAAACATTGCTTTACAACATATTGCAATAGGCAATTGGGATTCTGTTGTAAATAACCCATTGGGGAACAACCAGAACTTCATCATCAATCATAGCTTGCCCGTGGCAGCCAACAAAAAAATAACACAGCCTTATTGGTTGGAATATCCGTTTGCAGGTGGCAGCTTTGACGTGCGGGACCAAACATTGATTGGAAAGGCAGAAAATGATGCACCTTATTATGTTACTTATGCTGTGGTGATAGAAGGCGAAACATTTATGATTAAGAGGCCAGTTGTATACAAAACAGTAGACCCAGCCAAAGGCGAACTGTACCAGCCCATTGCCATTATCCCCAAAATAGAATTAAGCTACAATAAAGACAATTTTGTATCTATCAATGGCAACCCCGTGAAAGCGGAAGTGCATTTTAAATCGAATGTAAAAGACAGTGTTTTGTACCATATCAACCAGCAATACTCACCCGCTTGGAAATTCAGCGAAGCGAATATTAAAGTAAACCCTTTCAGCTTTTCAGAAAACACATGGACGGGTTATTTTACACCGCAAACTAAAAATACAAATGCCGCAGAAGTGGCTAGTTTATATGCCAACAATGGCATTTATGATGGTTATACCAAAACCATTGCCTACGACCATATACCTACTATAACTTATTTCCCCAAGGCAAAAGCCAACCTTGTAAATGTTGACTGCAAGATAGTGGGCAAGAAGATTGGTTACATACAAGGCCCAGGCGACAAAGTGCCGGAAGCATTGCTGCAAATGGGATATGAGGTGAAAATGCTTGGCGAAGCCGATATCAACGAAGCCACTTTGGAAAAATACGATGCTATTATTACTGGTGTGAGGGCATATAATCTGTTTGAGTACCTGACCAACAAGCATGAGATATTGATGGCTTATGTGCGAAATGGCGGCAACCTGATAGTGCAATATGCCAAAAGCAACCAAGTGGGCAGCAAAAACATCAAGATAGGGCCATACCCTTTTATTGTGAATAGTTTGTCGAGGGTAACGGAGGAAGATGCAACAGTACATTTTTTATTGCCAAACAATCCCCTTCTAAATTACCCCAATAAAATTACTGCAAAAGATTTTGAAGGATGGGTACAGGAACGCAGCACTTACCAAGCAGAACAGGCAGATCCACGCTACGAAGCCGTGCTGGGGATGAAAGACAGCGGCGACAAGGCAGAAAGCACAGGCAGCCTACTTACCACGCAATATGGCAAAGGGAGGTTTAGCTATGTAAGCCTAGTATTGTTCAGGCAATTGCCCGCAGGTGTGCCAGGGGCTTATAGGCTAATGGCAAATTTGATTGGGCAGAAAAAGGGTAAATAAAGAGGCAACGAGGCAATGGGCAAAGGAGGCAAAAAGTAGCATATTCCTCACTTACGACTTATGACTTACCACTTATGATTATGGAACGAAAAGGCATTAGCATATTTGTAATACTTGTTATTGCATGGGTTATTGGAGAGTTTTTGAAGAATGTAAAATTAGGGTTACTGATAGGGCTGGCTTTGGGGCTATTAATGAGTGGTTTGCTTAAAATGAAAAAATGATGGCAAACAAAAACAACATACCTTTTTTCTCTACTTGGCGGCAGTGGTATATCTTTATCATTGTAGTACTAATTGCATTAGTACTATCATTCACATGGTTCACTAAACACTTTGCATGAGCACATTAGACTGGATAGTATTAGTGGCTACCCTTGGCTGCATCATTGGCTATGGGCTGTACAAAAGCCGCACTACCCGGGACTTGGAAGGTTATTTCCTAAGCAACCGCAGTATGCCTTGGTACTTGGTGCTGCTAAGCATCATGGGCACGCAAGCGAGTGCCATTACTTTTTTATCTGCACCCGGGCAGGCTTTTACCGATGGTATGCGGTTTGTGCAATATTATTTCGGGCTTCCATTGGCAATGGTGGTGCTTTGCATCAGTTTTGTGCCATTGTTCAATAAACTAAAAGTATTCACGGCCTACGAGTTTTTAGAAAAGCGGTTCGATAGTAAAACACGGACCTTTACCGCTGCACTTTTCTTACTGTCAAGGGGCTTGTCAACTGGCGTAAGTATTTATGCACCGTCTATTATTTTATCTTCTTTACTCGGCTGGGATATTTTCTGGACAAATATTGTGATGGGTGGGCTATTGATTATCTATACCGTTAGCGGTGGTGCCAAAGCTGTGGCCTATACTCAGCAGATACAAATGGTTATCATTTTCATGGGCATGTTCACAGCAGGATATTGCATGGTGCATTACCTGCCTTCGGGTGTTGGGTTTATGCAAGCCTTGCAGCTAAGCGGCGCAGGCGGCAAGCTAAATGCCATCACCACAGGCTTCACAGGCAAAGGGTTTGACTGGAAGGACAAATACAATATTATCAGCGGCACCATTGGTGGCTTTTTCTTGGCACTATCCTATTTCGGCAGCGACCAATCGCAGGTAGGCCGTTACCTCACGGCCAAAGATACCACAGAAAGCAAGCTAGGTTTGTTGATGAACGGGCTAGTGAAAGTACCAATGCAGTTTTTGATATTATTATTAGGGGGAATGCTTTTTACTTTTTACCAGTTTAATGCTGCGCCTGTTTTTTTCAATAAAGCCCTAGCCGACAAAGGCAAGCAAACAGTTTACAACAGTAAGCTGTCTAACCTAGAAAAAGACTACAATACCTTCCAGATCCAGCAGGAAGCCAATAGCAAACAATACCTTGCCAACACCCAAAGCCCACAATTGAAAGCCAATTTAAAAGCAGGTGCCGCAAAGCTGGCTGGTGTGCAACTGGAATACAAGGCCACGCTGCAAAAAGCCTTGCCAAATGAAGACACCAACGACACTAACTATATTTTCCTAAGATTTGTAATTGATTTTTTGCCTAAGGGGCTAGTTGGCCTATTGATAGCCATTATTTTCATGAGTGCGTGGGGTTCCATTGCTGCTGCCTTGAATGCCTTGGCTTCTTGCACCATGATAGACGTGCACAAGCGGATATTCCCCAATAACGAACGTTTTGTACATAAAGAAGCGCAATGTGCTTATGAGTACAAAACTTCTCGCCTATATACGCTTGCATGGGGCATATTCAGCATCATCACTGCCGAGCTATCTTCTGGCATTGGCAGCCTGATAGAAGCTGTGAACATTATGGGGTCATTGTTCTATGGCGTTATCCTCGGTATTTTCCTGGTAGCTTTTTACCTCAAACAAATACAGGGCAATGCTGTTTTTTATGCCGCCATTTTAAGCGAACTATTGGTGATCACCCTTTTTACCCTTGATAAAAACGGCATTATTGGTTTAGGGTTTTTGTGGTTGAATGTTGTTGGGGCATTGAGTGTGGTAGTGGTGGCTTGGGTGTTAGGAATAGCAGGGCTGAATAAGGGCTTGTCAACTACAGCAATGCAATAATTATGTGGGTGCATTGCCTTAAATATACCTTAATGATTTATTTTCGTAGGCGTATTTGTAAATGAATGAAAACAAATTGCCTGATAGGCCATTTGTGAATTGGGTTAAAATATGCGTAAAGACAATGATAAAAAAATAGTGTTCACTACTTCTAAAAAACTAAGCCGCAAAGCCGCAGAATGCTATGTACGCGTAATTGCTACTTTATTGCCTCGGAGGTATTGGTACAAATCAGCTTATAAATCAGCCTTTTTATTAGCTGGCTTGTCAAGGAAAGTAATATTAAAAAAAGCTAAAATTAATTATTATGCAGCCCAAAGATTAAATGCATTTCTTGGTCTCTTTACAGCTAAAGGAAAAGAATTTTATATACCTACAAGAATAAAGGGAGCAGAATACCTCAATAGCCAAAAGGAAGGTTTAGTTATTTGCACGGTACATTTGCCACTTGTAAAAGTGGGCTTTGCAGCAATTTTGAAAGAAGGTTATGAAATACATGGAGCAATAGCTCATAAGCAAATAAAAGACAGGTTAATGCAATTTTGGGGATGTACCCAAACAGCTCCTACTATATTGGCAGATAATACTGCTTTACTAAAAACAAGGGCAATTCTAAAAAGAAAAGGCACTGTTATTGTGATGATTGATGCACTTTTAGGAATGGCATTCTCACCAAATATGCTACGCCTAGCAGGAAAAATGGAAGTTAAAGTTTTATTTTTGATAGCCAAGTTATCGCCAGATGGGGTTATAGATGCCGAGTTTCTCCAGCCACCTTACCCAATATGCGACACCGAAGACAAAATAAAGGAAAATTTAGATTTCTTGAGGAAACAAGTAAACGATACGATGGCAGCTTATAGCTAAGGCCTTTAAATCACTTAGTTATCGGTCAACATCTTCATAGCAATAAAAAAGGCCGATGCAAACATGCATCAGCCTTTTTTGAATAAAATAATTTCTAATTAAAGTAATTTAATACCTACACCTACTTGTATTTGTTGACTTTTCCATTTATCGGTATTGTAAGCAACTTTTGCATCATTTTGATCACTTAAGCCAACAACATAACGGGCATAAACCCTTAATGAACTAACATGAACCTGAGCACCAGCTACTATTGCAAAATCTCCGCTCTTAAATGCATCATTCACGTTATCAACACCACTTTTACCTTTGTTTAAAAGGATACTATATTGCGGTCCCAAGTTGAAGGTTAATATTTTAGCAACATTATACCTTAATAAAACTGGTATTGAAAGATAGCTTAACTTAATGTCAGTAGAAAAGCTACTTGCTACACCACCTACAGTTGTAGCAGTAGAATAAGTAGTATTGGTTTGGCTCAGCAGCAATTCTGGTTGAATACCAATTGTACCTAACAAATCAACTTCTGCAAATGCACCTGCCTGATAAGAAAGCTGATAGCCTTTATCAAAAGAGTTCCCATCAATTTTTGTGCCTATTGCACCAGCTTTCACGCCAAGGCTAAAACTTTGGGCATTAACAGAAACACAGATAGCAGCAATAGCTAAAGAGGATAACAAAATTTTCTTCATATAATTAATTTTTTCAAAAATAGCTCCAATCATTGTACCAAAACACAAACCGTAAAAGTTTGTTGCTTTTTTTTAACAGATTTAAAGGTTGTTTTTTACCACATAGGCATATAGCACACATAAGAAAGAAAAAAAATGAAAAAGCATAGTTTTTATTATCCCCTACTTTTCCAAAATACTTTTTAGGTTACCCAGCCCAATAGCAAGGTCGCCGCCAATCATTTTTTCCATGTCCATAAACAGCAGCATAAGATTCATGGGATAGTTCATTTTGCTTTGGAAACCCCATGTTACTTTTGTTTTGGTACTGTCAAGTGCAATAGTAGTTATTTCAGCATCTGCAAGGCCATCAAATGGCTTTATGAAGTGTATGCCCATTTCTAGTTTTTCGCCTTCTGTTATCTTTTTTATTTCCTGTATGCCTTGACCTACATCTTTTTTGTCGCTTTCCCATGCTGAGGTAAACCCAACAGTACCATCTATACCTTTGTATTCTTTTCTCATTTCTGTGTCCATCTTAGCCCATTTGCTATAACTATCTTGGTTTTTTAGATACTTAATATAATTAAAAACCTGTGCCTTGGGCTTGTTAATTACAATTTCCCTTTCTACAGAATAGGTTTTCTTTGCAAATGCAGCAACAATCAAAGCAACGGCAACAATAGCTACCAATACAATAAAAATGATTTTTAAGGCTTTCATCTGGGGGGCAGTTTTTTGTTTTATTTAAAGTTCAATGTTAAGACTTATTTTTAAATTAATAAAAAATAAAAAAATGGATGGCAGCCTATAAAAGCTACCATCCATTTATACTTTACATTACCCTGCAAGGCAACCGCAGGGGTTGCCCCTATAATGCCAATTTTATTTTCAACTCTACTAGTTGTTTATCATCTATGCTGCTTGGTGCATCCAGCATTACATCCCTGCCGCTATTGTTTTTAGGGAAGGCGATAAAGTCACGGATGCTCTCGCTGCCGCCTAGAATGGCACAAAGCCTGTCAAACCCAAAAGCTAGGCCCCCATGTGGCGGTGCGCCATATTCAAAAGCACCTAGCAAGAAGCCGAATTTATGGTTGGCTTCTTCCTCTGTCATGCCTAGGGCAGCAAACATTTTCTCCTGCAATTCCCTTTGGAAAATACGGATGCTCCCCCCTCCTATTTCGTTGCCATTTAGCACCATGTCATAAGCATTTGCTTTGATGTTGCTATATGGGTGTTCTAGGTATTTTGCTGCATCTTCAATCAATGGGTTATTATTAATCATTACATCAATCTGGTCTGGCTTAGGCGATGTAAAAGGATGGTGGCGGGCTACCCATCGGTTATCTTCCTCTGCATATTCAAACAGCGGGAAGTCAAGCACCCACAATAGTTTAAATTCGTCATTCTTCCGCAAGCCAAGGCGTGTGGCCATCTCCATGCGCAAGTCGCTGGTGGCTTTGCGGGTGCGTTCCTCTGCACCAGCCAATATCAATATCAAATCTCCTGGTTGTGCTTTTGCGGCAGCAGCTATGGCTTTTAGCTTGTCCTCGGTATAAAATTTGTCAACGCTGCTTTTAAGAGTACCGTCTTTGTTGCACTTTATGTACACCAAGCCTTTCATGCCTATTTGTGGCCTTTTCACCCATTCTGTTATTTCGTCAGTTTGCTTGCGGGTGTACTCACTACAGCCGGGGATGGCAATTGCTAAAACCGTTTCGGCATCATCAAAAACTGGAAATCCTGTAAGTACCCCTGCATCTTCTAAAGAACTTGTCTTTGAAAGGAAAGCATGTTGTGGAAATTTTAAATTGCCTATCTCCAAGCCAAAACGGATGTCTGGCTTGTCATTGCCATAGTTCCACATCGCATCTTCCCAAGTGATGCGTTTTACCACATCGGTATAATCAATATTTTTAACGTCCTTAAATATGCGTTTGATTAACCCTTCAAACATTTGGAGAATATCCTCTTGTTCTACAAATGCCATTTCACAGTCAATCTGTGTAAATTCTGGCTGCCTGTCTGCACGCAAGTCCTCGTCACGGAAGCATTTTACTATCTGGTAATAGCGGTCGTAGCCACTTACCATCAGCAACTGCTTAAATGTCTGTGGGCTTTGTGGCAATGCGTAAAACTGTCCTTCGTTCATCCGGCTTGGCACCACAAAGTCCCTTGCCCCTTCAGGGGTGGATTTAATAAGGAATGGGGTTTCTATATCCATGAAACTGTTCTCGTGCAGGTAGTTCCTTGCACTGCGGTTTACGGCATAGCGCAATTCCAAGTTGCGTTTTACTGCATTCCTGCGTAAATCGAGGTAGCGGTATTTCATGCGTATGTCATCCCCGCCATCGGTATCGTCTTGTATAGTAAAAGGCGGCACGGCACTTTTGTTCAGTATCTTATAATCGCTTACCAATAACTCTATCTCACCAGTGGGTATATTCAGGTTTTTATTGCTACGTTCGTTTACTTTACCCGTTGCTTGCAATACAAATTCGCGGCCTAGCGGCTGTGCATCTAATTTAGCATTGAGCGATTCGTTTAATAACAATTGGGTGATACCATACCTATCCCGAAGGTCCACAAAAGTAATGCTCCCAAATTTCCTTACTGTTTGCACCCATCCTGCAAGGGTAACAGTTTGCCCGGCTTGCCCAATCCTCAATTCGCCACAGGTATGTGTCCTATACATTGTATCCTATTTTTTTGAGCGGCAAATATAGAGAAATGAAGGGAGGTAGAAAGGAAGGAAATACACAACCAAAATTACCATATCATGTCCTGAAATACGTTTACCATTTTTTGTTAAGAAAATCGTGTTTTTCAATATTCCTGATGTTGCCCTTCGGGCAACTTTGCTTTTTTGAATAAGACTTGTATGTATGTTCTTGCTTTCGTGGGCATGATTTGATGCCTGCATTTCTAGGCAGCAGCGCCTTCTTTCCACATTACAAATTTGCACGGCTTCCTGCAGTATCTTGTTTAAAGTTGCCAAGTCTGGGATATAGAACGGAAGAAAATGTAGCTAAGCTTTAAACCCGGATTATGCAGTTGACTTCGTTATGAAAGGCTCAAATGCAATAAATACAAGTATTTGAGCCGAATTTTTGGTCGAAAACATAGTGTACTATGGCAAGGCCAAAAAATCAAGCAAATGCTTGTGTTTGAAGTAGTTGAGTCTTGCAATAGATTTCAACTGCAAAATCCGGGTTAAAGCATATAAAACATTTAAGTTAATTTTTCTTAAGTAATAAGCCATAATTACCTTAATATAATTCTGCGAGGGTTTGGTTCTTGCCCCTCTCCTTCGGAGAGGGGTTGGGGTGAGGTCTCTAAAATAAATAGTATTAACTTAATTAAGTCTGCATACTTAGCTAGTCATAGTCTTTCAAAAAAGCAAATGCTCGGGATAGATATAGCAATAATGAGCATAACAAATTTCACTTTAATCTATAAAATTCCATAAATCCTGGTTCAGACATGGCCTTTTAAACAATATTTTTTGTTTATAATGCTTCTACCATTAATTTAGGCACGTAATCAACAAAAGATTTATGAATTTTATCAAAAACCCTTTACGCCTGCTAGCAGCTTTCCTTGTTATTGCACTAAGTTCAAATGCACAGCAAGCAGCTCCTTCCAAGTACGACCAGCACAAAGTATTTAACCCGCTTTTTTACACCACCAATGGCAACGAATACCGTACTGCTGGTGGTGAGCCGGGCGTGAAATACTGGCAAAACAAAGCCGATTATAAAATAGATGTAACGTTGGACACGGCTTCGCATAGGATAACTGGTAGTGCCACTATTACTTATACCAATAACAGCCCAGACAAGCTGCCTTTCCTATGGCTGCAACTGGACCAGAATATTTACAAGGAAGACTCCCGTGGAGAATTGACTAGCCCTGTAACAGGTGGACGCTTTTCGGCCAAAACCTTTACCAAGGGCAGCGAACTGAAAACAGTAACCGTTATACAAAACGGAAAAGCCGAAAAAGTAGATTATCTAGTAAACGATACCCGCTTGCAGCTAAAATTGAAAGATACCCTAAAAGGCAACGGTGCAAAAATTACCATTAAAATAGATTATTCTTTTGTGCTTCCAGAATATGGCACTGACCGTTGCGGCAGGCTAAACACAAAAAACGGCTGGATATACGAAGTAGGCCAGTGGTACCCACGGATGGAAGTGTATGACGACATACTTGGCTGGAATACACTGCCTTATCAAGGGGCAGGCGAGTTTTACCTAGACTATGGAGATTATGACTATACCATCACTGCACCAGCCAACTTGGTTGTGGTAGGTTCTGGCAGCTTGGCAAACCCTACCGAAGTTTTGAAACCTGCTACTATTGCAAAATTGGCTAAGGCCGCCAGCAGTGATGCAACTGTTTCTATTAAAGATTCAACAGAAATTACAGGTAGTTCTTTTTATCCAGCCAAACCAAGCCTTACTTGGCATTTTACTTGCAAAAATACCCGCGACGTAGCATGGGCAGCATCCAAAGCGTTTATTTGGGATGCAGCAAGGATTAATTTGCCTAGCGGCAAAAAAATATTGGCACAATCTGTTTACCCAATAGAAAGCAAGGGCAACGATGGCTATGGCAGGAGCACGGAATATGTAAAAAACTGTATTGAGCTATATTCGGATGAATGGTTTGAATATACCTACCCAGTGGCTACCAATGTAGCGGGTATAGTAGGCGGCATGGAATACCCCGGCATTGTTTTTTGTGGACACAATGCCCAGAAAGGCGAGTTGTGGGAAGTAACCAACCACGAGTTTGGCCACAACTGGTTCCCAATGATTGTAGGCAGCAACGAGCGTAAATATGCTTGGATGGACGAAGGTTTTAATACGTTTATCAACGGTGTTGACACCAAAGTATTCAACAAAGGCGAATATGTAGAAAAAGAAGACGTGCAGCAAAAAGCAAAATATGCTTTTGGCGAAAAGGCGGAAGCCATCATGAACATACCTGAAGTATTAAGCCCCAACTTCCTAGGCGTCGCTGCTTATGATAAGCCAAGCGTTGGTCTTAATATACTGCGCAACCATATATTAGGCAAGGAAAGGTTCGACTATGCTTTCCGCACTTATATCAAACGTTGGGCATTTAAGCACCCAACCCCTTGGGACTTTTTCCACACCATGGAAAATGTATCTGGTGAAGACCTAAGCTGGTTTTTTAGGGAATGGTTCTTGCACACCTGGAAGCTAGACCAAGGCGTGAAAAAAGTGGTTTATCAGGAAAACGATGAAAAGAAAGGTGCTTTAATAACCATAGAAAACCTAGAAGAAATGGCACTGCCAGTGGTGCTTGCCATAAAAGAAGAAAATGGCAAAAAAGACACCATCCATTTACCTGTTGAAATATGGCAACGTGGCGGCACATGGACATTCCGCTACAAATCAACTTCAAAAATTACCAATATCACTATTGACCCTAACCATGAATTCCCGGATGTGAACCCAGACAACAATGTATGGGCAGGGGCGAATACCAAAGCAGTGCCTGCTGGCACCACGGTAAAAAAAGTATTTGACAACTACATCAAAGCCATTGGCGGTACCGAAAAAGTAAAAGCCATTACAGACCTTTCCGTGGCTTCTGTTGGCACCATACAAGGCGTGGAAGTAAACATGACCGTGAAGCAAAAAGCACCGGACAAATATTTTCAGGAAATAGCCATACCTACCATGAGCATGGTACCTTTTAAAATAATCATCAATGGCGACAGCGTTTCCGTATTCCAAAACGGACAAGCTGCTCCATTGCCAGACGAGGCAAAAGCTGGCTTTAAAAGCAATACAAAAATATTTACTGAATACGATGCCAACCTAGCTAGCTTCCAGTTGGCGCCTAACTTAGTTATTGCAGGTGATGGGCTTGCCTACCTAGTA
Organism: Parasediminibacterium schistidii; assembly: GCF_046546515.1. Lineage (NCBI taxonomy): Bacteria > Pseudomonadati > Bacteroidota > Chitinophagia > Chitinophagales > Chitinophagaceae > Parasediminibacterium > Parasediminibacterium schistidii. The sequence goes on along the minus strand of NZ_JBKHKJ010000023.1, from coordinate 1,397 downwards.
ACAGAAACAAAAGCAGACGGCAACAAAACCGAACGCTACTACGATGAAAAAACAGGCCTAAAAGTAAAAGAAGCAACCATAAAAGGCGGCAATACTTCTAATACAGAATACAGCGATTATAAAGAACTGCCCAACGGCGTAAAAATACCCTACACCCGCAAAGGCGAAATGGGCGGCTATTTAATAGAATTTAAAGTAAAAGAAGCAAAAGCAAACAGCAATATTGCGGATACAGACTTTAAATAATAGTACACACCTTTTTTAAAAGTTATCGGCCTGCCAGTTTTAAATTGGCAGGCTTTTTTTTGTTTTATTGGACAATTTGTTGTGAAATAAAATGCTTCACACGCTCGTACAAGTCCATCATTTTATGCCCATTTTAAGAAAGAGGAAATTGAAGAACTAGCGAAGATTTGAAATGGCTGTTTTTCTGCTTTTTCCCTGATTTATTTTTTTTCTGTCGTGTCTTTTTGCTTGTAACGCATTGTTATTCAGCTATTTTATGTTTTTTAAACCTCGTTTTTTATGATAATTTAAGTGAATTTTATGATAGTTTATTGATAATGAAATGGTAGTATTCTAATAATGGAATGATAGTTTATTGATAATAAACTGATAAGATTTTGAGGGTGAATTATCATTTTCCCAAGCCATCTACCAACTGGTGCAGGAGCTAAAGCTAATGTGGCTAGTGCCTGTTTTACTGTAAAGTTGGCATGGAATAATATATAGCCCAAAATAAAAATCCTATATGGGGGAAATATGCCCCCATGAGCATCCCATAATTCCCCCATATAGGATTGTGCTTTTCAATATCCCGTAAATTATTCCCAATTTTACATTATATGGCTCCTTTGCCCACATTTGGTTCCAACCGAACCGGTTGCCCTAGCCTTGTGGCACTATTTTTAACATTAAAATAAAAAAGTTATAATATGTTATTTTTACTCAAAAAATACGCAGAAAGTAAGCACAAAACATGCATTAAGTATGCACAAAACACGCAAAAAGTAGGCACAAAATACGCATAAAATACGCACTCATAAAAAACGTAAACTACTGTATTCCAATGAGTTATGTTCATGTAAAGCCTAATATTTAAAATTTAGGAAAAAATGCCTTGCCAAACCATAGTGCAAATGAAAGCTATTCCTTTTGAAAAAATACTCAGATGACACTCATTACAAATTTGCATATACACACCCGCTGGCTAGGCCGCAACCTGTTTGAGCCACCCCAAACCCTGCTGCCCGAAAACATAAGCCCCACCACAGCCGAAAAAAACCTGCAGGCACAAATAGCTACGCTGCAACAGCAATTGGCGGATTTGCAAAAGGAGAATGCGTTGTTGAAGGAGATTTCAAATAGCTAGGGGGCAACTTCCCGAAAGTTCCAAA